>NZ_CP063362.1:0-343500 GCF_016807805.1 Xanthobacter dioxanivorans | reverse complement strand
GCGCACCGCGGCCGCCTTCGGGCTGACGGAGACGTTCATGGTCCCTCCGGCGCCGTTTAGTTCACGGCGGCGTTGAAGGTGGTGTTGAACTCGGACGAGACATCGATGGTGCGTGGAATGGCGCCGGCCTCCAGCAGCGCGTCGGCGATCTTCTGCTCGCGGCGGATCAGCTCGGCATCGATGGGGCGCAGCCGGGCCTTGCCGAATTCCACGTAATAGCGGGCGCGGGCGGGGCTCTGCTTCACCCTGTCGATGTAGATGCGCTCGGCGGCATCCAGATTGTCCGCATACCAGGCGAAATAGCGGGCCAGCCGGCCGACGAAATCCTGCAGCACGGCGCGGCGGGCGGGATCGGCGATGGCGTCCGTGCGGGCGGCGAACACGCCGAGCGCGGGAATGTCGAGGTCGTCGCTGGTCAGCACGATGCGCGCCTGGCCCTTTTCCACCGCTTCGCCCACCAGCGCGCCGAGGCCGGAATAGACGTCCACATGGTCGGCATTGAAGGCGGTGGCGGCGGCATTGCCATCGCCGAACTGGATGGGGTCGATGTCGGCGGCGGTGAGGCCGCCGGCCCGGCGGGCGAGGAGGTACTGCACGTAGTTGAGGCCGCCGAAATTGAAGCCCCATTTGAGGCCCTTCAGCTCGGGCGCCGTCTTGGCTCCGGTGCGGGTGCGCACGGCGGTGACGATGCGCGGATAGCGCGCGTCGAGATTGCGCCAGCCGGCGATGATCTGGAGCGGCGGCCCGCCCGCCCAGCCATCGGCGGACTTGCCCTGCTCGATGATGAGCGAGGTGTCGCCGAGATGGGCGAGGTCGATGGCCCTGGAATAGGCGGCGGTGAGCTGGGCGGCGGGGCCGGGCAGCACGACCCATTCCACCGTGTAGGGCGCTCCCTCGAACACGCCCGATGCGCGGGCCAGCTCGGGCAGGGTCGAGTCCTGATAGCCAACCTTGAGGCTGGCATCCGCCGCCCCCGCCCGACCGGCACCGAGGCCGGGGAGAATGAGTGCGCCCGTCGCGGCGAGAAGGGTTCGCCGCGAGAGCCGGCCGGCGGCAGGCGGAGGAGAGGCTGCCATGTGTCGTCTCCCGTTCCGCACCGCTCAGTTGCCGCCGACGGTGGAGGAATTGAAGCCGCGGTAGAACTCCACGTTTACGTTGATCTTCTTCGGGATGCCGCCGGCTTCGGTGAGGATGTCGGCGATCTTCTGCTCGCGGGCGACCAGCTTGTCGTCGAGGGGCTGGAAGGTGGCCTTCTGGTAGAGGGTGGTGAGCTTCGCCCGCGCCGGGGTCTGCTTCACCTTCTCCTCATAGAGCTTCTGCACCTCGTCGAGATGGTCCGCATACCAGGTCCAGTGGGTGCGCACGCGGGCGAGGAAATCCGCCAAGGCAGCGCGCTTCGCCGGGTCCTTCAACACGTCGCCGCGGGCGGTGAAGACGTTGAGGGCGGGGATCTCCAGCTCGTCGCTGGTGATGAGGACGCGGGCCGTGCCCTTTTCGATGGATTCACCCACGGGCGCGATGGAGCCGGAAAAGGCGTCCACCCGGCCGGAGTTGAAGGCGGCGGCGGAGGCATTCTGGTCGCCGAGCTGCACTGCCTCGTAATCCTTCGGCGTGAGCCCCGCCTTCAGGCCGGTCAGCACATATTGCAGATAGTTGAAGCCGCCGAAATTGTACGACCACTTCTTGCCGCGCAGGTCGGCCAGCGTGTCGATCTTGGCGTCCGTGCGCACCACGGTGACGATGGGCGGATACTTGCCGTCATTGGCGCGCCAGCCGGCGATGATCTGCAGCGGGGGATTGCCCTCCACCCACTCGTCCTTGGCCTTGCCCTGCTCGATGATGAGCGAGGTATCGCCCATGTGGCCCACATCGATGTTCTTGGAATAGAGCGCCGAGAGCTGCGCCGCCGGGCCGGGCAGGATCACCCATTCCACGTCATAGGGCGCGCCTTCCAGCACCTTGGAGGCGGTGACGGTGGAGGGCACGGTGAGGTCCTGGTAGCCGATCAGCAGCTTCACGCGCTCCTCAGCGGACGCGGCGGAGGCGGCAAGGAAGGCGGCGAAGGCGGCGCCGGCGGCAAGCAGATGGCGGCGGGTGGGACGCAGGGAAGAGGTCACTGGGAAAGGCTCCAACTCTGAAACTGGGGAAGGGGTCAGGCGTGGCCGCCGGCCTCGGGGGAGGCGACGCCCAGCTCGGCGAGGAGTCGGGCGCGCAGCGCGGTGAAGCCGGCGTCGCCACGTTTGCGCGGACGTTCCAGCGGCACGCGGGCATCGAAGCGGATGCCGCCGCCGGACAGGACGATCACCCGGTCGGACATGAGGATGGCCTCGTCCACATCGTGGGTGACGAGCACCACCGCCGGCAGGTGGCGCCGCCAGAGCTGGGCGACGAGATCGTGCATGCGGATGCGGGTCAGCGCGTCGAGCGCGGCGAAGGGCTCGTCCAGCAGCAGCAGGTTGGGCTCGCCGGCCAGAGCGCGGGCGAGCGCCACGCGCTGCGCCTCGCCGCCGGACAGCGTCTTGGGCCACACGTCCACGTGGCGGCCGAGGCCCACCTCCTCCAGCGCGGCGGCAGCGAGGCGGCGGGTGACGCGGTTCTGCACATGGCCGAGCACCACGTTCTGCCAGACGCGCTTGGCGGGCACGAGCCGCGGCTCCTGGAATACCACGGAGCGGGCGGAGGCGACTTCCACGCGCCCGCCATCGGCCCGGTCGAGCCCGGCGAGGATGCGCAGGAGCGTCGTCTTGCCGGTGCCGGAGGGACCGAGCAAGGAGACGAACTCGCCGCGTCGGACCTCGAGGTCGATGCCGTCCAGCACCGCGCGGGAGCCGAACACCCGGCGCACGCCTTCGAGGCGCACGGCCACGGGCTGGGCCAGCGTTTTGGGAGCGGCGAGGTCGAGGCCGGCGAGGGCGACGGCCTCGGTGGGAGAGGAGCTATGCAAGGACAAGGCTGGGCCTCCAGGGCAGTGCGAGGCGTTCCACAACACGCATCACGAGGTCGATGGCGATGCCGAGCAGGGCGTAGACGATGATGCCGGCGATGATGATGTCGGTGCGCTGGTTCTGGTTGGCGTTGATGAGGATGAGGCCGATGCCTGAGCGCGCGTTGATCTGCTCCGCCGCCACCAGAGCCAGCAGCGACACGCCGGCGGCGAAACGCAGCCCGACGAGAATGGAGGGCAAAGCGGTGGGGATGATGACGCGGGTGGCGATGCGGCCATGGGAGAGGCCGAACACCCGCGCCGCCTCGATCAGCTTCTGGTCCACCCCGCGCACGCCGGAATAGGTGTTGAGATAGACCGGGAAGATGGTGGCGCCGAAGATGAGCGCGATCTTCGCCTGCTCGCCGATGCCGAACCAGATGATGAAGAGCGGGATCATGGCGATGAACGGGATGGTCCGCAGCATCTGCAAGGGCGCGTCGAACAGCTCCTCGCCCACCCGCCACAGGCCGGCGAAGAGGCCCAGTACCAGCCCGACGCTCGCCCCCAGCGCCAGCCCCGTCAGCGCGCGGGCGAGGGAGGCGGGAATGGCGGCCTGGAGTTCGCCGGTGCGGATCAGCTCCGCATAGGCGGCGATGATCTCGGCCGGGGAGGGCAGCACCTCCGGCGCGACGAGGCCGAAATTGGAACTCGCCTGCCAGACGGCGAGCAGCAAAGCCGGCACCAGCGCGCGGGAGGCGAAGCGTGCGCTCTTGCTGAAGCGCGAGCGGGCGAGCGTCTGCCCGGCACGCGGGCTCAGGTCCACCAGATCGAGCTTGACGCCCCGAGGCGGTTGTCCGGCGCCGGAGGCGAGGAAGGTGGGCGCGGGCTGCTGGACGGTCATCTCGGTTTCCCGGAGCGAATGGGTGAGGGCAGGTGGCGGCTCATTCGGCGGCGGCCAGGGTGTCGCCGGCGGTGAGCGCGCCGGCATAGAGGTCGCGCGACAGGTCGTCGGTGCCCACCGGGGCGAGGAAGCGGGCGAGGTGCTTCGCGCGGTCGGCGACGAACAGGTCGCGGCCGATGGCGGCCACCGCGCGCGGGATGTTGTGGTGCAGGCTCGCAATGTCGCCCACCGGCCGGCCGGTGCTGGTCATGGCCGAGAAGGCGAGGAAATGGATGTCGGTGAGGAAGGGCGCGGCGCCCGGCTCGCTTTCCACCAGTTCGAAGGCCGGGCCGAGATAGGGCGCGCTGGCGAGCACGGCGTCGGCCTCGTCCACCGCCACCTTGTCCGACCAGCGGGCGATGGCGGGGGCGAAATCGGCGAAGGGCGGATAGAGCCGCGCATCGGCCTGATAGCCAGTGCCGAGCAGGATGAAATCGGCGTCGAAGGTCGCGCCAGAATTGAGCGTGATGCGCACGCCGTCCCCGTGGGGCGCGGCCGCGCGCCAGCCGGCATCGAGGTGGATGCGGAAGTTGGCATGGGCCACCGCCCGCTTCACCGCCGCCGGTGGCGGGAAGGAGGCGCGGCGGCGGAAATGGGCCATCACCGCCCAGCGGTCGGCATCGGGCAGCGCATGGAAATGCTCCCACGCGCCGAAGAAGCCGAACGGCTTCATGGCCGAGCCGCGGGCGAGGTCCGCGCCGCGGGAGAACAGGTCCACCGCCCCCGCGCCAGCCTCCAGCAGCGCGCCCGCCGCATCGAAGGCGGAGGCCGCCGAGCCGAGGATGGCGACGCGCTGGCCGGCGAGGGCTTTCGGGTCGAAGGCGTGGGTGTGGGCGTAGAGATGGCCGGGCAGGCCCGCCACCACGTCGGGAATGAAGGGGCCGCCCGAGCCGGCGATGCCGGTGGCCAGCACCAGCTTGCGGGTGGTCTCGGTGAAGGTCTTGCCCTCCGCCGTGAAGTGGAGCCGCAGCCCCCCTTCCTTTCGCCGCCCCTCCTGCGGCTCCACCCGCGCCAGGGTGACGCCATTGCGCACCTCGACGGCGGACGCCGAGCGGAACCACGCCACATAGTCCGCCCAGATCTCGCGCGGCACGGTCGGCAGCGCGGCATAGGCCTCGACGCCATAGGCCGCCTCGTACCAGGCCTGGAAGGAGAGGCTGGGCAGGCCCAGCTCCGGGCCTGGCGGCACCTTGGGGGTGCGCAGGATGGTCATGCGCGCGGGGCCGCGCCAGATGCCCTCTTGGCCAGCCGGCGCGGCATCGACGACGCTGACGCGGCCTATGCCGGCGCGCCGAAGGCCGAAGGCGGCGGAAAGGCCGCTCTGGCCGGCGCCCACCACCACCACATTGTGGTCGATGCCCTCGGCTGGAGGCACCCAGTCCGTGCCGGTCTCGCCGATGCGGGCGAGGTCGGCCTCGGCCTGCGCCGCGAGGCGGGCGAGGGCGTTGATGTCGGGGGTGGCGGGCGTGGTCATGGTCTTGTCCCGTGACGGAGGAGGAGCGGTCAGCCGGCCTTGGCGGCGATGCCGTCGCCGACGCGGTAGGGACCGGGCGGCCAAGTGCCGTTCACCGCGAAGTCGCCGACGATGCGCTCGCGGTAGACGCGCGGATTGTGGGAGGAGAGGGTGCGGGCGTTGCGCCAGTGGCGGTCGAGGCCCACCCCGCGCCGCGCCGAGGAAGCGCCCAGCGCGTCGAACAGGTGGGAGGTGGCATCGAGGATGAGGGAGGTCACCACCGTGACGCCCTGGTTCACTTCGAGGTCCGCCACCGCCACCGAGACGTCCTGCCCCTCGGAGGTCTCCCGCTCGCGGGTGTCATAGGCGCGCTGCAGGGCCTCGGCGGCCTTCAGCACCACCGCGCCGGCCCCGTAGGCGCTGGCGCGCACCTTGCCGACGATCTGGAGGATCTGCGGATCGGCGCCCGCGCGGTCGGCATTGCCATGGCTGAACACGCGCTTGCGCACCGAGACGAGCCGCGCCACGTCGCCTGCCGCCGCGCGGCCGATGCCGGCGAGGGTGGCGAGGTGAACGAGCTGGTAGAAGGCGACCGAATAGCGGAAGCGCTTGCGCTGCGGATTGATGAGGTCGTCGGAGAGGGTGACGTTGTCGAACTTGGCCGTACCCGAGGCGGTGAGCTGCTGGCCGAAGCCGTCCCAGTCGTCGACGATGCTCACGCCGGGCGCGCCGGTGGGCACCTGCGCGAGGATGAAATTGCCCTCCTCGTCCTCGGCGCCGAGATTGATCCAGTCGGCGAAGAGGGAGCCGGTGGTGTAGAATTTCTGGCCGTCGAGGCGCAGCCGGTCGCCGTCGCGCACGATGCGGGTGTTGAAGTGGCCGACCGCATTGTCCGCCCCCTCGGTGAAGCCGCTGCCCGAGGTCTCCTTGGCGGCGATGCGCTTCACCCAGCGGTCGCGATAGTCCTTGAAGGGCGAGTTCAGCACCTCCTCGGTGAAGCCGAAATGGGCGCGGAGCGCATTGGTGACGTTGCTGTCCGCCTCGGACAGTTCGATCAGCAGGTTGAACAGCTCGGGCAAGGTGGCGCCGAAGCCGCCTTCGTCCTTGGGCAGGCGCAGGGTGGTGAAGCCGGCCTCCTTCAGGGCGGCGATCTCGGCGCGGGGCAGGCGGTGGGTCTGCTCGCGCTCCACTGCGCTCTCGCGGATATCGCGGAAGATGGGGCGGAACCGGCTGGCGAGTTCCTCGTAGCGGTCGGTGGGGCCGGCGCCCCAGGCGTCTTCGATCTGGCTCATGGACGGATGGATCCTCGGGATGAAGGGCAGCTCAGCGGCCGGCGGCGATGCGCGGTGCACAGACCGCCGTGCCGGGGGCGAAGCGGCTGGCGGGGCGGGGCAGGCCGAAATGCTCCCGCAGCGTTCGGCCGGAATAATGGGTGCGAAACAGGCCGCGCTTGCGCAGCAGCGGCACCACATGATCGACGAAGACTTCGAGGCCCTCGGGCAGCACGTCCGGCATCAGGTTGAAGCCGTCCACGGCGCCGGCGGTGAACCAGGCCTCGATATCGTCGGCGATGGCCTCCGGCGTGCCGACGATGACGCGATGGCCGGTGGAGCCGCCGAAGCGGCGGATCAGCTGGCGCACGGTGAGCTTCTCGCGGTCGGCCGCGCCCACCAAGGCGTCGAAGAAGGTCTGCATCCCGTCTACCGGGCGGGCCACGTCAGGCAGCGGGCCGTCGAGGTCGAGGGAGGCGGGGTCCACCTTGAGGATGCCGGCGACGCGGCGCAGCCCGTAGTCGCCGGGGGTGAGCGCCCACAATTCCTCTTCGCGGCGGCGCGCCTCGGCCTCGGTGGAGCCGATGATGGCGGCGAGGCCGGGCAGGATCACGATGTCGTCGCCGTTGCGGCCGAAGGTGCGGGCCTGGGTGCGCACCGAGCCGGCGAAGGCCAGCGCCTCTTCCAGCGTGTGGGCGACGGAGAAGATGGCTTCCGCATGCCGCGCGGCGAGGCGGATGCCGTCCGCCGATCCGCCCGCCTGCACCAGCACCGGCCGGCCCTGCGCCGAGCGCGGCACGTTGAGCGGCCCGCGCACCGAGAAGTGCCGGCCGCGATGCTCGATGGGGTGGACCTTGGCGGTGTCGATGAAGTGGCCGGTGCCCTTGTCGCCGACGAAGGCGTCGTCCTCCCAGCTGTCCCACAAGGCCGTCACCACGTCGGCGAATTCGTCGGCCCGCTCGTAGCGATTGGCGTGGGCCTCCAGCTCGTCGGTGCCGAAATTGCGCGCGGCCGAGGCATCGGCGGTGGTGACGATGTTCCAGCCCACCCGGCCATTGCTGGCGATGTCGAGGGAGGCGAAGCGGCGGGCGAGATTGTAGGGGTCGTTGAAGCTGGTGGAGGCGGTGCCGATCAGGCCCAGATGCTCGGTGGCGGCGGCGACGTGGGCCAGCACGATGGTTGGCTCCAGCGCCTGGAAGGGGCGCAGGTCCGGCCGGTCGGAGAAGGCCGGCACGTCGGCGAGGAAGATGGCGTCGAAGGTGCCGCGCTCGGCGATCTGGGCGACCTTCACATAATGGGCGATGTCGGCATAGGCGCGGGGATCGGACGAGGGCGCACGCCAGGCCGAGCTGTAGAAGCCGGCATTGAGGGTGTTGACGTTCAGGTGCAGCTGGCGTGGGGCCATGGCGTCTCTCCCGAAGGGCGGAGACCGGCCGGTGACTCACGTTGGAAACGGGGCCGGCCAATCGGTTCCGGCTACTCTACGATCACAAATAAGTTTGTCTATAAATTTAATGGAAATATAGATCGGGCCGAGCCTAATGCACCGCCGGCCGTGGCCGGGCTGGCGGTGTGGCCCGTTCAGGGCGCGGGGTTTCCGTGCAGCTGGTGCAGGGCGTCGATGCGGTCCTCGATCTCCGGCGTCAGGGTCACGTCGAGCGAGCCGAGATCCTCCTCCAGCTGCGCGAGGGTGGTGGCGCCGATGATGTTGGAGGTCACGAACGGCCGGCTGGTGACGAAGGCGATGGCGAGCTGCGCCGGGCTCACCCCCACCTCCCGCGCCAGCGCCACATAGGCGCGCACCGCCTCTTCCGTGCCCGGCTTTTCATAGCGCTGGGCGCGGTTGAACAGCGTCTTGCGGGCGCCGGCGGGCAGGGCGCCGTCGAGATATTTGCCGGTGAGAAAGCCCTGCGCCAGCGGCGAATAGGCGAGCAGGCCCACATCCTCGCGCTGGTGGAATTCGGCGAGGCCCGTCTCGTAGGTGCGATTCACGAGGCTGTAGGCATTCTGCACCGAGGCGACGCGCGGGCCGATGCCCTTTTCCGCCGCGGCGAGGAAGGTGTGCAGGCCCCAGGCGGTCTCGTTGGAGAGGCCGATGTGGCGCACCTTCCCGGACTTCACCAGCGCATCGAGTGCGGCCAGCGTCTCCTCGATCGCAACCTCCGGGCCGTCGCCGCCGCCCCGTGCGCGGGTGGTGGCGCGCTGGCCGAACAGGGGCACGGCGCGATCGGGCCAGTGGAGCTGGTAGAGGTCGATATAGTCGGTGCCGAGACGTTTCACGGTCTCGCGCTTGCCGGCCAAACGAGGTGAGCGCCAAGTCGGAGGGGTAAAATGGGTGGTCAGCGATCAAGGTAAGAGCGGGATCCCAGCGGATGATGCAACGATCCCCTCGGCGGCGAACGGGCGAGGGATGCCGAGAGCGCTGGCAAATGCGACGCTAAGGACAACTTAAGATTGCGATTTGGGCTGAAGGGCGGTAAATTTACCCCTATTTGGGTTGTGCGTTGAGGCGTGTTGTGAGGCGATCATTATTTGATATCGAAGTGCGTGATCTCCGATATTTCACCGCGGCGGCAGATGCTGGAAGCTTTCGGAAGGCGGCAGCGGCACTCGGGGTGCAGGAATTCTCCGTCAGTCGTCGCATTCGCGACGTTGAAAGCCAGATCGGTGCCTCCCTATTCGTGCGGCACTCCGGGGGAATCAACCTGACGATGGCCGGCCAGCGGTTCCTTCATCGTGCCTGCCTTGCGCTGGACCACATTCGCGACGGAGCGGCGGAGGTGGCCGCCATTGGCCGGTCGGAGGTGGGCCATCTGAGCGTTGGACTGTTTTCGTCCCTCGCCTCCGGCTTTGTCTCCAAGCTTTTCGCGGCTTACGACAATAAGTATCCAAATGTCGAAGTGAAATTCAGCGAGGGATCGGCTGCGCACCATCTTTTATCGATCGACAGGTCTCATATTGACCTCGCCTTCACGATCGGAAACCGCCAGCCACATCCCTACGATGCTCATCAGCTTTGGCGCGAGAACGTGTTTGCGGCGCTTTGGGACGGGCATCCTTTGAGCACCAAGAGTGAGTTGAGCTGGAGTGACCTTGCCCACGAATCATTTCTTGTGTGTTCAGGTGGTCCTGGAGATGAGGTCCTCGACTATCTCAGCCTTCGGCTTTGCCAGATGGGGCACCGCCCTAGGTTCCTGATCCAGAGCATAGAGCGCTATAGCCTCTTAACGCTCGTCGCATTACGTCGAGGAGTGGCTCCAATGCTCGAGTCCGAGACAGCAGTTTCGATTCCAGGTGTGGTCTATCGGCCAATCGCGGGAGAGCGATTGCCATTTTTTGCGATCGCGTCCCCAAGGAACGACAATCCGGCTGCACGAACTCTTCTCAGTCTTGCTCGCACGATGGCGCACCCGTCAGCGCCCTTCGGGACGACGCCAGCGTCGGATCTCGATGGCTCGAACGCCGCGCCTTTGCGAATGCGCGATCCGTCGCCATGAACCGCTCAAGCATCGGCGCAATGAGCCGGACAGGGTCGGTGATCGGGCTCCCCTTCTCCTCGCTCAGGACCTGCGCATAAGCGACAAGATCGCGATGAAGCTTCGCCGGCAATTCGACCGTCACCTTCACCGGTTTGTCGTCGAGTATCTCGGTCAGCTTCAGCTTGGGCATGTCAGCCTCCATAACGTTCTAGAACGAGATCCCGCGAAACGATGACCCGCACCGGGTATCCAGGCCGGATGGTCAGCGTCGGGGCGATGTTGAGCTGGCGCTGGACGATCTGGCGGCCGGTCTGGCTGATGCTGTCGGAGGCGCCCTCCCGCAGGGCGCTGGCGAGGTCGCTGTCGCTGTCGGATGTCCCTGCGCTCGCCCCGACGCTGAGGATTGTGGACAGCACCGCGGCCTTGAACAACTCGCCCCAGTGATAGTCGACCCCGTCCTCGAGGCCGGCGTAACCCCCGGCATCGGCACCCGGCAGGCGTTCCAGCACGATGGAGCGGCCATTGGGGAAGATAAGGCGGTTCCAAACCAGGAGCACCCGGCGCTGGCCGAAGCCGACGCCGTTGTCATATTGGCCGACGATGCGGGTGCCCTGAGGGATCAAGAGGATCCGGCCGGTCGGGCTGTCATGGACATTCTCGGTGACCTGGGCGGTGATCTGTCCCGGCAGATCGGAGCGGATGCCGGTGATCAGCGCTGCAGGGATGACGGCGCCGGCCTGCAGGATGTTGGCCGAGGCTGGAGCCGCCACGCGGTCGAGGGACACGGTGCGTCGGTCGACCGCCTGGTTGAGGAAGGCCGTCTGCCGCTCCTGGGGCGTTTGTGTCACCGCCTGCGGCGTAAGACCAACGGAAGTCAGATCCGGGACAGATGCCGCCGTTGTAACCGACGCTGCGCTCACCTGTTGCGCCACGACGGGGCTCGCCGGCCGCGTGTTGGTCTGGGCAAAAAGCCGCCCGATCCGGGCGGCCTCGGTCTCCTGCTGCTGGCGCTGCTCCTCCGGGCTCAGAGCAGGATTGGGCATGCCTGCCATCGCGGGGATCGGTGGCTGCGCTGTGGCCTGGGCATTGAG
Organism: Xanthobacter dioxanivorans; assembly: GCF_016807805.1. Lineage (NCBI taxonomy): Bacteria > Pseudomonadati > Pseudomonadota > Alphaproteobacteria > Hyphomicrobiales > Xanthobacteraceae > Xanthobacter > Xanthobacter dioxanivorans. The sequence continues at coordinate 332,340 of NZ_CP063362.1, read as the reverse complement.
GATCGGCCGACCGAGGTCGCCGGGCAGAGGCGGCCCGAGCTTGGGGATGCCAGTGTAGTCCTTCGGCAAGCCGGCGAGTCCGTCCGGCGTCGCCTTGACATCGGTGGCGTAGAGTTCCTGTCCTCGGCCATGGTCCTTGCGCGTCTGAAGGGCGTAGATCAGCGCCCCGCCGATCCCGAGGCCCGCGACCAGCCCCAGCCCGGCCAGCACTTTTCGGGACAGGCGGGTCACCCGTGGGGGCTCCGGCCGCAGCCGCATGGCCGCAACAGCTTCCCCTGTCAGCGGGCGGGCTCCGTCAGTGCTGGTGCGTTCCGGCCCTCTCTCCCTCCCGGTTTCATTGACGCTCATAGGACCGGCCTCCCATCGGTACGGGAGATGCGCACGCGCTTCTGGTCCTTGTCGGCGCCAAAGCGCAGCTCGGCTGCGGCGAAGAGGCGGTCGACGATCATGTAGCTGCCACGCACGCGATAGTTCACGAGCTCGGAGGTGTCGCCCTGGGGGCCGACCACGAACAGCGGCGGCATCTCGCCCTGGGCGATCCCGCGGGGAAACTCGATGAACACCTGCTGGCCATCGTCGAACGCCCGTAGCGGTCGCCACGGCGCCCGGTCACCGGTGACCTCGTAGCGGAAGTTCACTTTGGTCAGGTCGATGCCGGCGGCGACGGGTTGCATGACTGCCGCCTCGGCATTCTGGCGCCTCAGGGCGATAAGCTGGTCCTGGGGATACTGCCAGGAGACCGAGGCCATGTAGGTCTTCTCGGTGGACCGCAGCTCCATGTGATAGGTGCGCAGATTGGTGTTGATGACGAGGTTGGTGACGAGGTCCGATCGCGTGGGCTTGACTAGGATGTGGACCTGCTTCCCGCCCCCTGCTCCGCTCTCCGTATCACCGATGATCCAGCGCACGGTGTCGCCGGCCGCCACGGGCCCCGTGCCCACCAGTTGCTCGCCGGGCTGCAGGGCGATGTCGGTGACCTGGCCGGGCGCGGCATAGACCTGATAGAGGGCGCCCTCCACGAAGGGATAGACCTGCATGGAGTTGATGAAGCCATTGCGCACCGGCTGGACCCGGGCGGCGGCATTGGCCTGATTGACCCGGGAGGCAGGGTCAGCGGCTTCGGGCTCCGCCTTGCCATCCTTTCCCACCGGCTTCAGCTGGCCCGGCAGCGGCAAAGGCTTCGGCAGCTCGACGATGCGCACCGGCCCCGGCGGCTCGGCCTTGAAGACGGCGGGCGGCGCATCGTCATATTCGATCTCCGGCGGCTTCTCGAAGGTGGCACAGCCGGCGAGCGCGGAAGTGCAAATGAGGAGAAGCGGCAAGCCGGACTTACGGAAAGCCAGAAAGGAGAGGCCCCGGAAAGCCGGCCTCCCGGAATTGCGGATGGCCGTCGTCATTGTGCGAGTTCCTTCGACCAGTTGATGGCGTTGACGTAGATCCCAAGCGGATTGGCCCGGAGGCGCTCGGCGTCCCGCGGCGCCTGCACCCCGACGGTGAGGATGGCGCTCCAGCGGACAGTGTCGGCGAGGCTGCCGTCCTGGTAGCAGCGCTCGGTCCAGGCAATGCGGAAGGAGTCCGGCGAGGCGCGGATCACGCTCGAGACCTCCACCGCGACCTGTTGCTTGCCGACCCGGGCGAAGGGATCGTTAGCCCGGGCATAGTCGTTGAGGGCGACTGCTCCGGCCTGCGTCGTATAGGCATAGGCCCTAAGCCAGTTCTGACGCACGATGACAGGATCGGCGGAGATGCTGCGCACCTCCTCGATGAAGCGGGTGAGGTGGAAGGCGATCTGGGGATCGGAGGGTCGATAGTCCGAGGTGGCGGGTGCAACCGCCTGCGCCTGCCCCAGCTTGTCCACCTGGACGACCCAGGGGACCACTGAGCCGCTCAGGGCCTGCCACACCAGGGCCCCGGAGAGGCCGGCCGCCAGCGCCAGGCAGCCGAAGGCCATGAGACGCCAGTTCTTCGCCTGCACGCGGGCCGAGCCGATGCGGTCATCCCAGACCTGGGCTGCGCGCTGATAGGGCGTCTCAGGCTCGGGCGAGCGGCCGTAATGAACCGAGGGTCGCTTAAAAGGCGTCATGAGCGATCGCTTTCGGAGAGGGAGATGGAGGAGCCGCCGCCATGGCTGTCGCCGGACCGGACCGCATGGGTCGCGGTCTGGATGCCGTGGGCCATCTGCTGGGAGCGGCGCATGCGCTGGGCCCACTCGGGAACATCACCGGAAGCCGGGGCGCTCGACGAGGTGGCGTTGGCTCCGGAGGCCGGCGGCGCGGCGGCTGAACCGCGCAATGGAGAGGCTGCGGCAGTGGCTCCGGCGCGCGCGACACCACCAAGCCCACCCGCGACGCCGGATAGCCCGGATTGGCCGGCAGCTCCCGCGCTGTAGGCGGATGCGGCACCCCCGGTGAGGCTCGCGCCAGCACGGGCCGCCGCGGCCGTTCCGGAGAGCGCGGCACCTGCCCCTCGCGCCGCGAGTCCAGCGGCGCCGGCGCCCGCGAGCGCCACACCTCCTGCGGCAAGCCCAGTCCCCACGGCGGCGCCGGCTCCGAGTTGCGGCGCGCCGGTGATCAGGCCGGTGGCGATCCCCGGTCCGAAAATGCCGAGACCAAGCAGCGCGAGCGCCGCCAGCACCGCCGACAGGGCCTGGCTGATGGTCGGCTGGGCATCGCCGTAGGAGGTGGTGAATTGAGAGAACAGCCCGGAGCCAATCCCGACGATGACGGCGAGGACCATCACCTTCACACCGGAGGCGACGATGTTGCCGAGCACCCTCTCGGCGAGGAAGGCGGTCTTGCCGAAGAAGGCGAAGGGGATGAGGACGAAGCCGGCGAGCGTCGTCAGCTTGAACTCGATGAGGGTGACGAAGAGCTGCACCGCCAGGATGAAGAAGGCGATCAGGATCAGGAGCCAGGAGATCAGCAGCACCGTGATCTGGACGGCATTGACGAAGAGCGCCACGGGTCCGGTGAGCTGGCTCGCGGCATCGAGCAGCGGCTGGCCGGCGGTGAGACCCACTTCCGCGAGCCGCCCGGGACGGAGGAATTCCGCCGTGCTGATGGAGGAGCCGCCGGCCTTGAGGCCGAGCCCGGCGAAGCTCTCGAATACGATCTTCGCGAGCGCGTTGAAGTTGCCGACGATCCAGGCGAAGAAGCCGATGGCCAGCGTCTTCCTCACCAGCCGGCGCATGACGTCCTCATCCGCCCCCCAGGCCCAGAACAGGCCGGCGAGCGTGATGTCGAGGGCGATCAGGATGGATGAGAGGCCCGTCACCTCGCCCTTGATCAGGCCGAAGGCGGAATCGATGTAGCTGGTGAAGGTGTTGAGGAAGGTGTCGATGACGCCCACGTCGTTCATGGCGCAGCTCCGTCCACGGGCCTGCCGAAGAAGCGGCGGCGGTTCGCCTCCCACAGCGCGGCGCAGCGCGGATCGATCTGATCTGCGGTCTCCAGCTTGGCGCAGTTCTTGAGATCGGCTGATGAGATGGTTCCTGCCGGCACACTGGTTGCGACGACCGGCTCCACCTGCAGGCCGGAGGCCATGGCAAGAGCCGCGATCACCGACCCGACTAGCCCGGCGACAACAAGGGTTCTGAGCACGGTGCCCTGATCCATGGCCGCACCTCAATTCCCGCGGAACATGGTGACGGCGGAGGGCTGGTAGCTCGACGGGGTCGAGAAGCGCCGGTAGTGCTCCTGGCCCTCAGACACCGCCGTCGCGCGCTCGGCTTCGGACAGCGCCTGCGCCCGGCCGTTGGCGGCGACCACGGCGGTGAGGTCGGAGAGCTGCTGCGCCTGGAGCGCCTGGAGCTGGTTCCCCGCCTGCATGGCCTGCAGAGCGCCGGTCGCCGCCTGACTCTGCCCGACCAGCGTCGAGGCCTGCGAGCGGCCGCTGTCGAGATTGCCGACGACGCCCGCCTGCACCCGCAGCGCATCCTGGAGGCCGGCGACCGTGGTCTCCCAGCGGCTCCTGGCCTGGGTGACAAGGGCGGCGTCCGACGCGCTCAGGGAGACCGAGCCGTACTGGCCTTGGAACGCCCGATCGATGGCGGTGACGTCATAGGCGATCTTCTGGGCCTGCCCGAGCAGTTGCTGGGTGCGTTGGGCGGATTGCTGGAGCGCGCTGAGAGAGGAATATGGCAGGCTCGCGAGGTTGCGGGCCTGGTTGATCAGCATCTGCGCTTCGTTCTGTAGCGAAGTGATCTGGTTGGTGACCTGCTGCAGCGCCCGTGCTGCCTGGAGGAGGTTCTGAGTATAGTTGGAGGGGTCAAAGACCACGGCCTGTGCCGCGGCCGGCACGAGCGGACACGTGAGGAGCGGCGCGGCGACGAGCGCCGCCCGCAACGAACGGCGGATCATTGGCGTGTCTCCAGAAGGTCGAGGGTGGGGATGAGGTCGGCCGCCCAGCCGAGGCCGCGATGCCGCAGCCAGGCGGCGAGGAAACCATCGCGCCCATGCTCGGCGAGGATCTGCGAGAGCGCCGCCTGATCGGTCTTGGACCCGGCGGCGCACAAGGCGAGCGCCACCTGCGAGAGCCCGAGCTCGAACAAGCGGTTGCCGCGCCGGGACTGGCAGTAATAGTCCCGCTTCGGGGTGGCCCGTGCGAGGATCTCGATCTGCCGGTCGTTGAGGCCGAAGCGGCGGTAGATGGCGGTGATCTGGGGCTCGATGGCCCGCTCGTTGGGGAGAAGCAGCCGGGTCTGACAGCTCTCGATGATGGCGGGGGCGATGGCCGAGCCGTCAATGTCCGAGAGGGACTGGGTGGCGAACACCACGCTGGCGTTCTTCTTGCGCAGGGTCTTCAGCCATTCCCTGAGCTGGCCGGCGAAGCCCGGATCATCGAGGGCGAGCCATCCCTCGTCGATGATGAGGAGGGTGGGAGACCCGTCGAGGCGGTCCTCAATGCGGTGGAAGAGATAGGAGAGGACAGCCGGCGCGGCGCTGGTGCCGATCAGCCCCTCGGTCTCGAAGGCCTGGACGGACGCCTGCCCCAGATGCTCCGCCTCGGCATCGAGCAGCCGGCCTTGGGCGCCACCGATGCAATAGGGCCGCAGCGCCTGCTTCAGCGCATTGGATTGGAGCAGGACGGCGAGGCCGGTCAGCGTGCGCTCTTCAACGGGCGCGGAAGCGAGCGACGAAAGCGCCGACCAGATATGTTCCTTCACCTCCGGGGTGATCGAGATGCCTTCCCGGGTGAGGATCGCCACGATCCAGTCCGCCGCCCAGCTGCGCTCAGAAAGCTCATCGACGCGGGCGAGCGGCTGGAGCGCGGTGCTATCCTCCGCGAGGCTTCCACCGAGATCGTGCCAGTCGCCACCCATGGCGAGGGCCGCCGCTCGGATGCTGCCGCCGAAGTCGAAGGCGAACACCTGGGATCCGGCATAGCGCCGGAACTGCAGGGCCATGAGCGCCAGCAGGACCGACTTGCCGGCACCGGTCGGTCCCACTACCAGCGTATGGCCCACGTCTCCCACATGGAGCGAGAAGCGGAACGGGGTCGAGCCTTCCGTCTTGCCATACAACAGCGGCGGCGCCGCAAGATGCGCGTCCTGCTCGTCTCCGGCCCAGACGGCGGAGAGCGGGATCATGTGTGCGAGGTTGAGGGTGGAGACGGGCGGCTGGCGGACATTCGCATAGACATTGCCCGGAAGGCTGCCGAGCCATGCGTCCACGGCGTTGATGGTCTCGATCATGGCCGTGAAGTCCCGGCCCTGGATCACCTTCTCGACCAGCCTGAGCTTCTCGTCCGCGATACGGGGATCAGCATCCCAGACCGTTACCGTGGCGGTGACATAGGCGATGCCGGCATGGTCGGCGCCGAGCTCCTGGAGGGCGAAATCGGCATCCTCCGCCTTGTTGGCGGCATCCGAATCCACCAGCACCGAAACTTCGTTGGTCATCACCTCCTTGAGGATGGCGGCGATGGATTTGCGCTTGGCGAACCACTGCCTGCGGATTCTCGTGAGCAGCCGGGTCGCGTCTGTCTTATCGAGGAGGAGGGCCCGGGTCGACCAGCGATAGGGGAAGGCCAGCCGATTGAGATCGTCGAGGATTCCCGGCGTCGTCGCCGTGGGAAAGCCCACGACGGTGAGGACGCGCAGGTGCTGGTCGCCCAACATGGGCTCCAGCCCGCCAGTGAGCGGCTGGTCGGCGAGGAGCGCGTCGAGATACATGGGTGTCTCGGGGACACGGACCCGCTGGCGCCGGGTTGAAACGCAGCCGTGGAGATAGGTCAGGGTCTCGGCGTCATCGAGCCAACGGCACTCCGGCATGAAGGCTTCGACCAGCCGGAGCACCCGGTCTGTCCGATCGACGAAGCCACCCAATGCTTCGTGTGGATCGACACCCTCGCGCCCACGCCCCTCATAGAGCCAGCTCTCCGCTCGCGCGGCATCCTCCGCTGGTGGGAGCCAGGTGAAGGTGAGGAAATAGCTCGACTCGAAATGGCTGCCGGCCTCGGCGAAGCCCGCCTTACGTTCGGCATCGACCAATGCGGAGGCCGGATCGGGGAAGGCGCTCTCCGGATAGGCGCCCGCCTCGTGCCGCTGGGCCTCCACGTACAGTGCCCAGCCGGAGCCGAGGCGGCGGAAGGCGCTGTTGAGGCGACCCGCCACGGCAACCAGTTCGGCGGGCACGGCGGAATCCAGGTCCGGCCCGCGGAACCGTGCGGTCCTCTGGAAGCTGCCGTCCTTGTTGAGGACAAGGCCTGGGCCGACCAGGGCCGCCCACGGCAGGTAGTCCGCGAGCCGGCTCCCGTGTCGGCGATACTCGGCGAGGTTCATCATGGCGTGCCCCGCTCAGGCCGAGAAATAAGTCGGGAAGCGCAGATGCCGGCGCACCACGTCGACGAAGAGCGGATCGCGCTTGGCGGCCCAGACGGCGGCGAGGTGACCGATCGCCCAGAGGCCGAGGCCCACGAGCCAGAGCCTCAGCCCCAGCCCGACGGCGCCGGCGAGCGTGCCGTTGAAGATGGCGAGGGCCCGCGGCGCGCCGCCAAGCAGGATCGGCTCACTGAGCGCCCGGTGGACCGGCACGGAGAAGCCTGGCACCTCTCCGACATCGCCCGCCATCAGACCAGCGCTCCGCCACTGAAGGAGAAGAAGGAGAGGAAGAAGCTCGAAGCGGCGAAGGCGATGGAGAGTCCGAACACGATCTGGATCAGTCGCCGGAACCCACCCGAGGTATCGCCGAAGGCGAGCGCGAGGCCGGTGGAGATGATGATGATCACCGCGATGATCTTGGCGACGGGCCCCTGGATGGACTCCAGGATCGACTGCAGCGGCGTCTCCCAGGGCATGGAGGAGCCGGAAGCATGGGCGGCGGAGACCGCGCAGGCGAGGGCAAGAGCCCCTGCGACGGTGACCATCAGGCGGCGATAGGGGGAAACACAGCTCGGCTTCACGGGGAGGTTCCTTCTTGACAAGGAGGGATGAGGGGGGAGATGCGGTAATCACCGTCAGGGCCGAGCCCTTCGACGCGGGTGAGCTCGGTCAGCCGGCGTGCAGCCCCACGGCCCGAGAGCACAGCGATGAGATCGATGGTCTCGGCGATCAAAGCGCGCGGGACGGTGACGACGGCTTCCTGGATGAGTTGCTCCAGCCGGCGCAGGGCGCCCATGGCGGTTCCAGCATGGATGGTGCCGATGCCACCGGGATGGCCCGTCCCCCACGCCTTCAGGAGATCCAGAGCCTCTGGGCCGCGCACCTCTCCGATGGGGATGCGGTCGGGACGCAGCCGGAGCGAGGAGCGCACCAGGTCTGACAGCGAGGCGACGCCGTCCTTCGTGCGCAACGCCACCAGATTGGGCGCGGCGCACTGGAGCTCGCGCGTATCCTCGATCAGGATGACGCGCTCGGATGTCTTGGCCACCTCCGCGAGGAGGGCATTGGTGAGGGTGGTCTTGCCGGTGGAGGTTCCGCCGGCCACCAGGATGTTGGCCCGGGAGGCCACGCCTTGGCGCAGGGCCTCGGCCTGCGGCGCCGACATGATGCCTGCGGTGACGTAGTCGTCGAGCGTGAATACCGCGATGGCGGGCTTGCGGATGGCGAAGGTCGGAGCCGCGACGACAGGTGGGAGCAGGCCTTCGAAGCGCTCTCCCGTTCCGGGAAGCTCGGCGGAGAGCCGCGGGGCACCGGCATGGACCTCGGCGCCGATATGGTGCGCGACGAGGCGGATGATGCGCTCGCCGTCACCGGGGCCAGTCGCTCACCGGTGGTGCCGAGCCCGTTGGACAGGCGGTCGACCCAGAGGCATCCATCCGGGTTGAGCATGACCTCGACGACGGTTGGGTCATCGAGAAGGCGGGAGATCACCGGGCCAAGGGCGGTGCGCAGCATGCGCACGCCACGCGTCAGACCCTGCGAACTGTAAGCTGAACCCGCCATATCATCCCCGCCTTGGCCGGGAGAACAGCAAGGCTTCCCGGACGGGGATGATTAAAGAAGGGGGAATTGGGGGAGATTCAACAACGGAACGCGAGCATCGCAGCGTGGCGTGCGATTGCCTGAAATCGGCGTGGTGCTCCTCCTCGGCACTTGGCCGCAGCTACCGGAGTTGACCCTTCTCGGACAGTGGGAAGGTCTGCTTTCGGGTGAAGCCCGAACCCTTCTTCTCAACGCGCAAGAGCACACTAGCTTGTGCCATCGCCTACGCTCCAGAATCCGCATCGCCATCCGGATGATTTTCAGAGCGCCGGAAAAGTTCGCAAATCCTCTCACGAAGATGCTCATCCACCACGCCTTCCCGATCAGCGTAGCTGATAACGAGATCGACCTGCTCGCGCGAATTCCGCCGCAGCCTGTAGACGGCTTCGAGCTGCTCCGAGTTCAGATAGCGGTCCAGATGGTTGTGCGGATCGGGCGGCCGTTTCCAGTTCAGCCAGTTTCCGAGCATGGCATGGTACATCATACGCCTGTCTCGCAGCACTTTCTCCGCGATGATGCTGTCGTAGTCGCGCAACGCGACGATGCGCTCGGATTGAAGTTCGAATGTGAGCCAGTCATTGAAGCTATCTGCGCGCGCGGCGTAGTCGGCGAACATGTTGCGCAGATCGATCGATGACGGCTGCGCCGCGAGATAGGCTTTGGCCTTGCTCGATAGCTTGTCGGTTTCGCTGCTGATGCGCGTCAAGGTTTCTTTGCTGAGGACGAACGAAGCAGTCTTGTCGCCGTTGCGATAGTCCGCAGTCAGGTTCCATCCTGCGTCGACGATACGCAGGTGATGGAGAAGCACCCTGAGCGACACCACAAATTCATGAAGCCCGTCGGTTCCAAAGCATTCCACGCGCTTGCGGTTGTAATCCGGAAAGGAGATGGCTTCTGAAACGCGCCTAGCGTGGTCGACAAGCGATACGGCCGCATTCGTGCAGGTGAACAGCTCTTTCTGGACATCCAGCACTATCTCGCCAAGGCGCTCCTCGCCCTGCGCACCCATAAGGTTCGAGTCTTCCGCCAGCGCTTCCGCCTCGAAGCGTGCAATCATGTCCAGCAGACAGCGAAGGCTTCGCCGCATGATGGCAAGGCTTGAGCGATAGGAGTCTCGCTTTCCGGCCAATGGATAGCCCGTGTGGCTGCGCAGGATGTCGCGCATATCGCTGTTGAAGAGCAGAACAAGCTCCTGCCGTAGATCAGGCGGTAACGGCGCAGGGCTTTCGGCGACGCACCTGCGAAGCTCCTCACGCCATTCCGCTTTGCGCGCTTCCTGGCGCCGCCATATCTCGTCGATCTCTGCGCGGGTAAGGCGCGGGCGTGCCGCTTCGGTCATTTCCAACCACTCTCCTAGCAAGAGTTACCACACACTGCTGCCATGCAACGCGGGAGACGGCTTCAGTCCTCCGCTGCAAGGACAATGTCGTCGTGCTTTGCGAGAAAGCCCTGCATGGCTTTCGAAAGCGGGCTTTCGACGACAAAGCTCCCGAACTTCTCCCGGAACATCGGCCACCTGCTGGACAGCAATCCGCTGCAGCGGAATTTCGGGGCGACCCACACCCACTGAAGGCCCCACCATGTCCGGCCCTCGTGCTCCCGCAACCGAAAGGCGCATGCGCCCGCAATCACGTCGCCCGGGCCCGCGAACAAAAACCCGTGCACGTTCGGGTCCTTGTCTCCTTTCGGGCTCAGCCATTGAACAAAATCGTACCGAAATTCGCGCTGGAAGGCCAAAGCGCGCTGGTAGATTTCCTTGTGCTTCCACCGCGCGGATGAATGGGAGACGAGTTCGGCGGCATCCCTATCTTCCGCCAGAGCGGCAACGAATTGCGGGACAGGCGCCGGCTCCAGGTAGCCTAGTCGCTGCTTGTGCGCGCTCCGGTGAGCCGCGCTGGAATCCGGATCGCCGCGATACCATTCCACACCGCACACTGCGCAGACGGTTTTGACTGGCTCGGGCCTCCGGCGATACTTCGGCGCCCTGACCGTCAGATGGATTGGTTGGTCGTTGCCATCAAACCATGCTTCCAGCTTGTAGCCGGTCGCCAGCGTTCGCTTCTGGATGCTTTCCGTATCCGGCCAGGGCCAGTTCAACGACAGCGTCAGCGCCACCGTTCTCTGGCGCTCCTTCTTGTAGCGCAGCACGGAAAGTTCGGCGCGCGTGACGTGGTCTTGGGTACGCAGCCGGGGCTCAAGCAGCTCGACATATGGCATCGGGTCCACCGCATAACCCACGCGCTCGAGCTGGATCAGCAGCTCAGTAACGTCCGCGGCACGAACCGACTCGGAACTGATGAAAGTTGCCTGCTTGGCGCGCGGCCGCGGATAGACGGCGACCAGAGGGACGTCGAATATCGTGCACCAGGCGCGCACATCGACATCGTGACGCAGGTCGTCCAGGCGGACATCGGTGGCGTAAAAGATATCCTCGATATCGGCGAACGACGCCCATCCGCGCTCCACGATGTTAGCTGCGAGACGCTGTGCGGAGGCGTGGTTTGGAAGGCGCAGCGTTTTCCCGAGAGAGGCGACGATCGCCGTTAGCTGTTCGGCGCTTGGGTTCTCAGCCATCGCTCACCTGCTCGACCACGGTGTTATCAGCGCGAAGTACCCCCGCCTCGATCAGCGCGAGGCGGTAAACGGCAATGAACTGGCTCGCGATCCCCCATTGCTTGCTCGGCGGCTTTCCGCCCATCGCAACGGCGAGCGCCCAGAGGAGATCATGATAGGTTTCGGCGAATTGCGCGCACAGATCACCGTAATCGTCACCCAGGGAGACCGAACCGCCGTCCGTGGCATAGAGCATGTGATTGCGGAATTCGGCGCGTGCCAGAACGTACTGCTTGAGTGTGAGGCCGAGCTGCTCCGCGACGATTCCGATCATGTGTTTCATGATGACTGGAACGGTATCCTGGCCGCGCAACTCGCCATGGGAAATATCGATGGCGAAGGGGTCGGTTCGTATGAGCTCTTCGCCGTTTTCCTTACAGAGTGCGAGCCTGATCTGCTTTCCCTCGACGACCGGCTTCACTGAAAAGCTCAGGACGTCTTCCAACCCGTCGAGCGTAATACCGTCGGTCAACATGTCGCCGATAACGAACCGGAACTGGCGAAGAACGGGATAAAAGGCGAGCTTCACGACGTGGTTTTTGAATTTCCCGACAAAGTCCTTGTGCTCGGGAAAAATCTTATCGTTCAGCTTGAGCCACTCGAAGATTGCGACGACCAGTTCCTCCTCTCCGGCGATGAGCCGGATGACCCCCATTTCCTCATCGATCCCGGTAAGTTTCTCGGCACCGGCGAAATGTTCAATCGCTTTGCAGACACGTGTCGCAACTTTGCGTGGTGCGTTCTCCAGAATGAAGCTGATGATGTCTTCGCCAATGAGCGCCGCAAAGGGCGCGATATCGACGTCTTTCACTTGGTCATAGACAATGGCTTTCAATCTAGACCCCTCCAAGGGCAAGCGTAGCATCCGAGGCGAGCCGGGCTCACGAGAATTCTTTTTACCCCTCCACGTCGCGGGAAATTCCCGATCCGCCCGGTCGTGGTGACGCAAAAGGGTATGCGCCTGTGTCGTCCTGCGGAAGCCGTGCTCGCGATCCTACTGAATCCGGCGATCGGCACGTTTACGAAGGAAGACGGGGAAATCGTGCCGGGCCTGCATCCGTAGGTCTGAAGCCGCCTTCCCCCCGACGATGGGTCCAGGCAGAAAACGATCTCCATGGTCAACCACGACTGCCTCTATCAAGCTTGGGGATCCCCATGGAAGTCGTTGAGAAGGCCTCGCCAAGCCGATCAGCGTTCGCTCGCTGATGCGGGGTCACTTAACCGGTCGCCATTTGCCGGCGGTCAGCCCGCCGCGTTCGGCATGAGCCAGCTCGGTCCAGAAATCACGGGAGCTGAAGGTGATGTGCTTGAGTGGCCGAAACGCATCCCAGACGGTGTCGGCCCGGTCCAGAACGTACAGTAGCTGGCCGAGGTCCAGCCAGAACACGTCGATGAGGTACGGGAACAGCTCGGCAAGCCCGTCCTTTTTCGGCGCCACCTGGACTATGTCGTCGAGGAGCGAGGCGGTCCTCTTGTTGAACGCGGCGATGATCCGTTCATTCTCTCGATCCGGCGTCACCACCGACAGCTTCGCGCCGACCAGCGAGCGAATAACAGTATTCGACAGCGCTTTGTCACTTGCAGGCCCATAGCTCAGCGGCGATACGGCGACTTTGACCGGCCTAAGATCGTCGACCGCTTCGCCTGGCGAAGTCAGCGGTGTGTCGCCCGCCCGGAGATTTATCTCGTGGCGGACGAGTTGGCTCAGCATGCGAAGGAAGCTGTCGCTGTAATCGCGAAAGAAGGAGAACATGTCACCGGAGCGCGACTGCCGGGTCAGCATCTTCCCCTTTGTTTCGATCAGAACGATGCGGTCCTCATGCCGTGTTGCGGCATCGAATTCGTAGCGCTGCCCCCTAACGGCGTATGCCTGACTTGCGAGCACCGTGGGTGCCTTGCCGCAGCACGCGGTCTCTATCGCCCGCTCCATGGTCAGCCCAACTACATCGGCGGCTCGTGAGCCCAGCTTCGACCAGACAAGGCCGAACACAAACTCGCACGCCGCTTCCGCCAGAAATGAGCGGGGCAGCGTCATTGCACGATTTGGCCCGCACGCAAAAAACAGAACGCTATCTTGAGTGCGCCCATCGACAGCGAGCGGATCGCTGTAGCCGCTGTCTACCCGCTCAGAGGGACCTTTGGTCAGCCGGTTGAGCAGAGGAAGTGCCCGTTCGACATCCGGGCGGGGAAAGGTGGTTATACCGTCTTCCGCCGACCACTCACAAAGCTTCGTTATCTCGCTCACCAGTGCGGAAGGCTTGAAGCCCAGGCGATGTGCATCGTCCTCGGTCAGCACCCCGACCAGCGCATCCAGCACCTTGCGCATGGCCTGCGCTGGCATTTGTGGCAGCGTGAAGAACTCTCGCCATAACGTCGAGGCAGCCAGCGTGCGGTGAAGCTGACTGGGATGAAGGTCCATATCCTCGAATGAACTGTATCGCTGGCAATCGTGGACAGCGGCGAAGTCCGTCGCCAGCTCGATGAGCGTAGCCCATGCGACCGCAGGTTTTCTTGCATTTCCTTTCTTTTCTATGATTCGCAGAGCTAGAGACATCAACCAGCCGACCGGGATCATCGGCTGCTTGGCGTCGTAAATGCCCAGCCCGACCTCTCCAAACAGCCACATTCCGTCGTGAAGATTATTGGCGTCCCGCATAGCGCGAAGGATTTGATTAGCGGTTTCAAATCCACCCAGGAGACCCATATATCCTTCGACGATTCTGACAATCTCTCGGCGGGAGTTTCCGTCTATTCGTGGCCCATAGGCGCCGACGTTAATTTTGAAGCCGCGCTTTCGCAGGCGTAGGCAGGCATCCCCAACGATGGTTTCGCGATCTCGAAACGATAAAGAAGCTAGAGCATCCGGATTGCGAAGCGCTGGCTGTGTCACTGCCCAGGCTATCGCCTGAGACCAAGCATTGTGTTCAGCCAAGGGTGCAAATCGCTGTGCTTCTATAGCGTTGAGTATGAGCCTCGCTGCAGCGGCCGCCAGTGGAGGGGCGTCTCCGAGAACAGCGGCGATTTGTAGGGAGCTTACGAGACGACCGAACTCGGTAGCAAACAGGCCATCCTCGCTCAGCAAGACCTCAGCGGGCGGCCTAGGGTCAACGCCGGGCAAATGCCTGGCTTCGAAGGCGCTCAGGAACTGAGTTAAGTCACCATCATCGAGCAAAGCAACCGCCTATCACCCTGAGGCCAAACCCAGAGGTTGAGGCTCTGAATCTCCATCGTTGTCCCATGGCCGCGTCAGCTCTGGAAGGCCCTCCCATCCTGAGCAGCGGAATACTGGGTGAAAGGGTTTCACTGAGCGCTCGCCATTCATAGTAGCGACCACCGATTCTCCGCCAAAGCATCTTTTGCAATTTAAGGCTGACGGCCACGTCTGCATCCTTCCAGATAACTCGACTCCGCGCATATTCGCTTCACACGCAGCGCTGGTCAGCTATCCGGAGAGAGACCAGTAGGCAAGCCGTTCCTACCCCCGCTCAGCACCACGGCCTCGCATTAAGAGGGGGCAATCGCGAATGCCCGCTTCCCGGCAACGACCAAACGTCCGCAAGTGGCGCACCCCGTCCATAGATTGCCTACGCCGCCGCGTCCCAATCCGGCGCGAAGGGCGGGCGCACGAAGCGCTGGTCCTTCGGGAGCGCGGCGATGGCGGTGCGATCCTCGTTGTCGAGCCGGATCGCGAGCGCATCGAGATTGGCCCGCTGGCTCTCGGGACGGGCGGCCTTGGGGATCACCGCGATGCCCGGCTGGTCCAGCAGCCAGGCGATGGCCATTTGCGCGGCGCTACAACCATGCTTGGCGCCGAGCGCGGCAAGCGTCGGATCGTTCGCCGCCCGTCCCTGCGCGAGCGGCGCATAGGCGGTCAGCGGAATACCCTTCTCCCGCAGATAGGCAAGCATCGGCGCCTGCGACAGGAACGAGTGATACTCGAGCTGGACGCTCGCGATCGGCGCGTCGATTTCTTCCAGGGCGCGGCGAAGCATCGGCAGGTTGAAATTGCATACGCCCATCGCCCGCGTCAGGCCGCGCTCGCGCAGCGACATCAGCGCCTCCAGCGTCGCCGCCATGTCCATGTCCCGCGCAGGCCAGTGGATCATGTAGAGGTCCACATGATCGAGGCCGAGCTTGCGCAGGCTAATGTCGAAGGCGCGATGGAGCGCATCGGGCGCAAGCTGGTCGTGCCAGACCTTGGTGGTGACGAACAATTCGTCGCGCGCCACGCCGGAGGCCGCGATGGCGGCGCCGACGGCGGCCTCGTTCTCATACATCGCCGCCGTGTCGATATGCCGGTAGCCGAGCGCGAGCGCGCTTTCGACGACGGGCTGGGCATCGGCGCCGGGCATGCGGAACGTGCCGAAGCCGAGACGCGGGATCGCGACGCTTTGAGCAGTGACGGTTTCCATGATCTTTTCCTTATCTGGCATATGGAGATGCCGGCTCACGCCGCGGCCTAGCCGCCACTGGCCTTCACCAGGTCGGCGATGACGATCTCGACTGTGGTAGTCCCCTTGCGCGCCGCGCGGCCCTCGTTAGCAAAATCGATCCAGCCTTCGTTGAAGCCGTCGATCATGCGGATGCGCGGCTGCGGGTTGCGCGCGCCCTGCGCCCGGAAAATGTCCTTCCAGGTCTCGCGCAGCACGATCTCCATCGACACCGGGTGCCCCAGCGCGGCGGCAAAGGCGCGGGCGATGTCGTTCGGCGAAACGCGGGCGGGACCTTCCAGCTCGACGATCCGCGTTCCGCTCCAGTCTTCGCGCAGCAGCGCGGCGGCAGTGCAGCCGACATCCTGCGTCGCGATCATGGGGAACGGCTTGTCGGCGGGCTGCAGGAAGCTGCGCAGCACACCTTCGTCGCGGGCCGCAGGAACATCCCATTGCGCATTCTCCATGAACCAGCCCGGCCGCAGGAAGGTGACCGGCAGGCCGAGGCCCCCCACCGCCTTTTCCAGCAGTGTGCGCTGGGTGAGCAGGTTTTCATGGGGCGCGTCGGCGCCGATGGTGGACAGGCACACGACCTTGGCCGGGCGGGCCAGGATGAGCGCCTCCGTCACGGCGTCGATGACGCGGCGGGCTTCAGGGAAGCCGGGCTCCGGGTCGAATTCCGACGGCGGCAGGATGAAGACGCCCTCGGCGTCCGTGAAGGCGGCGGCAAGGCTTGCCGCATCGTCCATCTCGGCGATGGCGGCCTCGCACCCTCTGGCGCGCCACTCGGCCGCCTTGGCCACGTCGCGCAGCACGGCGCGAACGGGCAGATGATCGGCGAGCAGGCTGCGCGCCAGCGCGCCGCCGACCTTGCCGGTGATTCCGGTGATGGCATACATGGTGGTTCTCCGTGAAACTTATGGGATCGCTCGGGCTCAGGCGAGCAGCGCCTCATTCCGCCGCGCGTTCCGTTATGGAGATGGTTGTATGTGGTGCCGTGGCGTGATTCCTGCGCATTAGTATCAGTGCTATATTGACTAAAAATCACTTCGGTGCAGGAAGCGGAGCGTGCGGGGCATGGTGTTCGATACGCGACTACTGACGGGCGTGGGCGTGATGGCTGCCGTCACCGAAGCGGGCAATTTTGCGCGCGCCGCCGAGATGCTGGGCCTGACGCCTTCTGGCGTGAGCCGGGCTGTCGCGCGGCTGGAGGCGCGGGTGGGCGTGCGGCTGTTCGATCGCAACCCGCGCGAGGTCTGCCTGACGGAAGAGGGGCGACGCTTCCATGCGCAGGTGATGCCGCTGCTCGCCGGCCTCGAGGAGGCCGCGTCCGAGGCCGCCGGCGCAGCGGCTGTGGTGCGTGGGCGGCTGCGCGTGTCGGTGGACCCGTGGTTCGCACGAATGGTGCTCGCCTCGCGTCTACAGGAGTTTCTGCAGCGCTACCCGCTGCTGTCTGTGGATTTTTCCACCAGCAATTACCGCGAGGAGATGATGGCGGGCTTCGACGTGGCGGTGCGTTTCGGTCCGCCTGATGCGTCATCCCTCATCACCCGTAAGCTGTTGGACACCCGTGTGGTGACGGTGGCCGCACCCACCTATCTGGAGCGGCACGGGGAGCCGCGCTCGCCGCATGACCTTGTCCATCACGAGGGGCTGCTGTTTCGCGATCCACAGACCGGCCTACCCTTTCCCTGGGAGTTCCACCGCGACGGCGAGCTCGTCCAGGTCAAGGTCTCGAGCCGTTTGGTGCTGGACGATCCATCGGTCGCGGTCTCCGCCTGCCTGGCGGGCCTGGGGATTTTCCAGAGCCTCGCCGTGGGCCTCGCGCCCTTTCTGTCAGCGGGTGACCTCGTGCAGTTACTACCGGAGTGGTCGGAGGAGCTTTATCCGCTCTACGCTTACCACCCCTCGCGCCAGCTCCCGCCGGCAAAGGTCCGAGCGTTTCTCGACTTCGTGCGGGAGATCGCCCAGAACCCTGGTTCTGCTTGACCGCCGTGGTGCGAAAGTCGGCTTCCTGGCACGGGCCTCGTGTCCGAAATTGGCGCGAGAGCCCCTTTCTCAGGCTTTGGCAGCATCGCCGTCCTCGGCGATCTCCTGCGCCAGCCACGGCCCCTTCGCGAGCCGCCGCCCCAGCGCCGCGACGAACGCCTCATAGCGCTCCGCTGCCTTTGCACGTGCTGCCTGCGCGGCTGGTTCCGGCAAAGCTGGCGTGGTGGCCAACCAAAACCTCACGAACACGGCCAGCGTCTCGACCGAGATGCTGAGATCGCGCTCCAGCCGGGTCATCCGTCGGTCCAGCTGATCGAGCCGCTTGGCGATGGTAGCTTCCCGTTGCTCGGCAGCGTCTGGAGAAAGGAAGGACGCAATGGCAGCCTCCGCGATCAAGGACTGAGGTTGATCCCTCCGCGCGGCATAATCGGCTAGAAGCCCCATCGTCGTCGGATCCAGATAGACCGAGATCTGCGCCTTCTTCTTGCGTGGGGCCATCGCCGTCACAGCTCCAAGCCGTCGTTGGGATCGAGTGAGACCTGACGCGCGACGCCCTGCATGAGACGGGTCATGCGACTGGTCCGGGCCACGTCGTCGTCCGTCTCATCGACCGGATCGATCTCGAACTCGTTGCGGGGTTGCGCAGGCGCCTCCAGGGTCTCCACCCGCGCCAGCTCCGGTTGGCGCCGCTGCTCCGAACCCGTGGTGTCCTCATCATCGGTCTCCTCGACCAGCAGACTGAGCTGTGACGGCACCGGCAACGGGAGCACTGTCCAGTCGTCGGGCTGGCGATCGCGCGGGGCTAGAAGCTCCGGCGGGTGCATCACGCGTTCCCTGAACCGCTCATCCTCGTAGTAGCGGGCCTTCTTTGCCCGGATCGGCGGTGTGCCAGCGACCATGACGATCTCGTCCGCAGGCGGAAGCTGCATCACCTCGCCCGGCGTGAGGAGCGGACGGGCCGTCTCCGAGCGCGAGACCATGAGATGGCCGAGCCAGGGGGAGAGCCGGTGGCCGGCATAGTTCTTCATGGCCTTCATCTCGGTGGCGGTGCCGAGGGCATCGGACACGCGCTTGGCGGTGCGTTCGTCATTGGTGGCGAAGCTCACCCGCACATGGCAGTTGTCGAGGATGGAGTTGTTCGGCCCGTATGCCTTCTCGATCTGGTTCAGGGACTGGGCGATCAGGAAGCTCTTGAGCCCATAGCCCGCCATGAAGGCGAGGGCGCTCTCGAAGAAGTCGAGCCGCCCGAGCGCCGGGAACTCGTCCAGCATGAGGAGAAGCCGATGCCGGCCGGCCTTCGCCTGCAGGTCCTCGGTGAGGCGACGCCCTACCTGGTTGAGGATCAGCCGGATGAGCGGCTTAGTCCGGTTGATGTCCGAGGGCGGCACGACGAGGTAGAGGCTGGTCGGGCGGGTACCCGTCACCAAGTCGGTGATGCGCCAGTCGCAGCACCGGGTCACCTCGGCCACCACGGGATCTCGGTAGAGCCCGAGGAAGGACATGGCGGTGGAAAGCACGCCGGACCGTTCGTTCTCGGATTTGTTGAGGAGCTCGCGGGCGGCGCTGGCGATTACGGGATGAGGACCCGTCTCTCCGAGGTGAGCCGTCGTCATCATGGCGGCGAGGGTCGTCTCGATGGGCCGCCGGGGATCAGAGAGGAAGGCCGCGACACCGGCCAGGGTCTTGTCCCGCTCGGCATAGAGCACATGGAGGATGGCGCCCACGAGGAGGGCGTGGCTGGTCTTCTCCCAGTGGTTGCGCTTTTCCAGCGAGCCCTCGGGATCCACCAGGATGTCGGCGATGTTCTGGACGTCGCGGACCTCCCATTCTCCGCGGCGGACCTCCAGCAGGGGATTGTAGGCTGACGAGCGCACGTTGGTGGGGTCGAACAGGAGCACACGCCCGTGCCGGGCCCGGAAGCCGGCGGTGAGCTGCCAGTTCTCGCCCTTGATGTCATGGACGATGGCAGAGCCCGGCCAAGTCAGCAGCGAGGGGACGACGAGGCCCACGCCTTTACCGGATCGGGTGGGCGCGAAGCACAGGACGTGCTCGGGCCCGTCATGGCGCAGATAGTCCCCGCCATTGCGCCCCAGCACCACGCCGTCAGGACCGAGCAGCCCGGCTGCGCGGATCTCCTCGGGCTCGGCCCAGCGGGCGGAGCCATAGGTCTCGACGCGCCTTGCTTCCCGCGCCCGCCAGACCGAGAGGCCGATGGCGGCGGCGATGGACAGGAACCCGCCGGATGCGGCGATGATCGCCCCCTCGGTGAAGATGACCGGCGCATAGGCGTCGTAGAAATACCACCACCAGAAGAAGGCCGGCGGGGGATAGACCGGCCAGGGTCCCAGCAGGAACCAGGGCGGGCCGAGCTGGTCCTGGAAGCCGAGCCGCCATGCCACGAACTGAGTAGCGCCCCAGGTGGTGACGAGCACGATGGCGAAGACGAGGAGGATCTGGCCCCAGAGAATTTTGGTCGCGGACATGCGGCGCTCCGGTGATGTGCGGTGTCAGAGGCCAAGGCCGCGCTTGCGGCCGAAGGACCAGTCGATGCCGCCATCGGCACGGGCGACACCGGAGACGTGCTTGCCGAGTTGCTTCTCCAGCGAGGGTGTCCACGGCACGAGCTGAAAGCCGAGGCCGTCGTCGAGCATCGCGAAGCGGCTGGAGGCGAGCACGAAGCGCTGGCGATAGGTGCCCGCAACATAGTCTCCCGCGCCTGATCGGTTGAACGGCTGCCCGCTCTCGGCTGAGAGCTTCTCGCCCAGTGCCTCCACCTCCCGCAGGCGCAAGGTCTCGATCAGGTCCCGGGTGAAGGTGACACGCTGGCCGTGACGCTCCGCGAGCCCCTCCCGAATTAGATGATCGGCGCGGCGCTCCAAGGCTTCACGCACCTCGGCGCCGAAGCCGCCTTCGGAGAGCGATGCGGGCGCGCGGCTGAGCGCCTGCCGGTCGAGCCAGGTGCCGCCCGATGCCGTGACCTGCCGGTCGATGTCGAGATCAGAGCGGACCGCGAGGGCAACACGGGGCTGGCCACGCACATCCTCAAACCTCCGGAGTTCGACGATAGAGCCGAGAGCACCGTCGCCGGCCGCATCGAGGTCGGGCAGCCGGATGTGGTGAGTGCGCCCGTCGACGCCATCCACCACGGCATAGGCTGTGCCCTTCAACTCATCATCGAGACCACGATCGACGAGACGGCCGATGATGGGAGCATCGAGGCTCTCGCCCGCGAGCACATAACTTGCCATGCCGCGCTCGATGCCCTGGGTGGTGAGCGCCCGGTGCATCCGCTTGATGATATCGCCGCGCTCGCCCAACGCGCGCAGCGTCGCCTCGGCCTTCTCGTCGATCACCCACTGGCCGGGGCCGATCTCGTCAGCGAGGCCGAGGGCTTCAAGCTTGCGCAACCGCGCGACCTTCATCGGCAGGAAGGCGTCCGGCCCACCATCGCGATCGCGCGCCACGTCGATCACGCCGGTCTCGCGCTGGTCCCGGACCAGTTGGCGGTCGAGCTGCGTCCACCTCTCCGCCTCCACCTGTCGCTCGGCGGCGCGGTGGATGTCGAGGTCGGCGCGCGGGCCAAGCTCCTGCGTGACCAAATCCTGCGCGCGGGCGCGCATGCCCTCCTTGATGTAGTCGCGGGAGATGACGAGGTCCTGGCCGTCATCGGTCCGGCCCCGCACCAGAATGTGCAGGTGGGGATTGTCCGTGTTCCAATGGTCGACGCCGATCCAATCCAGCTTCGTGCCGAGGTCCTTCTCCATTTGCCCCGCGAGGTCGCGGGCGAAGGACCTGAGGTCGGCCATGTCCGCTGCATCCTCGGGCGAGACGATGAAGCGGAAATGGTGCCTGTCGTCGGCGCACCGCTCGGCGAAGGCGCGGCCGTCCCCCTCCTCGGCGCTCGGCCCGAACAGGCGGGCCTTCTCCCCGTCCCGGGTCACGCCTTCCCGGCGCAGATAACTGAGGTGAGCCGAGAGCGGCACTGCCCGCGCCGTATGCCGGACCACACGGGTCTTGATCACGACGATACGCGAGCGCCCGGTGAGCAGGCCGTTGGCGACGATGCTCGCCGTCCGGCCTCGGCCGAAGTGCGAGCGGCTGCCCGATGAGATCCGGCCGGATCGGGAGATTTGCCCACCGGCCTTCTGGGCCGCCGCGAGGGCCTGGGCGATGAAGGGGCGGGCTCGCTGCGCTCGGGTCGAGCGGATGCGGCCGGGCCGGACACGGAACTCGCGCTCATCGGCCATGGCGCGACCCCGCAAGGTGCGAGAAGTTCTGCGGTGGCAGCGACTTGAGTGTTCGACACACATTGCCGATCAACGCCGCAATGTGTGTTTGGTCGCGAATTTCCCAATAGAAACAACCGCCCAACCGCAGCGCACCCTGCGCCCTTTTATCTCGCCCTCCTAATCGGTCGTATTTCCACTGCTCTTGCGGACATCGTCGCTCATCCTTCCTGATGCGAGAATATACTATGCTGTTCGCCACGGCACGCCTCCGCTCGCGGGCTTCAAGTTCCGATGCGCCTTGCACTCCTCCGCGCTCTGCGACGGGGTGTTCCGGCTGCACGTCGGCAGCGCTCGAACCGTCGCGGCGCACTTTTCCATCGGATTGACGGAGCATCGTCACAGGCAATCGAGCGCGGTCCGGCCGTCTTCCGATCGGCACGGCCGCAGGCAAGATAACGTGCGTTCCGTCGGTCCTGGTCTGCATCGGTCCTCATCCGCCGAGGGCGGATCTCCGTGTTCAGAATGACGTCCGTCAGTTGCGGGCGCGCTGCATGTCTCGTGTCAGCAAGTTGCTCATCGGTACGCTCCCAGGAGCTTGCGATCCTTGGTGTGCGCCCGCTGGGCGGCGTCGGCAGTGCTCGCTGCCGGATCGCCGAGATAGAAGGTGCCGTCGCTCCACATGGCGTGCATGATGACGGCGAGTTTGCGGGCCACGGCGACGCATGCTTTGCGGTGGCAGGAGCGCTTGGCGATCTCCTGGCCCCAGGCCTTCACCTTGTCCTTGCCCTTGAAGCGGGTCAGCAGTCCCGATGCCGCCTCGTAGAGCGCGCGGCGCACATCGGGGTCCCCAGCCTTTGAGATGCGCCCCTGCACGTCGATCGATGTGCCCGACTGCCATCGCCTGGACGTCAGCCCGAAATAGGCGGCAACGTCACGCGAGCGGCGGAAGCGGGACGGGTCGTCGATCGCCGTCATGAAGCTGAGCGCCGTCACCGGCCCGACGCCGGGGATCGCCATAAAGCGCCGGCACAGCTCGCTTTGCGCCACCAGCTTCACGACGAGATCGTGCAGCCGGCAATACTCCTTCCACAGCGCGGCGCGCGCCGACAGCATGGCGTCCATCAGTTCGCTGGACAGCGGATCTTCGGCCACGGCCTCCCTCACGGCCTGGTCGAACTTGCCGCGCGAGGTGCCACCGAGCTTGATCCCGAAACTCTTCAGCGAGTGGCGGATGGCGTTCTCGAGATCGAGGAACTTGCGCTTCAGGTTGCGTCGATGCGTCAGCAGCAGACGCATCCGGTAGCAGCCTTCCGTCTTCACATGAGCCTGGCGGAACCAGCCGGTGCGCATGATGTGGGCGATCCCGAGGGCGTCCGCTGCGTCGGTCTTGTTGCGCTGGGCCGACATTGCGGCACGCACATGCTGCGTCTCCAGGCAGATCGCCGGCAGGCCGAGCCTCTTGAGCTCGGGATGCAGCCAGGGCGACAGCGAGCCGGCCTCGTGGCCGACACGCTTCAACCGCCCAACGAAGGGCTTCAGCACCGCCAGCAATGCCTCCGGCTCGGTCGCCACCTTCACCGTCAGATGTACTTCACCGCGGTCATCGACGACGCACACCGCCGTCTCCTCGATGGCCACATCCAGCCCGCAAAAGAAGTCCATCACCCGCCTCCTGCGTTGCGTAACGCGGGAGATTTTACCGGGCGGCGAAGCTGTTGGTGGTGTGCTCTTCGGCAGGGAACCGTCCTGCCGATTACGGGCGGCAATCGGTCGGTCGTTTCCCAGTCCTTCCGCCCCGTCCTTCGCTTGAACGGCAGAAAACCCGACGAGGTGCGAATGAGCCCGGTCGTGGTCATTGCACGCCTCCCGAGCCACCAAGAGCCACGAAGAGGCCTTCCGCGCGCGGAGCGATCGCTGAGACATCCCGTACGTCGGGCGTCGGCTGGGCACGATCGTGTGGCGCCGGATCTGCAGCCAAAGCGCGGAACGGCTGCACCGCAAAGAGGGGTGCTTGAGCCCAGGACGGCGTCTCGACCGCCGGCGGAGCGGCCCACTTCAGTGCGGACGGCTCGGCCTCGTCGCGCGCGATCTCTGGCACCAGCTTGTCGACATAAGCGCGCGTCTCCGGTGACAGGGCACGCCCCTTGCGCGAGGCCTCATGGCGGCCAGGACCTGCATTGTAGGCGGCGAGGAAGCCGGGATTGCCGTAGCGGTCGAACAGCTCTCGCAGATACGCCGCGCCGGCCATGATGTTGTCATGCGGATCGTAGGGGTCGTCGCCGAGGCCGTAATGGATGCGCAGTTCGGCCCAGGTCTGCGGCATGATCTGCATCAGCCCCATGGCGCCCTTGGGCGACGTCGCGCGCGCATCGCCGTCGCTTTCTGTGCGCATCACCTTACGGATCCAGGCGGAGGGAATATCGAAGCGCTCCGTGGCCTCCGTGATGAAATCGGCGTAGCGATCGACAGCGGGGCGCGCGTTCCGGGCCGCCTGCCCTTCAGCCGCGGGGACAGTCGTCGACGCGCCTGAGAGCACCCCCGAAAGGACAAGGAGGACGGCGGCACGATGGCCGTTGCGCGCTCGCAGCAGCAGGTGCACGGCAGCCGAAATTAATCCGGTCCGCAGCATGGCGGCCTCGCGAAGCTGATGATGGTTGAGGTGGGACTGCGCTCAGCGTGTCGGCGCGCGCCAGACGAAGTGGCCGTCGCCGGCTTCATCGGTGTAGATCGGCATGGCGCGCCCGATCACAGTGCTCGCCGGCAGCGGCCCGAAGTACCGTCCGTCGAGGCTGTCCGGCACGTCGAAGTTCATGAGGAATAGCTCGCCCTTGGCGATGCGACGGCATCCGCGCCAGACCGGCAGTGGCCGACCCATGCGGTCGCGCTCCAGCGCCTCGCCGTAAGCCACGCCATCGACGGTGATGATGCGGTCCTTGCGGCAGACCTCCTGCCCGGGAAGCGCCGCTACGCGCTTCATCAATGGGACGCCGGCGCCCACATAGCCGCGCTCCACCAGGAAGCGGGCGAGCGCCGCCGGCGGCGCGATGGCGAGAAGGTCCGTGACATCGGGCCTGCGCGCGGGCTCGATGGCGTAGAGCCCGACGGGCGCGCTGGCGGAGACGTTCCACACCAGCTTGAGCGGTGTCGGAACGAACGCGGAGGCTGCCACTCCCATCACAGAGAAGTACGTGACCATCACGGTGCCGAAGCGGGTCATGCCTCGCACTCCCGGCGCTTGAGCCACGCTTGATGGCGCTCCGGCGTGTAGGCGCGGGGCATGTGGCCGGCGATCAGGCGATTGTGGACATGCCGCCAATGGTCCGGCGCCACGTCCGCGCCGTGGACGCCGATCGCCTCGACGGCATCCATATGTTGGAGCACCTTCTCCACCTTCGGCCAGCCGTCGACGCGCAGCAGGATTTCTCCGCCGGGACGCACGAAGGGCAGCGTCTGGTAGGCTTCGCCCGGTGCAACGGCGCGCACGACGTCGATGCGCGACACTACGGTGCCGAAGTCGTTCGCGGCCCATCGGACGAAGGCGAAGATCGCTCCGGGCGCGAACGATACGATGCGGCGGCTGCGGTCGAGTGTTTGCGCATGGACTGGCCGGCCGAAGCGGATCCAGTTCTCAATGCGCTTCGCGATCCAGGTCAATTCCACATGGGTAAGCGGGTCAGCGGTCGGTGCGGCGGGTGCTGGGGCGATGGGTTTGGGAACGGAGGATTGCACAGGCTGGCTCATCATGACGCCTCTCCTGATGTCGGGGGAAACTCACGGGCGAGGAGATCGCGGAGCATGTCCGCGACGGTCTGGCCGCGGCCGAAGGCGGCGATCTTGATGCGCCCGCGAAGGTCGGGCGTGATGTCGATGGTGAGCCGCGCGGTAAAGGCGCCGGATGAGCCATCACCTGCCGGCTTGGCCTCGGCGGCCTTGATCCAGCACTCCGGATCAGCCGGGCGCGCGGCGAAGCCCTTGCGGATCGGTGGCGCGTTCATGGCAGGCGTCCCGAACCGGCGAGACCGGCGATCTCCGCCGCCAGCGCCATGATCTCGCGCGCCGCCGGCCCGCCTTCGTCGAGCTCGCTGACGAGCCGCCCGGACTGCGCCGACATGGCGAAGGCGACGCGCTGGCCGATGGTGGTCGCGAGTACCGGCGGATCGTGATCCGCCAGCGTCTCGGCGGTCTCACGGGCGAGCACGGTGCGGGCGCCGCAGCGGTTCAGCACGAACCGCGCGGCAAGTTCCGGCCGGTAGACGCGGGCCTCACTGAGGAGGGCCAGCATCTCGGCGGAGGCCCAGCCGTCGAGGGGCGAGGGCTGCACGGGGATCAGCACCAGGTCGGCGGCGAGGAGCGCGGAGCGCATGAGGGCAGCGACACGGGGAGGCCCATCGATGACGATCATATCGGCATCGCGCGCCAACTCGGGGGCTTCCCGGTGCAGCGTGTCACGGGCGAGCCCGACGACGCCGAACAGGCGCGGCAGCCCTTCGCGGCCGCGTTGCTGCGACCAGTCGAGGGCCGAGCCCTGGGGATCCGCATCGATGAGCGTGACGCGCCGGCCGCGGCTCGCCCACGCGCCGGCAAGGTGCAAAGCGAGCGTCGTCTTGCCGACGCCACCCTTCTGATTGAGCAGCGCGACGATCATCGAGGGCCTCCCGATGTGTCGGCAGGCATCGTCTCGGGTGCGGAGAGAGGATCTGGAGCCTGAAATCCGTCTTTACGGAAAGACGGAAGACCTTCATCCTTAAAGGTGCGCAGATGGGCAGGCTTTTGGGCCGGCTGAGCGCAGTTATCCACATTGCCCGCGCGCCGTTTAAAGTTAGAGTCTATGTTAGAGTCTAAGTTAGGGGCGCGATTTTGCCTTTTCGGGCTTGGGGTTAACCCCTGTTTGGGTTCCCGAAAGCACGAGGGGCCGGTTCCTGATGGCACGTGGCACCGGGTTCCCGATGGCACGAAGGGATTCACAGGTTGTCCACAGGCCGGCTCGAAGGCGAGCAGCGCGCGCGCACCCGCGTCACACTCCAGGAACAGGGTGTAGCCGGGCAGCGGCTGGCGGCGGATGATGTCCCGCAGCTCGAAGGCGAAGCGCTTGAAGGGCGAGAGGCTGCCGGATTTCAAATAGAGGTGGCGGAAGTCGAAGCGCCAGCCGGCGTGCTGGCGGCCGCCGTGCTTGCGCACCAGCCGGTAGAGCCAGCGGTCGAGCCCGCCGGTCAGCTCGAAATACGTCCGGTCGATGGTGAGGACGAGGGCGTCCTCCACGATGGCGCAGTAGAACCAGTCGGGGACGATGAGCTCGATTCCCGCGGGCCTGCCATCCCGGTCCGTGCGTTCCTTCCATTCATTGATCCAGGAGAAGCGATGGCGCCGTCCCTCGGCCGGCTGGCGGATCGAGGTGGACACGGTGGTGGACTGCAGCCGGTCGAGTGCAGCTTTGAGGCGCTGATAGTCCCGGAGCGAGGTGCCGCGCCCCACGAACCTGAGGATTTCATAGGGGGTGGCGACCATGAAGCGCGACGTGCGCAGGCCGGCGTCGCGGGCTTCCACGATCTGGCTCGCCGCCCAGATCAGGATGTCGGCGTCCCAGATGGTCGCCATGCCGTGGTCAGGCACGGCCTCGACCCGGATGGAGACATCGCCGGCGGCAAAATCGATGGGCGCGATACGATGGGTCTTGGAGAGGGAGAAGAAGGGATAGGCCATGAGATCCTGCGCATCTCGTGGCGCGAACGCGCCGGGAAGCGCGCGGAACAGATCGAGCTGTCCGCGCTCCGGCTGGGAGCGATGCCGCGCCGCCATGGAGAAGGGTTCCGATCAGCGTGCGAAGCGGTGGTGCTCGGCAATGCCGGGCAGGCCCTGGCGCTTGGCCGGCAGGATGCCGCCTCGCGGATCGGAGGTGGAGGTGACGGCGCCGCGGGCGACCCAGGCCTGCAGATCCTCGATGGCATAGACTACCCGTCCGCCGAGCTTGCGATAGGCGGGACCGGTTCCGTAGGTGCGGTGTTTCTCGAGCGTCCGGGGGAAAGGCTGAGGAAGACGGCGGCTTCCTTGGTGCGCAGGTAGCGCGGCGGGAACGTGGCAGCATCAGGTCGCATGGATCGAACCTCCGTGGGCGATCTCGGGCCGCTGGTCATCAGCGGCGGATGGCGATCACGGTGGCGAAGGGCAGCTGTCGAGGGGGATGGGGAAGTTGAGGGGGGCGAAAATCCCCACCCTCAGGATGCCGGCGATGCGGCTATGGTCTTCTGCGATGACGCAGGAGCTTGAGATAGCCGCCGCCGATCATGGCGAGGCCGCCTTTGACGAGGCCGATGACCTTGTCGCGCAGCGCCGAGGTTTTCCAGGGCTCGGAGGCGACGCGCTTGTGGCTGTAAAGGACCATCGCGATGTCGCGATAGCTGGCGCCGTTCGCCCGACCATCGGCCGCCAGCATCATGGTGCGCAGCCGGCCACGCTGCTGCGCGGTGATGCGGGTGTCGGGGATCACCGGCCGACCCTCGACGGCGCGCCAGAAGCGGGTCAAGGCCTCCAGCCGCCCAATGGTGTCCACGTCCAGCGGGATCAATGCCGCCAGCGGCGCCTCGGAGCGTGTGCCGGTCAGCAGCAGCACCTGCGCGGCATGAGGTGCCGGACCATGGACCCAGTATCGGCCCTCGGTGCTATCGCGCGGCGCAACCATGCCGCCGAACGACACGCTGGGCGCGCCCGGAAGAAACGCGGGCTGTTGGGCGAGAAGCACGATGGCCGGATCGACAACCGGCGACCACGGGACGTTCTGTTCCACGGCGGAGAGAGATGGCCGCGCGGCGAAATCGCAGCCCCCAGCGTTGCTCCACCTCCCGGGGGAGCGGGTCGGCGTCCGAGCCGGCCGTCACGAGGGACAGGTAGTGGTCCTGATAGGTCTCGTCCCGGCGCAGGCATTCCCAGGCGAGGCCCTCCACCGACAGCGTGTCGAAATAACCGTAGCTGGCATCCTCCCGCCAGCGCGATGTATCGGGCTTCATCACTCGTCTCCGCATCAAGGGTGCGTGTCGAGTGAGAACAATCAGGGATTGATGGTATTGGGGGGAGTCGGCCGGGGAGCATCGCGTGATGCGACCGCGGCATCACCCCTGCGAACGGGCCGCAACGTCAGACGGGACGGCGAAGGAGGTCCTTGTAGCCGCTTGAGGCCACCCATCGGGCGCGCGCCAGATGGCTGTCATGGACGCGCTGGGCACGTTCGGGCTCCCGAGCCGCGTCGATGCCGAACAGCACCGAGGCGATCTCCTCCCAGCCGGCGCCATCCGCCGTGGCGTCCAAAAGGCGCGCATAGAGCTTGATGTGCGCCCGGTCGTAGTCGGTGAGCTCGGGAGCGATTGGGACGGTGTCTGCAAACGCGTCGGTCACCATGTCTTCCTGCTGCCCGTCCCGATATCAGGTTCTTTCCCGAACCCTACACGCCTTTCAATGACGCCGCTGCTGCGTCAGTCTTTGTAGAGAATACTCCGTGGTGAAATACTCATCAAGGCGGTGCTCTCTCGATCATGGAGATCCGAGAGGTGTTCGCCCGGAATTTGAGGGCTGCGAGGCTCACCAAAGGCCTATCGCAGGAAGAGCTTGCCCATCGCGCCGGGATCGATCGCACATACATCAGCTCGTTGGAGCGCAGCGTCTACAACGCCAGCATTGATGTCGTGGATCGACTGGCCTGCGCCCTTGATCTCGATGCGGCCGCATTGCTGAAGCAACCCGCGGCCGACGTCCCGGGCGAGCCAGAGAATACGTTCGAGTAAAGCGCCGGGCCGCTGGCGATGGCCTGTCTCGATGTGGAGGCCCCGGCTTGATCAGCCGGGGCCTTGTGCGAGGCTCACTCGCCGCGCCGCCCGCTGGGACGGGACCAGATGAGGCTGAAGGTGTCGGCGTCCTCGTCGTCGAAGAGGTTGGCGTAGATCGGGGCGTTGAAGCTCGGGTCGTCGAGCTTGAGGCCCAGATAGTCGCGGCCCTCGCTGGAGCGCTTGGACCAGGCGGCGCCGATCTCGATCCGGCCCACCAGGACCCGGTGGCTGGGGGCGTTCTCACCGTTGGTCCGCAGGTCGGGGACGATGCGCACGCCCTTGGCCTGGACGCTGAGGGTGACGATCTCGCCGGTGAACTCGTTCGTGCCGGTCTTCTTGAAGGTTCCGATGGTGGCCATGGTAAATCTCCGTCTTCCGTTTCCGAGCCCGCACCATGCGGCCTCGATGGCGATCGGAAGGCCGGAGGCGACCGACGCCGCATCGCCTCGGGGCCCCCATCGCGCTCGCGCGATGGGGTGAGGGATTGCGACCGGAGCGAAGCGGAGGACGGCGCGAGAGGGACTTTCTTGGCTCGCGAGGAATGACGGCGCCTCGGGGTCCCCACGCGACCTGTCGCGTGGGGTGGGGTCCGGCAGGGGAAGAAAGTCATGATGCGCCGTTGCGGCAGAGGCGGTCGAGGCGCAGCCGCCCTTCGGCCAGATCCGCCCATTGGAGAGGCCGTTTGGAGCGGTCGACCGACGGATACCGAACGGGGATGATGGCGACCCGCCGCAACCTCACGGAAGACCGGCCTGATCCTCTTCGGGTTCACGTCCCCCGTTCCGGGCCGGCTCCGTGTGCTTCCGCAGCCAAGGTTACGACCGGCCAAGATCGCCCCATCATGCGCTGGTCCGTGACTGACCACGAGGCGTCGTCTCGTCTCAAGAAATCGCGATCGACCGCCGCTTGGGCCTCTGCCGCAAGCGGGGGCGCTACCGATCCACCTCCTCGGACAGCGCGAGCGGCAAAGCTCTTTCGGCTCCGGCCCTGCCGAATGACATGGAGCGTGCTCAGACCTGCGCAAGGTCCCGGCTGGACGGGCCGGCGGCCGCCATGCCCGCGACCCGCAACAGCGTCGTGATGCCGATGGCAATAGCGCCGATGATCGAGAAGACGATCTGCCACGTCTCGGACGGCATGGCGAGCTTCGCGATACCATACGTGACGTGATAGCCGGCGATGACGGCGGGCGCGACGAAGGCGAGCGCAATGGGGAGGCGCACCCACATCGGACGCACGATCACGAGCAGAACCTGGCCGATGCCGAGCGTGATGCCGCCGGCGATCAGGCCAACGACGATCGCACCGAGCCAGCCCGCGCCGGTTTGGTATGCCCAAGTGCCGGCGCTGACGGCGGCGAAGAACGGCAGCGCGAAAACGGCGAGCGTAAACAGCAGCCAGCAGAATAAGACGATGGCGGCGAGACCAAGCAGGATGCCGAGGAAAATCATGGTGGTGTCTCCGTGAGGAAAGCTCTGGCGGTTGCGCCTTCCACCACCACCACGGCGCGATCAGCAGCATAGCAAGAGAAGATGCATGCCGGAATCCCAGCAAGGGGGATATCCGGCACGTCATGCGTACATCTCCGCTATCTGGCGAAGGGATCGATTTCACGGACGATCTGCGACGCGTCACCGTCGAACTCGTCGGCTGGCACGACCGAGAGGCTGCCGTCACCGGCGCGGAAGATCACGATGACGACCATCAGGGTCTTGGCGAGGCTGAGGGCGAAGGCCTGTGCATCGGCGGAGGACATGGGGTCCGGCTCCTGCTCGAAGCGGAGGACCATCCCCCGCTGACAGGCGCCCGACGGGTCCGGCCTAGGGCCGCAATCACCGCGCAGGCGAAGCGGAGCGGCGGCACGCTATGCGTAGCCGACCCCTTGTGGGTTGATGGCGTCAGGCCCTCGGCCGGCACCTAAGGATCAGCGCAAAAAAGCGGGGGTGGATCGTCGCTCGAAGATCGGCAGGTGCCGATGTGGCCATCTCCCCGCATACGCGGGCTCAGGAGGCACCGCTTATGCTTCACACAAGATGAGACCGGTTCGTCAGTTCGGTGAAAATCGATAATGGAGCCAGCACTTTCATGAGAAACGTTCAGGGCTCGTGAAATACGATTCCGATGGTCGAGGAAGGGGCAGCGCTCACGCGCCGCCCGACCCGAACCGATAGACCGGGATGCCGAGCTTGCGGGCCTTGTCGGCGAGATTGTCCTGGATGCCCGTGCCGGGGAATATGATGACCCCGATGGGCATGACCGCGAGCATCTGGTCGTTGCGCTTGAAGGGCGCGGCCTTGGCGTGCTTCGTCCAGTCCGGCTTAAACGCGACCTGGGGCACCTTGCGCGCATCGGCCCAGCAGGCGGCGATCCGCTCGGCGCCCTTGGGCGAACCGCCGTGCAGCAGCACCATATCGGGGTGCTTGGCGTGCACTTGGTCGAGCTTGGCCCAGATGAGCTTGTGATCGGCCGTGTCACCACCGGAGAAGGCGATCTTCGGACCTGCGGGCATCAGCACCTCGGTCTCCGAGCGCCTGCGGGCGGTGAGGAAGTCGCGGCTGTCGATGAGAGCGGAAGTCAGATTGCGATGGTTCACCAGGGATCCGGTGCGTGGGCGCCAGACTGAGCCGGTGTGGCGCTCGAAGGCGTCGGCGGCTTCGTCGCGCATCAGCTCGAAGGCGTCGCGGCGCTCCACGAGGCTCTGCCCCTCGGCGATGAGGCGTTCCAGTTCCACCGAGCGCACCTCGCTGCCATCCTGCTCCTGCTGGCTGCGGCGCTGGCCCTGCTCGTTATCGTCAAGGGTGCCCGAGATCCGGCCGGCGGCCCGGTGGAAGAGATGGACGGTGGACCACAGGAGGTCGGGAAGGTCCGGCTCGAGGCGGGTGTCCTGCAGCGTCACGATGAGGGCGTCGAAGATGTCGGTGATGGCGCCGGTGATGCGATCGGCCTCGGGAAGCGGCCGGGGATCTGGCTCGTCGTCAAATGGGCGGTAGCCGTAGAGCTGGAGTTCCTGCAGCAGGTGATCGGTGGGAGAAGAGGTGTGGCGGGGTTCGTCGTGCTCGGCGCCCATGGGATGCTCCGTCGGTTGGACCGCAGCCTTGCGGCCTTCATGGCGACGAAGCCGGCGGGCGGGACGGACCTGCACCCCGCGGGACGCGCGGGGCCGGAGCGCAGCGGAGGATGGCGGAGGCCGGCGATTTTGGTTCGCGATGGAACGGCGCGTGTTGGGACCCGCGACGCCTGCGTCGTGGGGAAACACCGCCGCCGGAAAATCGTCGGCCGCAGCCATTGCCGGGCCGGCGCGACTGCTGGCCGATCGCCCTCTGGAAGGCCAGGCTGCGGACCTCTTCGATGACGGGGAAACATTCACGCGCAGGGCGAGAGCGAGTCCGCTTCACCGCGCCCTGGATTCCCGGCGCAGCATCATGAAGCAGGTAACGTCCTCGGGTGCGATCTGACCTCGAATACTGGCCCGGACCGTATCGACACCAAAGACGCGCAGATCCTCGTTGAAGTCTCCGAGAGCTGGTGAGAGCACGATCGCCTCAATTCCGGCGAAAGCCGCTCGTGCGATGAGGCTGTCCCGCGCCCTGTCCCCGGCCGTATCATTGTCGCGAGCGATGTAGAGCCGCCGCAGCCCTGGCGGAAAGGCGATTGCGACGAGGTGCGCGGCAGAGAGCGCCGCCGCCATCGGGAGGTTAGGCAGCACACAGCGGAGGGAGAGGATGGTCTCGATGCCCTCGCCGGCGGCCATCACATCGTCCGTGCTACCGAAACGAACCGCGTGCCCGAGCAGGTGGCCCATGGCGCGCCGGGGCGTGGCGATGCTTGCCTTGTCCGATCCGTCGGGAGCGAGCCATGTCCGGTGGATGCCCATGACTCGTTGTCTGAGATCGGTGACGGCGGCGATCATGGCCGGCCGGGGTTGAATGGGCTCGGGTGGATCCGGGCGGTAATAGCAGCGCGGGTGAAAGCGCAGGCTTCCGGTTTCGTGCAAAGCCGTGATGCCGCGGTTCCCCAGATACGTCTCCACGATTGTGCCCGGAATCGACTGTGCGGCGGCAAACAGCCGTCGTGCCGAGATGACGGGATCACGTGAGGAGTTTTCCGTTTTGCACAACGGAGCCTGCGCCTCATGCACTGATCGGGGAATGCGCAGAAACATCTCGGCCTCTGCAGCCACATCGGTGAAGTGGGACAGGCCCCGACTTTCTCGGATCACGTCGAGGAGATCACCGTGCTCCCCCGTCGCTGCATCGGTCCATTTGCCGGCGGGGCCTTTCACGCTGTCCGTCAGCCGCACGAACATGGAGCGGCCGGGCGAGTTGCGAACATCGCCCACCTGCCAATAGTGCCCTTGCCGCCGACCAGCGGAGAGATAATGGCGGCAGACTGCCTCCGCCTGCCGCCCCAGCCGCCGGGCGAGATCGTGCGCAGCATCCGTCATGGGGACGCTCCAAGAAAATGGCCCGCCGTCCGGGCCACGCGATAGGGGGGATCGCGGAGCCACAGGCGGCGGGCCAGGTTGCCCGGGGAGGATTATTCGGCAGCGATCGAGGAGGAGATCGCTTCGGGCTCCTCAGTGTCGGCGAGGTCTTCGCTGTCGGCCATGGCCGTTTCGCCGTCGGTCTCCGCCGTTTCCTCGCCGACGGTGTCCAAGGGCTGGGTCCGCAGCGCCTCCGGGAGCCAGCCGCTGTCGGCAAGGAGGGTTTCGGCCTCCCGCGCCATGTCACCCTTCTTGAGGTGGGCGATCCGTTCCGCTGCACGTTCGCCCTTCGCCTCGCTAACCGCCTGCAGGATGCGGGCCTTGGTGACCCTGCCGAGGAAGGTGTCCACCGTGGGCTTCCATCCGACGGCTGCCATGTCGAGCGACACCGCCTGCGCCAGCCTATCGGCATGGGCGAAGGCGCGGGGACGGCGGTTCCAGGCCTCATGCACCGCATTGACCGAGAGGCTCACCACATGGGCGAACAGGGCGCCCCGGCTGTCACGGTCCCATCCACTCAGGGTGTCCCAGAGCGCGACCGACTCCTTGGGCAGCGCCTTGGCCCAGCTTTCGTGCCGGACACGGATCGCCTCGGCCGAGACGCTGTCGTTGAGGCCCGGCGCCTGGGCGTTGAAGGACACGCTCTTGAGTTCGAGCTCGAGGCAGCTGTCCGAGCCGTAGGCGTAGAAGGCCTTCAGCGTCAGGGCGTGGACTGCCGCGAGGAAGGCGATGTCAGGCTGCTCGCCGAGCGCATGGCGCAGGCCGAGGGTGCGATGGGTGGTCAGCTCCGTGAGCAGACGGTCGGAGATCGGGGCGAGGCCGTCTTCCTCCTCGGGCTCAGCGTGAGCATCGGGTGTGGCCGCCTCCTGGAGAGAAGTCGATGCCACATGGTTTGCATCATCGGTCTCGGTGGAAGTGCCATGCTCCTCTTCGACCGGCACCTCGTCCTCCGGGCGGACATAGCCCCGCTCCACCCGGAGCTTGCCGTCCTGGGCGATGCTGACGAAGGCGCCGGCGCGGCCGACCTCCGCCGGATCGAACGCGAGGGGGCGCGTATCAAAGGCCTCCAGCACCGCCTCGAGCTCACCGAGCCGCGCATCGACCTCTTCGGGAAGTTCGTCGGCATCGGCATGTTCTTCGGAGAGGCGATCATATGCGGCCTGGGCGGTCTCCCGCGCGGCCTCCTCCTCCGCCGTCAGCGGCGCGGGCTCGCCGCGCAGCTGGCGCAGGCCGTAGGTGTGGCCATAGGCAAAGTCCGGCGCGACCTCGGTCCACTTCCAGCCTTCACTTCGGATCGCGTCGGCCTCAATAGCGAGCTTCTCCGCCACCATGCGATCGACGAGGGTGACATCCTGCAGCCAGCCGCCGTCGTCGCCCTGGAACAGGTCGCGCAGCACCGTGCCGCCGGCCGTCTCATAGGCCTCGATGCCGATGAAGCGGGCCCGCTTGTCGCTGGCTCGGACGGCGCCTTCCGTCAGCATGCGCCGGATGACATAGGGCTGCTTGTCGTAAGCCTGGGCGAGACGCTCCAGCACCTGCTCCTGCCGCTCGTGGTCGCCGGACACGGTGAAGGCCATGAGCTGGTCGAGGGTGAGGCCGTCCTCGGCATAGGTGTCGAGGAGCTTCCGGGAAAGCGATGCAAGCTTCAGCCGCTGCTTCACCACCGCCACCGAGACGAAGAAAGCCGCTGCGATCTCCTCCTCGGACTGGCCCTTCTCCCGCAAGACGAGGAAGGCGCGGAACTGGTCGAGGGGATGGAGAGGGGCGCGCTGGACATTCTCGGCGAGGGAATCCTCCTCGGCGATACCGCCCTCCCGCACGATACAGGGCACGGGGGCGGTCCGGCCAAGGCGCTTGCGCTTCACCAGCAGCTCCAGCGCCCGATAGCGCCGTCCGCCGGCGGGGATCTCATACAGGCCGGTCTCGACGCCATCCGCATCGACGACGGCGCGGACATTGAGGCCCTGGAGCAGTCCGCGCCGGGCGATATCCTCGGCGAGCTCCTCGATGGAGACGCCGGCTTTCACCCGGCGGACGTTGGACTGGCTGAGCACCAGCCTGTTGAAGGGGATGTCCCGCGAGGGCGAAAGGGTGATCTTCTGAACAGACGTGGCCATGGGATGCTTCTCCGCGACGGGCGGCCGGAGAAGCTCTCTCTGGCCTCCAACCCGTCACGAAGCACGGCGCCGCCCTCTGCCTCTAAGGGCAGCGCCGCAGAACCGAGGATCCGGAATGCTGGGACCGCACGAAGCCGGAGACACGGCATTCCGCATCTCCGGCATTGCGGATCTCAGGCGGCACGGTCGAGAAGCTTCTTCGCCCGCGCTTCCAGATCGAGGCGGGCGTCCTGGTGCGGCTTGTCCCGCGCCACGGCGGTGATGCCTTGAACGAAGTCGAAGATGCTCTCGGGCTTGCGGCCTTCTTCGGCGAGCACGGTCTCGATCACCTTCTGCGTCTCCGACTTGGAGAAGCCCTTGCGTCGCAGGAACTCGGTACGGTCCTCGTCAGTGCGCGCCACGATGCGCTCGCGCGCCGCCTTGATGCCGTTGACGAAGGGCATGGGGGAGGAATTGGCGAAGCGCTCCAGAGCCGGCGCCGCCTGATGGGCGAAGCGGGACGCGGCATACTTGGAGTGGCGGATGGTGATCTCCTCGAAATCCTCCACGCCCCAGAGGTTGCGGTTCTGGCAGACGGCCCGCAGATAGAAGCTGGCGATCCCCAGTGTCTTGGCGCCCACCTCCGAGTTCCAGCAATAGAAGCCTCGGAAGAACAGGTCGGGAGAGCCATCCGGCAGCCGCCCGGCTTCGATAGGGTTGAGGTCGTCCACCAGAAACAGGAAGACGTCCCGGTCCGAGGCGTAGAGCGTGGTGGTGTCCTTGGTGATGTCGACGCGGGGATTGTAAATGCCGGTCGACCAATCGAGCACGCCCGGGACCTTCCAGCGGGTGTCACCGGTGCCATTGCCGGCGATCCGGCGCACGGCGTCCACCAACTCATGGTCGTAGATGCGGCCATAGTCGGGACCGGTAACGGCCCGGAGCTCGACGCGGCCGTCCTCCACCTCCAGTGTCTTCACCTGCTCGGCGCGGTGCGTCAGCAGGCCGTGCTGCAGGTTAATGCCGGCCAAGGGGGCTGGGAGCTGACGCAAATAGGCGGCGGGCGCCCCTATGAGGCTCGCAAGCTGGCCGAAGCTCCAATGGGTCGGGGCAACGGGAGCCTCCGCCCCGGGCAGTACAAGCGTCAGCCGGTCCGGAGCCTCCCGGCTCGCCTCGACGCGGATGGCGGCGCTCTCCACGGTGCGCGTCCGGCTCCGGTCGGACCGGCCGCGCACCGCGCCATAGAGCTCCAACAGGGACAGGTAGCGCTCGTCCGCCGGCCGGGAGAACCACTCAGAGGATACGCGGCCGATCCGCTCGCCGCGGCTCGCGTCCACTCTGTATCCGCCCGCCGCATCGCGGTGTCCTTCGAGAACCTGAACCTCGGTCATGGGATCAAACTCCATGACGGGCGCCGAAAGCTTCTCTCCCGGCCCTCAACCCGTCATGGCAAACCCGGCCAGCCTCTCGCTCTCGACTGACGACGGGGTGCGTTCCGCAAGCGGTGGGAGGCATGCCGAACAGCCGTGCCGCCCGTTCCGGGCTGTCGCCGACCGGCCGGGCAGGACGGTCGCCTACGCTGGAGCGCACCACGGCTTTCCCTGCCGCGCTTACCGCCTGCTTACCGAGATAGTCCATCTGCGGCCGGTAAGCAAAAAACGCCCTGCGGGGCGTTTGCCAACTATCTGATTTTCTTGAGAGAAACTTGGAGCGGGCGAAGGGATTCGAACCCTCGACCCCAACCTTGGCAAGGTTGTGCTCTACCCCTGAGCTACACCCGCATCCATCTGCCGGCGGCGCAGTGCGTCGCGGCAGGTGCGTGTCTATGCCAAAAGCCGGCGGGGAATGCAACAGGCTTTCGTGCCGACTATCCACAGCCCCGGTGTCCGGTGCGACGCCGGCACCCATCCGACCGGCTGCGGCGCTGGGATCGGCGGGGGGCTCCAGGGGAGGGGGCACCGCGCGGCGGGCGATCGCGCGTGTGCGCATCGCCGGCGCCTTGGCAGAGGCCGGCCCGTCCACGCGGGCGGGAAGGGGCGCAGGGAGGAAGAGGCGCGATCCGCCGCACCTGGCGCGCGCGCCCACCCGGCCCGGCGCGTCAGGTGCGGTGGATGGGGTCGATCCACTTCACGGCCTGCGGCTTCTCCACCGGCTCGATGTCGAGGTTCACCACCACCGGATCCTGTCCGGAGCGCACCAGCACGCATTCCAGCGTCTCGTCGGCCGAGGCGTTGATCTCCTGATGGGGGACAAAGGGCGGCACGAAGATGAAGTCGCCCGGGCCGGCCTCGGCCACATATTCGAGGTTCTCGCCCCAGCGCATGCGCGCCCGGCCCCGCACCACGTAGATGATGCTCTCCAGGTCGCCGTGGTGGTGCGCGCCGGTCTTGGCGTCCGGGTGGATGTGCACGGTGCCGGCCCAGATCTTCTCCGCCCCGGCGCGGGCGGCGTTGATGGCGGTGGCGCGGTTCATGCCCGGCGTCTGGGCGGTGTTGGGGTCGAGGCTGTCGCCGGGGATCACCTTCACCCCGTGCTCGCGCCAGTCCACCTTGTCGTGCGCGTGATCCAAGCCCATTTCTTCCTCCAGATCCCGGACGTCCGTTCCCTTGCCGCGTCCCTCCGGCGAGGCTAGAACGGCGCCAACTCTCACGCATCCCTTTTCAGGAGACGGCGGCCCATGGCGCCCTATCAGTATGCCTACCACATGCACGGCATGACCAAGGCCTATCCGGGCGGCAAGAAGGTGCTCGACAACGTGCACCTGTCTTTCTACCCGGACGCCAAGATCGGCGTGCTCGGCGCCAACGGCTCCGGCAAGTCCACCCTGCTGCGCATCATGGCCGGCATGGACAAGGACTTCTCCGGCGAGGCGCGCCCGGCCGAGGGCGTGCGCGTGGGCTACCTGCCGCAGGAGCCGCCGCTCGATCCCACAAAGAACGTGCGCCAGAACGTTGAGGACGGGGTGGCCAAGCAGAAGGCCATTCTGGAGCGCTACAACGAGCTCGCCATGAACTATTCGGACGAGACCGCGGACGAGATGACGCAGCTCCAGGACGAGATCGAGGCGCAGGGCCTGTGGGATCTCGATTCGAAGGTGGAGCAGGCCATGAACGCGCTCGGCTGCCCGCCGGACGACTGGGAGGTGACGCGCCTCTCGGGCGGCGAGCGCCGCCGCGTGGCCCTGTGCCGCCTGCTGCTGGAGCAGCCGGAGCTGCTGCTGCTCGACGAGCCCACCAACCATCTGGACGCCGAGACGGTGAACTGGCTGGAAGGGCACCTGCGCACCTATCCCGGCGCCATCCTCATCGTCACCCACGACCGCTACTTCCTCGACAACGTCACCGGCTGGATCCTGGAGCTGGATCGCGGCCGCGGCATTCCCTACGAGGGCAACTACTCCTCCTGGCTCGGCCAGAAGCAGAAGCGCCTGCAGCAGGAGGGCCGCGAGGACGAGGCCCGCCAGCGCGCGCTCGCCCGCGAGCAGGAATGGATCGGCGCCAGCCCCAAGGCGCGGCAGGCCAAGAACAAGGCCCGCATCCAGCGCTATGACGATCTGGTGGCGAAGGCCTCCGAGCGGCAGCCGTCGGCGACGCAGATCGTCATCCCCGTGGCCGAGCGCCTGGGGCAGAACGTCATCGCCTTCGACCACCTCAGCAAGGCGTTCGGCGACAAGATGCTGATCGACGATCTGTCGTTCAAGCTGCCGCCGGGCGGCATCGTCGGCGTCATCGGGCCGAACGGCGCCGGCAAGACCACCTTGTTCCGCATGATCACCGGGCAGGAAAAGCCGGATGGCGGCACCATCTCCATCGGCGAGTCGGTCAAGCTCGGCTATGTGGACCAGAGCCGCGACGCGCTCGACGACAAGAAGACCGTGTGGGAGGAGATCTCCGACGGCAACGAGGTGATCTACGTCGGCAAGAAGGAGATCCCCTCGCGCGCCTATTGCGCGGCCTTCAACTTCAAGGGCGGCGACCAGCAGAAGAAGGTGGGCATGCTCTCCGGCGGCGAGCGCAACCGCGTCCACCTCGCGAAAGTCCTCCAGCGCGGCGGCAACGTGCTGCTGCTCGACGAGCCCACCAACGACCTCGACGTGGAGACCCTGCGCGCCCTGGAAGAGGCGCTGGAGGATTATGCCGGCTGCGCCGTCATCATCTCCCATGACCGCTTCTTCCTGGACCGCATCGCCACCCACATGCTCGCCTTCGAGGGCGACAGCCACGTGGAATGGTTCGAAGGCAACTTCGCGGACTACGAGGAAGACAAGAAACGCCGCCTGGGCACGGATTCGGTTATTCCGAAGCGGATTCAGTATAAGAAGTTTTCGAGGTGAGGGGGTGAGGTGCTCCGCCTTGTCGGGGCACCTCAACTATTATCGAGGCTAGCTATATCGCGTCTGACTTTGATTACTTTTATTTTTTTGACCCTACCGTCGAGGGTTCTAATCGCGCGGTATTTGAATGCGACGGCGCTCTGGAGATTTTCGCCTAAGCGTCTACGCCGAGCATACGATGAAAAACTCCATATAAGTGCTTCAATTGATTTTTCGTCGGCCATAGTATTAATTTCGAACGGTATAGTGCGGAGCTCCTCAAAGTCAAATGCTCGCCCATATCCAGAGTTGGAATTGAAGCTTGCCACACTGAAAATCTTAGAGCTTAATACGTTGTCTTCTTCAAATGCATTTACGAATGATTTGGTTGCAGCGTTAAAATTTACGGTATTATGACTTCCTGTGATAATAAATATATTGCTAGCTCCGTTTCCTACTATTTTATGTCCCTCTCTTAGGGATGGTTCGATTGCCTCGACAAGGGCGGAGGTGTCTCCTGTGCTTATTTCTTCGCTTGTTTCCAAGTCTTCGATGGTTTCATGTGCTGATCCGCCCACAGCGCGTGAAAGCATTGAAATGATAAAATGCCCCAAAAGGCCAGACGTTATTCCAACGGATATATCATATCCAATTTTCATTGCGTCTGGATTGGTTATTAATTCAAATAATGTCTCAAAGCTTCCTGGATTTTGAGTTAGTAAATTGAACTCAAATTTAATATTTTCAAATCGCCTGTGCCTTACGCGACCCTCGTCTAGATAGTTCGTTGTCATCAATATCGCACGGGAAATTCCATAAAGACTTTGAATTGCATCGTATGCGGGGAGCTTATGGGTGTCAGCCATTTCTCCTTCAAACTTGATTAGAAGTGGCGTTCGCACGTCTAACCCTCCCCCCTTTCGACCAGTGCGGTGATAGCCGCATCCTATATTGCTCTCATCGAGACCATTCTTCGCTATATCAACTCAAGATTGTTTTGGTCAATTTTTCTCCTCATCAGATCCTGGGTAGGCTTGGGTGCATGCCTAGTTGCAGCGCCCCAGCTTGCCACCTTCTCCCCGATCCGCAAGCCCCCGCGCCCGAACCACCCGCGCGCCCCGGCCGACTGCAGCGGAGCGGAAGGAGAGCCGGGGCCCGGCGCAAGGGCCCCGCCGCAGGCGCTTCTGAAACCAGCCGCCCTCCGGCATGGACCGCTGCGCGGGAGTCTCGCGCTGGACCCCGGATCAGCGCTCCGGCTTCGCCGTCGCTTGTCCGGGGAGCGGTGCCCCGGAGCACGCAGCGCGGCGGAATGCGAGCCGGGGCCCAGCGCAACGGCCCGCCGCAGGCGCTTCCGAAACCAGCCGCCCTCAGGTTTTGCCCCGCTGCGCGGACGTTCTGCGCTGGACCCCGGATCAGCGCTCCGGCTGCGCCGTCGCTTGTCCGGGGCGCGGTGCCGGCGATGCCGTCGCCGGGCGGGGGGGCACCCGCGCGCCCCGGCCGACTGCAAGGAATCGCCGCAGCGCTTCCGAAACCAGCCGTTCTAAGGTTTCGCCCGCTGCGCGGAGGTTTTGCGCTGGACCCCGGATCGGCGCTCCGGCTGCGCCGTCGCTTGTCCGGGGAACGGCAGCGCGCACCGGACGCACTTCTTCAGCCCACCACACTCAGGTTTTGCCCGCTGCGCGGGAGTCCTGCGCTGGGCCCCGGATCGGCGCTCCACCTGCGGTGTCGCTTGTCCGGGGAACGGGCGCCGGCTGCGCCGTCGCTGATCCGGGGAGTGGAGCGCTCAAGACAGCCAATCCTCCGCGAGATCGCGCCAGTCGGGATTGTCGCGCTCGATGAGGGCGAGCTTCCAGGCGCGGTGCCATCTCTTCAGGCGGCGTTCGTGAGCGCGGGCAGCGTCGAGCTCGTCGAACAGGTCCAGATGCACGAGGAGATGCACGCCATATTGCCAGGTGAAGCCCGGCACCGCGCCGGAGCGATGTTCGCACAGGCGGCGGGCGATGTCGTTCGTGACGCCCACATAGAGTGTCCCGTTGCGGCCGCTGGCGAGGATGTAGACGGCGAAGCCGGGCATGAAGAGGAAGCTAGCATGGCGGTCGATCGGCCCGCGATGGTTGTCCCACCCTCGCGCCCCGGCCGACTGAGCGTCAGCGCAGTGGAAGGAGAGCCGGGGCCAGCGCAAGGGCCCGCAAGGCCTGCTCACCCCTCCCGGATCAGCGCCGGGCTCTGGTTGATGGTGGTGCCCGTGGCGTCGGGGATGAATTCCAGCGGCACGGCGAAGGCGCGGCCGCAGCCGCTGACGGTCCAGGTTTCCCACCAGGGGCCGCGCGCCTCGGCCTCGGTCGCCGGTTCGCGCGGGGGCTGCCGTGCAGGCCGTAGGCCTCGAACCGCGTGTTGGTGACGGTGAGGTCCGGGCAGCTCTCCATGCGCAGCTTCACGCCGGTAAAGGCGTAGAGGAGCGCATCGCGCTGCAGCACCAGGTCGGCATGGGTGGTGCCGGGCAAGGCGACCACCGGGATGATGCGTCCCCGCTCGCCCACCGAGAAGAAGATGTTGATGACCGTGTCGATGCCGCAGCCGGACACCGGCGATCGCGACCACCAGGCGCCCGACCGGGGCTGGCCGTTCTTTGCGAACGTCACGTCCTTCGCGATGGTCACGGTGGAGTCCGGCGACGACAGATCGGGGCAGGGTGGAAGCACCGCCGGCGGGATGGCGTCGCGGGCCACGGCGAAGGCCGCCTTGTAGAGGTCCGAGGCGAGGAAGGCGCGGAACTTGGCCGGGTCGGTCTGCGCGCGGGCGGAGGATGCGGAAAGGTCGCCCGCCAGGGCTGCTGCAAGCACCGCCGCGGACGTGCTCAGGCGAGATCGGCGCGCTCCGCGGGCCTTGACCATGGCGTTCCCCCCGCCCCCTCGATACGGGTCGTTTGGGCCCGCCATCCTCGCGGTGGATACCACCATGGATCGCCTCCCGGCGCAGCCGCGATTTTCGCGCCCGGGCGATGCTCCCTGCCGGTCCACCTGCCACTGGTCCACCTTACTGGTCCACTTGGCACACCAGCTCGTGGCGCCCGTCCGAAAGCGTGCGCCGGGTGAGGCGGTCGGCGATGCGCTCCATGAGCAGCAGGGTGATGCCGTTCAGCATGGCGTCCTCGTCCACCCCGTCGTCGAAGGTGGGCGCCGGGCCGGGCTGCAGGGGGCGACCCTGCCAGACGAAGGCGAGCTCCAGCACGTACTCGTCGAATCGCGTCGTCACCGCGACCTGTGCGCCTTCCTGTGCGCCCTCCCGCGTTCCCACCAGCGAGCGCGCGGCGGTGGCGAATTCCTCCGCCAGCTGCACGAGGCGGGCGACCGCATCGGCGCGGGCGCCGTCGATGCCGCCGGCGTCGAGCAGGAACTGGCGCAGCGGCGGGAAGCCGGCGGCCGGCGCCCACGCCATGCGGTTGGATTTGCGCGCGCCGATGCGGAACAGCGCGTTCAGCGTCAGCGCGGTGAACAGGCCCAGCATCAGCGACGAGCTGACCACCGATTGCAGCGCCGGGGAGAGGTTCTGCGCGTAGAAGGCCGGCAGCTCGTCGAAGGAGACGCCCACCAGGAAGCCGAGCCCCACCACGATGGTGCGCCGCGCATCGAGCAGCCGCTGCCCGAGGATCGCGACGCCCGACAGCACGATGAAGGCGGAGGCGAACAGCAGCGCCGCCCCCAGCACGCCGCGCGGAATGGCCATCACCACGACGGTCGAGCCGGGCAGGCAGGCGAGCGCGATCCAGCCGATCCCCACTGCGAGCGCCACCCGGCGCGCCAGCACCTCGGTGGCGACGGAGAGGCCGACGCTCGCCGAATAGGTGTTCAGCCCCATGGTGCCGATGAGG
Source organism: Xanthobacter dioxanivorans (assembly GCF_016807805.1). Taxonomy (NCBI): domain Bacteria; kingdom Pseudomonadati; phylum Pseudomonadota; class Alphaproteobacteria; order Hyphomicrobiales; family Xanthobacteraceae; genus Xanthobacter; species Xanthobacter dioxanivorans. The sequence goes on along the minus strand of NZ_CP063362.1, from coordinate 288,081 downwards.
CCGGCCGAGAAGGTGCCGAGCCCGTCCGCCAGCACGCCGGCCTCGATGTTGGCATAATCGGGCCGCTTCCAGTCGCGGTTGTTGGCCCGCTGGCTGGCCACCATGTCACCGAAGCTGCGCAGGGTGCAGGCGAGCGCTCCGGCGAGGAAGCCGGGCAGCAGCGCCGCCTCGAAGCTCGGCGTCACCAGCGGCCAGACCAGCGGCCAGGTCAGGGGCCATGCGAGCAGGTCGGGCGGTCCGGCGGGCGGAACCCCGGTCGGCGGCGCGCCGAGCCCGGCGGCGAAATGGAAGGCGGTTCCCGCGGCGAGGCCCACCAGAACCGCCATGGCCCGCAGGCGCGGGCTGCCCCACACCGCCAGCACGATCATGGTGGCGAGCGCCGCCAGCGCCGCCCCGGTGCCCGCGAGGCTGAGCGGGTGCGCCTCGTCGAAGCCGACGATCAGCTTGAATGCGACGATGCCGAGGATGATGCCGATCATCATCACCACCAGCCCGACGATCTCGATGGGCAGGAAGGGCCGGAAGCGGCCCATGACGCGGCTGAAGACGATCTGCGTCAGCCCGGCGGCGATGGTCAGGCCGGCCACCGCCTCGAGCCCGCCGGTGCGCGCGGCGGCGAGGGCGGCGGGCAGGTAGGCGGCGGTGAAGACGGCGGGCAGCAGGAAGCCGCTGCCGATCTGCGGCAGGCCGAAGACCCGTCCGCCCCACGCCTGGAGCAGGGTGGAGATGCCCATGGCGAGCATGGCGAGGGCGAGGTAGCGGGTCTGCGTGGCCGCGTCGGCGCCGGCGGCCTGGGCGACCAGCAGCGGGAAGACCAGCGTCACCGCCATCAGCCCCATGTGCTGGGCGGCGGAAGCGAGGAGCACGGCCGGCGGGGGGCTGGACTTCAGGTCGTAGCGCAGCCTCGCGGTGACCATACGCATTCCTCCCGAGCCACGTTGCGCCCCGCTCTTGCGGCGGACGTCCCTGGACGCTGGCTTTCCCGTCACGCTGGCATTCTTGCGGCCCGGGGGTCAACCGGGCGACGCCGCGAGCAATCGGGGGGCGGGGGGAGCGCGGGGGCGGGGGCGGGGGAGCGCAGGGGAGGGGGAACGCCGGGGCGGCGATGCCGCCCCGGCCGGTGGATGCGCCGGAAATCCGGGCGCGCCGCCGCGCGGCCGGGGCGGCGGAGCGCGAAGCCGCCGCCGAAGTCCCCGATTCCAATGGCGCGAATCCAGAACCCGCGCCCGCGAGCCGTCGCAGATCGAGGACGCGCGGGCGCCGATCCTACAGGCTCACATAGATGAACTTCTCGCCGGCGAGCGCCGGATAATTGGCCCGAAGCGCGGTGGCGAGCTTGCCGACCAGGGTCTTGTCCCCCGCCGCCGAGGGACCGACGAAGTCGGTTCCCGACATCCAGGTCTCGAAATGGCAGTGCAGGCCCTCGTCATAGTCCGCGCCGGTGGGGTTGGCGGTCTTGTCGGCGAGCGTCGCGATGCCGTCCTTCGACACTTCCAGCCGCCAGTCGCGGTCGTCCACCACCGAGCCGATGAGCCCGGCGAGGTCCGCATCGGTCCAATCGCCCTTGAGATCGAGAGCCATGTCGCATTTCCTACCGGTGAATCCGTCCGCGGCAGGCAGAGGCAAGAAGCGGTCCATGGCAGTGGAGCGGGGCGGGGCCGCTTCGTTCCTGCGGGCCTTCGTTCCTGCGCGCGATTCCACGCGCGAGGGCCGCCGCCATCCGCCGGGGCTCCGGGAAACCGGAGGGCGCGCGAGCCGCAGGTCTTTGGCCTGGTGGATCATCATTCAGAACCGGATGGAGGCCATCCGGTTCGGTTGATCGCGTTCGGTGCCGGGGTGACCGCGCGGCCCGTTCCGGTGAACGGGCCGCGCGGCATCTCAGCGGCGCCGGGGCCGATCGTCCGCCTTTACCGCTTCTTCGTGATACCAGCTGCTGCCGATGGCGGCGTGGGCGGCGCCGACCGCCGCGAGCTCGGCCGCCCATTTCGCCTCTTTGGCGGGCATGCCGAACGTCGCGCCATTCTTCACCGGGAAGATATAGATTTTCGCCGTCTCAGGCTTCTGGTTCGCAGTCATCACTTAAACTCCGGTCGATGAGCCTCCTGGGCACCATCCATTGGGCCGTTCATAGCAGATTTTATTTTCCAGATATACATCAGATGCCCAAAAAATTAGTTGTAAGCCTAATTTATGGGCACATATAAATTGAGGTCAGAACCGCGATTTATTTGCACGCGCAGCGCATGGCCCGGGTGCGTCTTTCGCAGTGCAGCGAGGCGCTGCTGAACCAAGCACCCGTGGCGCGCAATTGTTCCGCTGGCGCCCGCTTCGGTGGAATTTATTCACGCGGAGTCCAGATACTGCCTATGTAATAAGCGCGGCGCCCAAGGGTAAGGCCTAATCATGATGCATAGATAGGCGCAGGGCCCCCTTGCGCGGCGCCGCAACCCCGACTCCGGCGTTGGCCGGCCGGGCGGCACGCTCCTTGCTTGTAGTCTCGCGGCCCTTCGCGGCCGGTGGATTCTTCACGGCCGGACGCTCATTCACGAGTTCCAAAAACCCACGTCATCGGCTTATGAGAGACTGCAATGCCAAAGTTTAAACTCGAGTACATCTGGCTCGACGGCTACACGCCGGTCCCGAACCTGCGTGGCAAGACGCAGATCAAGGAATACGACGTGTTCCCGAGCGTCGAGGAACTGCCGCTGTGGGGCTTCGATGGCAGCTCCACCATGCAGGCCGAGGGGCGCAGCTCCGATTGCGTGCTGAAGCCGGTCGCGGTCTATCCCGACCCGGCCCGCACCGACGGCGCCCTCGTCATGTGCGAAGTCATGATGCCCGACGGCGTCACGCCGCACCCGACCAACAAGCGCGCCACCATCCTTGACGATGCCGGCGCCTGGTTCGGCTTCGAGCAGGAATACTTCTTCTACAAGGACGGCCGCCCGCTCGGCTTCCCGGAGCACGGCTATCCCGCGCCCCAGGGCCCGTATTATACCGGCGTCGGCTACAAGAATGTCGGCAACATCGCCCGCCAGATCGTCGAGGAGCACCTCGACCTCTGCCTGGCGGCCGGCATCAACCACGAAGGCATCAACGCGGAAGTCGCGAAGGGCCAGTGGGAATTCCAGATCTTCGGCAAGGGCTCCAAGAAGGCGGCTGACGAAGTCTGGATGGCGCGCTACCTGCTCCTGCGCCTCACCGAGAAGTATGGCGTGGACATCGAGTTCCACTGCAAGCCGCTCGGCGACACCGACTGGAACGGCTCGGGCATGCACGCCAACTTCTCCACGTCCTTCATGCGCGAAGTGGGCGGCAAGGCCTATTTCGAAGCGCTGATGGCGGCGTTCGAGGCCAACCTCGACGACCACATCGCGGTCTACGGCCCGGACAACCACATGCGCCTCACCGGCAAGCATGAGACCGCGCCGTGGAACCGGTTCAGCTACGGCGTGGCCGACCGCGGGGCTTCCATCCGCGTTCCCCACTCCTTCATCAAGAACGACTACAAGGGCTATCTCGAGGATCGCCGCCCCAATTCCATGGGCGACCCCTACCAGATCGCTTCGCAGATCCTGAAGACCATCGCGTCGGTCTCCACCGACGTCTCGGCCGCGGCCTGATCACCCATCGTCGCGGCGCGGGTTTCCCGCGCCGCGACCCCTTCCGGCCGGCTCCTGCCGCCTTCGCTGCTTTTCTTTCCTCGATTTCCTCGCTCTTCCTCGCCGTCCGGGTGGATCAGCCGCGCACGGCTGTCGCATGCCCGCTGCGCGCCGGCATCCGCGCCGCGGCGTGGACGGACCGCCGGCTTCCGGCACGAATACGGCCCGGAACAGCCCTGCCTGAAACACCTCTGCCTGAAACACCTCTGCATGGAACGGGAGTGCGCCGAAGGCGCTGGCGTGTCCGGCCTTGCCCGGAGCTGTTCCGCCGGCGCGGGCGGTCTCGCCCCGGCGCAGGCCGGCGCCGGTTCTCAAGCTCCGGCACGGGCTGCGCCGCCGGACCGTGGGCCGCCCTCCGCGCAGCGTTTTTGCCAAATGCATGCCCCGGCGCCGGTGCGCGGGCGCGGCGGCTCGTGTAATGCTCGGCCGTCCCTTCGCCCGCCCGCCGCCGAAGGGCCGCCGCCCAGGGAGCGCCGTTCATGCCGGCCGATTGGAATGCCAGCCAGTATCTGAAGTTCGAGGATGAGCGCACCCGCCCGTCGCGGGACCTGCTGGCGCAGGTGCCGCGCACGGACGCGGCCTTCGTGGTGGATCTCGGCTGCGGGCCGGGCAATTCCACCGAGCTGCTGGCGGCGCGCTTCCCGGCCGCCGAGGTGCTCGGCCTCGACACCTCGCCGGACATGCTGGCCGCCGCCCGCACGCGCCTGCCGCAGGCGCGGTTCGAGCTGGCCGACGCCTCCACCTTCACCCTGCCGAAGCCGGCGGACCTCATCTTCGCCAATGCGGTGCTGCAATGGGTGCCGGAGCATGCGGCGCTGCTGCCGCGCCTTCTCTCCCTGCTCGCCCCCGGCGGCGTGCTGGCGGTGCAGATGCCCGACAATCTGGACGAGCCCTCCCATGTGGCCATGCGCGAAACCGCCATGGCCGGCCCCTGGGCGGAGAAGCTTGAGCGGGCGACGCGGGCCCGCACCATGCTGCCCGCGCCCGGCGCCTATTACGACATGCTGGCGCCCCATGCGGGCCGGGTGGACATCTGGCACACCATCTACAACCATCCGCTGGACGGCGTGGCCGCCATCGTGGAATGGGTGAAGGGCACGGGCCTGCGCCCCTTCGTCGATCCGCTGGAGGGGGACGAGCGCGTCCAGTTCCTGGAGGAATATGCCGCCCGCCTGGTCGATCCCTATCCGCCGCGGGTGGATGGCAAGGTGCTGCTGGCCTTCCCGCGCCTGTTCATGGTGGCGGTGAGGTGAGGGGGCAGGCGAGGTGAGAGGGCCTGCCCCGCACCGGCTCACCAGCTCGGCAGCACCGCGCCCTTGAAGGTCTCCAGGATGAAGGCCTTGGTCTCGGGGGACTGGTAGGTCTCGACGAAGGTCTTCACCCAGGGCTTGTCCTTGTCCTCGGCGCGCACGGCGATGATGTTCACGTACGGGCCCTTGGGGTCCTCGCGCAGGATAGGGTCCTTCACCGGGTCGAGGCCGGCTTCCTTGGCATAGTTGGTGTTGATGCCGGCGGCGGCGAGATCCGGCAGGGAGCGCGGCAGCTGGGCGGCGTCGATCTCCACGAACTTCAGTTTCTTCGGGTTCTCGACCACGTCCACCACCGAGGCCTTCACCCCGACCCCGTCCTTCAGCTTGATGATGCCCTTGTCGGCCAGCAGCAGGAGAACGCGCCCGCCATTGGTCGGATCGTTCGGAATACCGATCGAGGCGCCGGCGGGAATGGCGTCGAAGCTCTTGAACTTTTGCGAGTAGATCCCGATGGGGAAGTTCACGGTGAGGCCCACGGGCACGATCTTGTAACCGCGGTCCTTGATCTGGTTGTCGAGATAGGGCTGGTGCTGGAACGAGTTCGCCTGCAGGTCGCCGGAGGCCAAGGCGGCGTTCGGCACCACATAGTCGGAGAACTCCATCACCTTGATGTCGAGGCCCTTCTTGGCCGCCTCGTCCTTCACCTTCTCGAGGATCTGGGCGTGCGGGCCGGGGGTGACGCCGACCTTGATGGTCTCGGCGCTCGCCGCCGGGATCAGGCCGGCGGCCAGCGCCAGGCCGAGAATGCCGGCCTTGATGCCGGCTTTGGCGAGGGCTTTCATGGGGAAGTCTCCTTGAACCTGAAGAGCGCGAGAGTGTGAGGCTCAGCCGCGGCTGCGCTTGTCGAGGCGGCGGGCGATGAGGTCGCCCAGCGTCTGCACGCTTTGCACCAGAAGGATGAGCACGATGACCACCGCCGCCATCACCTCGGGCATGAAGCGCTGGTAGCCGAAGCGGATGCCCAGGTCGCCGAGACCGCCGCCGCCCACCGCGCCCACCATGGCCGAGTAGCCGAGCAGCGACACCGCAGCGAGGGTGAGGGCGAGTGTGATGGCCGGCAGCGCCTCCGGCAGCAGCACCTTGGCGACGATCTGCAGGGGGCTCGCCCCCATGGCCCGCGCCGCCTCCACCAGCCCCTGGTCCACCTCGCGGATCGCCGCCTCGATGAGGCGGGCGATGAACGGCGCCGCAGCCACCGTCAGGGGTACGATGGCGGCGTTGGTGCCGATGGAGGTGCCGGCCACCAGCCGGGTGAAGGGGATGATGGCCACCACCAGGATGATGAAGGGGGTGGAGCGTGCCGCATTCACCACCAGGCCGAGGACCTGGTTGGCGAGGGGGGCGGCAAACAGCTCGCCCTTGCGGCTGGTGGCGAGGAAGACGCCCAGCGGCAACCCGACGATCGTCCCGACGATGCCCGACACCGCCACCATGTAGAGGGTCTGCCGGGTGGCGTCGATGATCAGGTCGACGATGGCCGGTGGCAAAAGGCCGAAGCTGAGGTCAAACATAGCCGAGCACCTCCGCCGAAAGATGAAGCCGTTCCACCGCATTGGTCACGGCGGCGACGGTGGCGTCGTCGCCCGGGATGGAGACGACGATGACGCCGAAGGGCGCTCCCGCGATCTCGTCCACCTGGGCCTGGATGATGTTGACGTCCACCGACAGGAGGCGCGACACACGCGACAAAACGGGGTCCGTCGCATGCGAGCCGGTGAAGACGATGCGCAGCACCGCCTGGCGTCCGTTCCCCGGCTCCCGGGTCAGCCGGTCCGCCACCTGCGGCGGCAGGCTCTGGCCGGTGAGGGCGGACAGGAAGGAGCGGGTGGTGGGATGCTGCGGGCGGGCGAAGACGTCGTAGGTCGCGCCCTCCTCGACGATGCGCCCGCCATCGATCACCGCCACCCGGTCGGCCACCGCCTTGATCACCGTCATCTCGTGGGTGATGAGCAGCACGGTGAGGTTGAGCTCGGCGTTCACCTTGCGCAGCAGGGCGAGGATCTGGTTGGTGGTCTCGGGATCGAGGGCGGAGGTGGCCTCGTCGGACAGCAGCACGCGGGGGCGGGTGGCGAGCGCCCGGGCGATGCCGACGCGCTGCTTCTGCCCGCCGGAGAGCTCGGCCGGATAGCGGTCGCGCTTGTCGGAGAGGCCGACGAGGTCGAGCAGGGGCTCCACCCGCGCCTTGATCTCGCGCGCGGGAACGCCGGCGATTTCCAGAGGCAGCGCCACGTTCTGGAACGCCGTGCGGCGGGCCAGCAGGTTGAAATGCTGAAAGATCATGCCGATGGAGCGCCGCTCCTTGCGCAGCGCCGTCTCGTCCAGCGCGCCCATGTCCACCCCGTCCACGGTGATGCGGCCGGAGGTAGGCTTCTCCAGCCCGTTGACGAGGCGGATGAGCGTGGACTTGCCGGCGCCCGAGCGCCCGATCACGCCGAGGATGGCGCCCTCCGGCACGTCGAGGGAGATGTCGGAGAGGGCGGCGACCTGCGCGTTGCTCTGGCGCGCCGGATAGGTCTTGGCCACCTTCTCGAAGCGGATGATCGGCCGCGCGGTGGCGGCAAGGGGGGAGGGGGCGTCCAAGGCGTTCGCCGATAAGGTCAGTGGGGCGTTCACGGGTGGCTCCGGGCGTGTCGCCTGTTCGCCAGACCGGATCGCATTATGCCTCAAAACGAGGGCGAGGGCAGTCCGGGAAAATCGGCGAGGGGCGCGGTTCAGGGACGACGTGGCGGCTTCGAACCTGCTCGACCTTGATAAGGCTCAGGTTCGGCGACGTTCTGGCTGGTCTCAGCGACACATCATCATAGCGGCGGCCCGTCCGTTCTGGGGCAGTGATGGGGCCAATATCGTTCGTTTAAACGAACGCGTCAAGACCAATTAATATGATCAATTTAGTTCTATATGTGGCGGTTTCAACCCGGCGCCAGCAGCCTGTGCTCCAGCCGCGCCAGGGCGCGGGTGAAGACGCCGGTGTCGTCGAGGGCCCGGGCGAGGACCAGGGCGCCCTGGATGGCGAGCACCGCATCTTCCGCCCGGCCGCGCGCCGTGTCCGGGTCGAGCCCGGCGCGGCCCAACGCCTGTGCCAGCGCGTCCCGCCAGCGGGCGAAATAGCCGAGGACGGCGTCCGAGAACCGGTCGCGCACCTCGCCGAGGGCGAACACGCCGACGAGGCACACCCGGCGGCCGGAGCGGAAATAGGCGTCCACCTGCGCCAGCATGTCCCGCACGCCGGCGGCCGCATCGGCGCCGGTGCGCAGGGGGGCGTAGACGTGGGTCTCGAACCAGCCGTCGATCTCGGCCAGCACGGCCGCCGCCATCTCCTCCTTCCCGCCCGGGAAGAAATGATAGAGGCTGCCCTTGCCGAGCCCCGTGCGGGCGGTGATGTGGGCGAGGCTCGCCCCCTCGAAGCCGTGCTCGCGGAACACCTCGCCCAGAGCGGGCAGGATGTCCGAGCGCTCCGCCACCGTCTTGGCCATCACATCCCCAGTTCGGTGAGCCCCGGATGGTCCGCCGGCCGCGGACCCAGGGGCCACAGGAAGCGGCGGTCGGCCGCGCGGATCGCCACGTCGTTGATGGAGGCCTCCCGCCGGCGCATCAGGCCGTCCGCGTCGAACTCCCACTGCTCGTTGCCGTAGGAGCGGTACCACGCCCCGTCCGTGTCGTGCCACTCATACTGGAAGCGCACCGCGATGCGGTTCTCGTGGAGGCCCCACACTTCCTTGATCAGCCGGTAATCCAGTTCCTTGCGCCACTTGGCGGTGAGGAAGGCGACGATGGCGGGGCGCCCGGTGAGGAATTCGGAGCGGTTCCGCCAGTGGCTGTCGGGCGTGTAGGCCAAAGACACGCGTTCGGGATCGCGCGTGTTCCAGGCGTCCTCCGCCATGCGCGCCTTGCGCGCAGCGGTCTCCATGGTGAAGGGGGGAAGCGGCGGACGCTGTGTCATGGGTGTTCCTGTCTGTACCAATCAGTCAATAATTTACCGATTGGTACAGATCGGGTTCCAAGTCAAGCGGGACGGGATCTCTCCCGCCCGGCTGAAGGCTCATTCGGCGGCGCGCGGCAGGCCCGGCGCGTGGGACGGAGCGGCGTGCCCATGGTCGCCGGGCTCGTCCTTGCCGCCGATGAAGCGGCCGAGGAGGCGCCCGAGAATATGGCTCACGTCGTCCATCACCGAGAACACCGCCGGCACGAACACCAGCGACAGCACGGTGGAGGTCAGCAGGCCGCCGATGACCGCGATGGCCATGGGCGCGCGGAAGGCGCCGCCTTCCCCCAGGGCCGCCGCCGAGGGCACCATGCCCGCCACCATGGCGATGGTGGTCATGACGATGGGCTGGGCGCGCTTGCGACCGGCCTCGATGAGGGCGGTGAAGCGGTCCACGCCCTGGTGCATGGCCTCGATGGCGAAGTCCACCAGCAGGATGGCGTTCTTGGTGACGATGCCCATGAGCATCAGGAAGCCGATGACCACGGGCATGGACACCGAATGCCCGGTGATGAGCAGCGCGATGAAGGCGCCGCCCACGCACAAAGGCAGCGACACCAGGATGGTGATGGGCTGCAAAAGGTCGTGGAACAGCAGCACCAGCACCGCCAGCACCAGCATGAGCCCGGCCGCCATGGCCATGGCGAAGCCGGAGAACACCTCCTCCATGATCTCCGCGTCGCCAGCCTCCTTCAGGGTGACGCCGGCCGGCAGGTTCTGCGCGCTGGGCAACGCCTTGACCTTGGCGAGGGCATCGCCCAGCGGCGCCTCGCCCACGAGGTCGGCCTCCACCGCGATGCGCCGGGCCCGGTCGTAGCGGTCCAGCGCGGTCGGGCCCTTGCCGAAGCGCACGTCCGCCACCGCGGAGAGCGGCACGGCCCCGCCGGCGGCGGTGGGCACCTTCAGGGCGTCGAAGGTGGAGAGGTTGGTGCGGGCCTTCTCGTCCAGCTGCACGCGGATGTCGATCTGCCGGTCCTTGGCCGAGAACTTGGCGAGGTTGGCGGAGATGTCGCCGATGGTGGCGATGCGCACCGTCTCGGCGATGGTGTCCACCGAGACGCCGAGCTGCGCCGCCTCGTCGAGCTTGGGCACGATGCGGATCTCGGGCCGGTCGAGGGCGGCGGAGGAGACCACGTTGGCGAGCTCCGGCAGCTTGGCGCGGATCTCCTTCTCCAGCGCCACCGCCGCGCCTTCCACCGCCGCCCCGTCATTGCCGGAGAGGACCACCTGGAAGCCGCGCTGGGTGTTCTGCCCGTTCTGGCTCCAGGAGAAGCGCATGTCCGGAAGGCTCGCGAGGGTCCGGGAGAACTGCGTCTCGAAGGTCTTCTGGTCCATGTCGCGCTCGGCGCGTGGCTTCAGGTTGATGACGATCTGCGCCTTGCGGATCTCGCCCGCGGTGAGGGAGAGGCCGCCCGATCCGCCGGAACCGGCGGTGGCGTACACGCTCTTCACCTCCGGCAGCTTGAGAAGGGTGCGGGTGATCTCGTCCGACACCTTCTGCGTCTCCGCCAGCGTCGTGCCCGGTGGCAGCTCCACCGACAGGAGGGCGCGGGAGATGTCGTTGGCCGGCAGGAAGCCCGACGGCAGCAGCGTGGACAGCCAGATGGTGCCGGCGAAGATGGCAAGGCCCATGCCGATGGTGGCGAAGCGGTGCCGCACCGACCAGGAGAGCAGGCGCACATAGCCGCGCATCACCGGCCCGTCGCCGGCTTCCCGGTGGCCGGTATCGCGCATGAAATAGGCCGCGACCAAAGGCGTGATGAGGCGGGCCACCGCGAGCGAGAACAGCACGGCGATGGCGACCGTCAGGCCGAACTGCTTGAAATACTGCCCGGCGATGCCGCCCATGAAGGAGACCGGCGCGAACACGGCGGCGATGGTCAGGGTGGTGGCCACCACCGCGAGGCCGATCTCGTCCGCCGCCTCGATGGCCGCGCGGTAGGGCGACTTGCCCATGCGCATGTGGCGGACGATGTTCTCGATCTCCACGATGGCGTCGTCCACCAGGATGCCGGTGACGAGGGTGATCGCGAGCAGGCTCACCGCGTTCAGCGAGAAGCCGAGCATGTCCATCACCCAGAAGGTGGGCAGGATGGACAAGGGGATGGCCAGCGCCGTGATGAGGGTGGCCCTGAAGTCCCGCAGGAACAGGAACACCACGATCACCGCGAGGATCGCGCCCTCCACCAGCGTGTGCATGGCGGATTCGTAGTCCGACTTGGTGAAGCGGACCGTGGTGTCGATCTCGGTGATGGTCACGTCGGGATGGGCGGCCTTGAGCTTCTCCAGCTCCGCCGTGACCCGGTCATAGACGGTCACGTCCGAGAAGCCCTTGGCGCGATAGACGCCGAAGGCGACCACGCTCTTGCCGTCGAGCCGGGCGAAGACCCGCTGCTCCGCCGCCCCGTCGACCACCCGGCCGAGGTCGCCGAGGCGCACCGACCGCCCGTTGGAAAGCACGATCCGGGTCTCGGCGAGGGCCTCCACCGAGGCGGCACCCGCCAGGGTGCGGATGGACTGCTCCTGGGTGCCCACCTCGCCGCGGCCGCCGGACACGTCGAGATTGGTGGCGCGCAGCTGCCGGCTCACCTCGGCGGCGGTGATGCCGAGGGCCATCAGCCGGTCGGGATCGAGGGAGATGCGGATCTCGCGATCGACGCCGCCCTGCCGCTTCACCTGCGCCACGCCGCGGATGCCCTGGAGCGCGCGGGCGAGGGTGTCGTCCACGAACCAGCTCATCTCCTCCGCGCTCATGTTGGGCGAGGAGACGGCATAGGTGACGATGGGCAGGCCCTCGATATCCACCCGCTGCACCTGCGGCTCGTCGATGGAGCGCGGAAGGTCCTGGCGGATCTTGGTCACCGCGTCGCGGGTGTCGTTCACGGCGCGGTCCACCAGCGTCTCCAGGTGGAACTCCACCGTCGTGACGCTCGTGCCCTCGGAGATGGAGGAGGTGATGTGCTTCACCCCGGCGACGCCGGCGATGGCGTTCTCCACCTTCTTGGTCACCTGGGTCTCGAGCTCGCTGGGCGCCGCGCCGGCCTGGGTGACGGTGACCATGACGATGGGCACGTCCACGTTCGGCATCTGCGTCACGGGGAGCGAGCGGAAATGCACGATGCCGAGCACCGTGAGGATGAAGAAGAAGACGAGGGAGGGGACGGGCCGGCGGATGGCCCAGGCGGAGACGTTGAGGGCCATCAGCGCACCTCGCCGACCGACACCGGGGCGGTGACCGCGGTCACCCGGTCGCCGTCGCGGAGGAAGCTGCCGGCGCGGGCGACCACGGCGTCGTCGGCCGAAAGGCCATCGACCACCAGGACGCGCCCGCTCTTCTTGAGGCCGGGGAGAACCCGCCGCACCCCGACGAGACCGTCGGTCACCGTCAGCACATAGGCGCCGTCCGCGTCGAACATGACGGCGGACTGGGGCACGCTCAGCCCCTTCACCTCGCCCAGCGTGATCACCGCGCGGCCGTAGGAGCCCGACTTGAGGCGCGAGTCGTCCGGCAGGGCGATCTCGGCCTTGCCGAGGCGGGATGCGCGATCCACCTCGGCGGAGACGAGGCGCACCTTGCCTTCGATGGGGGCGTCGAAACCGGCGGGGGTGACCTGGGCCACGAGGCCCTCCTTCATGCGCGGCATGGCGCCCTCGGGCACCTCGGCCTCGAGGTCCATGGCGCCGTTCTGCGCGATGCGGAATAGCGGGGAGGAGCGGGTGGACAGCGCGATGGCGCCGAGCCGCGCCTCGCGGGAGAGGATGAGGCCGGCGGCGGGGGCGCGCACGTCGGTGCGCTTCAGCTTCACCTCGATCTCGTCGCGCTGGGCCTGCACGAACACCGCCTCCGCCTCCGCGGCGACGAGGGTCTCGCGGGCTGCGGCCACCTGCGCGGTGGCCACCTTCACGCCGCGCTCGCGTTCGTCGAGCTGCTCCTGGGAGGAGGTTCCGGTCTTGCGCAGCTGGCGGGTGCGCTCCACGGCGGAGGTCGCCTCGGTCTCCTGCGCCAGCGCCTGGTCGAGGGCGGCGCGCTGCTGGGCGATGGCGGCGCGCGCCTTGGCGGCCGACGCGGTGTTCTGGGCGAGCTGGGTCTCCAGCACCTCGCGGGAAAGGCGGGCGAGCACCTGCCCCTTCTCGACGCGGTCGCCCGCCTCCACCAGGATCTCCATCAGCCGGTAGCCCTCGATCTCGGGGCCCACCTCGATCTCCTCGCGCGGCTTCAGCGTGCCGGTGACGAGGAGGGTGTCGCTCAGGGTGTCGGGCCGGGGCGCGACGACGGTCACCGTCAGGGCCGGCGCGGCCTTCGCCGGCGCCGTCTCGGCGGCCGCCGCCACCGGCCCGAGGGCCAGGGTCGATGCCAGCAGGGCCGCCGCCAGCAGGGCGGACGGCGCGGCACGAAGGGCGAAACGGACGGGGCCAGGCATGATGACGCAAACCTCGATGCAAAACGGCGCGGGACGGTGACCGCGGACCGCGGCTTTCCCGTGACGGAGCGGAAGAACGCTGGTGAAAGCGTGGCGGTGCAGCATGGATGTCACACCTCGGGCGCGCGCCGGGGCGCGAGCATGCGTCGCACCAGCGCCTCGAAGGCAGGCAGGCGCCCCTCCAGGCCCCAGTTCGGGTGGAGCTGGTGGTGGAGGACGACGCCATCGCCGATGATCTGCAGCAGCATCACCACCGATTCGAGATCGAGGCCGGGATCGATCTCGCCGCGGGTGACGGCTTCCGCCAGGGCCGCCTTCAGCTGGGCGCGGCCCTCCTCCTCGTGCGGTTCCACCGCGGCGCGAAGGTCGGCGTTGCGGATGGCCTCGGCCATGATCTCCGGACCGAGCTGGGCGGTGGGAAGCGACTCTTCCGCCAGCATCTGCCGCATGCAGTCGGTCAGCGCCGCGAGGATGGAGGGGGCCTTGGCCACGGCGTCGAAGAAGGCCAGCCGTTCCGCCCGCTCGCTCTCCACGATGGCGGCGATGATGGATTCCTTGGAGGGGAAGTAGCGGTAGAGCGCCCCCGGGCTCATGCCGGCCTCGGCGCAGATCTTCTGCATGGAGGCGCCATGGAAGCCGTCGCGGGCGAAGCATGCCATGGCCGCGTCGAGGATGCGCTGGCGCTGCCCCGCCCGCCGGTCGGGCCCGGTGCGGGATGCGTCCGCGGGCCCGGACTTCGATGTCCGGGCGGATGCCAGGGGGAAGGACGTCACGCGGCGTGGTCCGTCTGGATTCGAGAGCGAATGTTCGTTCGCATTATCCCGAATGGCGGCCTGACGCAAGAGCGAACATTCGTTCGCGACTTTCGGGCGCGCCGCCCTGCGTTTGCGCCCGAAAGCTGGCCGGGCGCCGCGCATTCCACGGCCGTCGCCCCTTGCAACGCGCGCGGTGCCAGCTTCAATCGGCGAATGGGAGCGCTTTCGCGATTCGCCGACGCGGGGGAAGGCCCCAGTCGCCTGTCGCGACGCGCCGTCGTCCCGCCAACCGGTCCTCGATTCGCTCGAAAGCGCCCTGACCGTCCGCCCGGAGCCCCCATGCCGCAGGCCGCGCGTTCCATTCCGTTCCGGCTGCTCGTCGCCGCGGCGCTCGCGGTGCTCGTCGCCCTGCCGGCTGCCCGTGCGGAAGAGGCGGCACCCGCCGTGCTGAAGCCGGGGACGAGCGTGGTGATGATCGAGACCAAGCTGCTGTTCGGGCTCGCCAGCGCCGACGGCAGCGGGGTGAGCGAGCAGGAATGGACGCGTTTCCTCGCCGAGGAGGTGACCTCCCGCTTCCCCGACGGCCTCACCGTGGTCGCCGCCTACGGGCAGGTGAAGGGCGAGGCCCACGGCACGGCGCAGGTGGTGCAGGAGAACATGCGCCTCGTCCTCATCTACCATCCGGACACGCCCGATGCCGCCCGGCGCCTGGACGAAATCCGCCGCCTCTATTCCGAGCGCTTCCACCAGTGGGGCGTGCTGCAGGTGACCAACGCCGTCCGCGTCACCCTGTGAGCCCGTCCCCTTGAGGCGCGCGGCGCGGCATCCTACCTGTCGCTCACGCCCAACCTGTGGACAGTGCCATGCTCGCGGCTGCTTACGACGCCCTTCGCCAGACCTTCTCGCCCCTGCTGCGCGGGGTGCTGCTCAAGTCCATGGCGCTCGCGCTGCTGCTGCTGGTGGTGCTCGCCATCGGCCTGGAGGCGGCGCTCGCGCATTTCGTCGATGTGCCGTCCTATCCGTGGGTGGAGACGACGCTGGCCGTCGTCGCCGGCCTCGGCCTCGTCTTCGGCGTCGTCTACCTGATGCCGGCGGTCTCCTCCCTGGTGGCCGGCCTGTTCCTCGACGACGTGGCCGAGAAGGTGGAGCGGGCGAGCTATCCCGCCGATCCGCCGGGCCGGCCCCAGCCGGTGCTGCGCGCGCTGTTCTATTCGGTGCGCTTCTTCGGGCTGGTGCTGCTGGTGAACCTTGCGGCCCTGCTCCTGCTGCTGGTGCCGGGGGTCAACCTCATCGTCTTCTACGTGGCCAACGCCTATCTCATCAGCCGGGAATATTTCGAGCTCGCGGCCATGCGCTACCGCACGCCGGAAGAGGCCCGCCGGCTCCGGCAGGCGCATGCGGTCCAGGTGTTCCTCGCCGGGCTGCTGATCACGCCGATCCTGCTGGTGCCGGTGCTCAACCTGATCCTGCCGGTGTTCGGCACCGCCTTCATGGTGCATTTCCACCGCCGCATCGCGCCCCTGCCGGTGGCACGCGCGGCGGACGGCGGAATGGTGATCGAGGGCCGGCCGCTCTGACCGGTGATTCGCCCTCGCGCTTGTTGAAGGGAGCCGATCCGGCTCAGAGCCCCGCCGCCGCCAGCGCCGCGGACTGGCGAGCGGCCACCCCGTCCTGCGAGAAGTCGGCGACGGCCGCCTCGAACAGGCGGTGGAAGTTGAGCTCCGCCCTCAGGTGCAGGAACACCGCGCCAAGGCCGATCGCGGCCCGGTCCATGAACACGAACTCCCGCGGCACCGTCACCGGCCCCAATTGCTTCAGGGCGGTGTGGACGGTGAAGGCTTCCTTGCGCCCGTACTGGCCCGGCGCCACCCCGTCGGCGATGGTGCGGACCCGGTCATCCATGAGCGGGCCGTAGATGAAGCGCGCCCAGATGTTCAGAACGTCGATGAGCTCGCGCTTCAGTCCCTTGAAGCCCCAGGTCTCGTAGGCGTGCACCACGCGGGCCTCGTCGCCTTCCTTGAGGCCGCGATAAAGATCCATCACCCCGGCGACGAAGCGCGGCGGGAAGATGCGGATGCAGCCATAGTCGAGCAGGTTGATGCCGGCCGGCCGGCCCTGTTCGGAAAAGACCGTGTAGTTGCCGAGGTGGGGATCGCCGTGGATCACGCCGAAGCGGCTGAAGGGCATCCACCAGGCGGCGAACATGGCCCGCGCCAGGAGGTTGCGCTCTTCCAGCGGATGCTCGGTGAAGGTGAGGATCTTCTCGCCCTCCAGCCACTGGAGCGTCAGCAGGCGGCCGGTGGAGAGGTCGGCGCGCACCCGCGGCACCCGCACCCGTGGCTCTTCCTGGAGCATGAAGGCATAGAGCGCGGCGTGGCGCGCCTCGCGGTGGTAGTCCAGCTCCTCGCGGACCCGCTCGCCGATCTCGCGGGCGATCTCCCGCGTGTCGATGACGCCGTTCATGCGGCGGTGGATGGAGAACAGCACGTCGAGCTGGGCGAGGTCGGCCTCCACGGCCGCCTGCATGTCCGGATACTGGAGCTTGCAGGCCACCGCTTCCCCGTCGAGGGTCTCGGCCTTGTGCACCTGGCCGAGGGAGGCGGCGGCGGCCGGGGCATGCTCGAAGCGCGCGAAGCGGCTTTCCCAGTCGCGGCCCAGCTCCGCCATCATGCGCCGGCGCACGAAGGACCAGCCCATGGGCGGGGCGTCGCTCTGCAGCTTCTGCAGTTCGGCGGCATATTCGGGGGGCAGCACGTCGGGGACCGTGGCCATGAGCTGGGCCACCTTCATCAGCGGGCCTTTCAGCCCGCCGAGGGCGGACGCCAGCGCCGCGGCGTTGCCTCCGTCCCGGTCGAGCCCCATGAGGCGGGTCCCGGCGATGCGCGCGGCGACACCCCCCACATTGGCGCCGACGCGGGCATAGCGCGCCGCGCGGGCGGAAAAGCGGTTTCTCTCCTCGTCGACCATGCTGTTTCGCGCTCGCTGGATCCGCCTGTGCTACGCGGCGGGGCCCCGCGCGGATCGGTAGGTGAGGGCGAGGAGGATAAGCAGCAAAAGCGGCGTCAGCACGTCCGTGTAGAGGATGGGTCCCGCATTGCCTGCGGCAAGATTGCCGGTCTCGGCGATCTCCACCACATGGGTGATGGCCGCCCCGCCCAGGAAGCCGGCCGTGACCACCGCCACTCCGGCGCGGAAGCCCCAGTTCGGGTAAAACGCGGCGACGACGCCGGCGAGGCCGATGCCGAGGTTGGCCGCGCCCACCTCGGTCTGAAACGGGCTCGTCGCCCAGCCGATGGCGGCCGCCGAGCGGGCGGGGAAGACGATGTGGCCGAGCGCTCCCCACAGCCCCATGAGCCCCACGGGAAAGAGATTGAGGTAGCGCAGCAGGGCGTTCGCGGCGAGGTGCGGCGGGCGCGGCGCCGGCGCACGCAGGACGGCGACCGCCGTCAGCAGAATGACCGCCGCATAGGACAGGATGGGTACCCAGAAGACCATGCTTTCCCCCAATGGAAGCCGACCGGCCCAGGTTACCTTGGGCCAAGCGGATTCGACTATCCGCTTAAGAAGGGGGTGTCCGCCGATCGGATGGCGCCGCGCCGCGATCCGATCGTGGCCCGTGGGGCTCCGGAGCGAGAGGCGCGCAGGCCCGGGTCACGCGACGGCGTAGAGCGGATGCTCGCGCCGCAATTCCTCGACCAGGATCTCTTCCACCTTCACCAGCGCCGGCAGCCGCGCGCCGGGGCGGCCGTAGAGCATCAGCTCCATGTCCGGCAGCCGCGTGCCGTCGAGGTCCGCCACCACCGCGAGGTCGGGCCGCAGCGCCCGCGGCGAACGCACGGTGACGCCGATGCCGGCGCTCACCGCCGCCATGAGGCCGGGCAGGCTGGGGCTGGTGAAGGCGACGCGGAAGGCGCGGCCCGCCGCGGTGAGGGCAGAAAGCGCCGCGCTGCGGCAGACGCAGGGGTTCTCGAACATCACCAGCGGCACCGGCACGTCCCGCTCGAGCCGAAGCTGGCGCGCGGCGATCCAGACCATGGGCTCGCGCAGGAGGAGGATGGCCGGCAGGTCGGTCTCCGCGCGAAAGCCCACGGCGAGGTCGAGATCCTCCGCCCGCAGCTTGTTCAGCATGGTGGCGGTGGTGCACACGCGCACGGTGATGGGCGCCTGGGGGAAGCTCGCCGAGAGGCGGTGAAGAATGCGCCGCATCACGTCCTCGCCCACATCCTGCACGAAGCCGAGGCGCAGGGGCTGGGCGAAGGTGCCGTGCACGTGCTGGGTGAGCACCCGGTCGTTGAGGTCGAGCAGGCGGCGGGCATCCTCCAGGAAGGCGGCGCCGCGCGCGGTGGGCATCACCGCTCGGCCCCGCCGCTCCAGCACCGCGAAGCCCAGGGACTCGGCCAGCCGGTCCATCTGCAGGCTCACCGCCGACTGGCTGCGCCCCACCTTGCGCGCCGCGGCCGAAATGGAGCCGAGGTCGGCCACGGCCACGAAGGAGCGCAACAGGTCGAGATCGAGATTGCGGATCATATTATGAGCCTAGCAAATCTCTCGGATTTTAGAATTCAAATTTTCTCATGAGATGGACGGACGTAGGGTGAGGCTGTCGCCAACCCGACGGAGGCCGTCATGCCCCTTCTCGAAGTGAAGCTCTCCGGAGCCCCCGATGCCGCCCTCGCCGCCACGGTGGCGGCCACCCTCAACGAGCTGACCGCCCGCATCCTGCGCAAGGATCCCCGGGTGACGGCGGTGGCGGTCGCCTTCATCCCCGCCGAGCACTGGTTCGTGGGCGGGCAGGCGCTGGCGGCGAAAAAGCGCTCGTCCTTCTCCCTCGACATCCAGGTGGTGGACGGCACCAACACCAAGGATGAGAAGGCCGCCTACCTGGACGCGGTCTTCGCCGCCATGGCCACGCTGCTGCCCGACCTCGATCCGGAAAGCTACATCCTGGTGCGCGAGGTGAAGGCCGATGCCTATGGCTATGGCGGGCGCACCCAGG
Organism: Xanthobacter dioxanivorans; assembly: GCF_016807805.1. Taxonomy (NCBI): domain Bacteria; kingdom Pseudomonadati; phylum Pseudomonadota; class Alphaproteobacteria; order Hyphomicrobiales; family Xanthobacteraceae; genus Xanthobacter; species Xanthobacter dioxanivorans. The sequence goes on along the minus strand of NZ_CP063362.1, from coordinate 268,955 downwards.
AGAGCCGCTACGTGGAGCGCAAGCTCAAGGCGGCCTGAAAGGGGCGGCGGCCGCGTCCCGAAACGAAAATGCCCGGCACGCGGCCGGGCATTCAGCGGTCTGGCTCCAGACGCGTGCGGCCTATTTGCCGGCGAGCAGCGGCTCCAGCTGCTTGTCCCACCAGTCGATCGGGAACGCGCCGGACTCCTTCTTGCCGTTGATGAAGAAGGTGGGCGTGGAATTCACCCCGAGCTGCGCGTTGCCGTAGAGGGCGCTCTCCTGCACCTTCTTCGCGAGGTCCTTGTCGGTCAGGCACTTCTCGAAGTCCGCCTGGCTCATGCCGGCCTGCCGGGCGATGGCGAGCAGGCCCTGATAGGGCTTGTCCGCCGGATCGCTGGCGCTGGTCTTCAGGAAGCTCATCTGCCGCTCGAACAGCACGGAGACCATGGGGTAGTATTTGTCATCCGGCATGCAGCGGGCGAGCATGAAGGCGGCCGTGGCCACCTCGTCGAATGGAAACTCGCGGAAGATGAACCGCACCTTGCCCGTGTCGATGTACTTCTTCTTCAGTTCCGGAAACGTCGTGGTGTGGAAGTGGGCGCAGTGGCTGCACGTCATGGAGGCGTATTCCACCACGGTCACCGGCGCGGTCGGGCTGCCTATGGCCCGCTCCGGCAGGGGGCTCGCCGCCGGCGCCATCAGCTTGACCTGATCCGCCGACTGCGCGCGGGCCGGCTCGAACGACAAAGGCAGGCCGAGCCCGGCGGCCAGGGCGGCAAGGCCGGCTCCGGCCAGGAAACGGCGGCGATCGAGAATCATGGTCATCTCCGGAAGGGCCGGCGCTGCGGGCGGGCGCGGGAGCGGAAGGGTCGCATCACCGGGATCGTCGCAGCATCGAACCGAGGCGCGTTCGAGGATGGGGGCGGCCCGCTTGCGCGCGCCAGGGCAATGTTTCGCGCTCTAGCATGTCGGGGATATGGCGGCAAACATCGCTCCGATCACAGCTTGGTCAGCACCGGTCCCGCTTGCGCGCCAGCGTTCTCACCCCGATTGGCCGCCCCGCTCGCGCCGCACCAGCGCGCCGAGCCGGGCAAGGGACGCGGCCAGCGCCTCGTCCTCGAACGGGCCGATCTCCCGGCGCATGGCGGCGACGCTTGTTCCATCCGGGGGCGGCGGAAGCGCGGGCCGGGCGTGGCGCTGGGGCACCGGCCCCTGGCGCAAGGCGAGCCGGCCGACGCAGCGCCAGCCGAAATAGGCGTTGATGCGCTCCACCACCACGCCGGCCGCATATTGCAGCTCGATGGCATAGGCGCCCTCCACCCGCACCACCAGGGTGGCGGCGGCGCCTTCCTCCTTCGGCCATTGCAGCTTCAGCGGGACGCAGCGCGGGGCGAGGTCCGGGCCGACGATCTCGTCCCAGTGGATCACCACCTCCACCACCGAGAAGCCGGCCTTGCCGCACAGCTCGCCGATGCCCGGCGCCACGAAGTCGGCGAGGGGACGGGGGCCGTTGGGCCGGCGGGGCTTGAAGGGGCGCGTCACGGAATGCTGGTCCAGGGCCTGCGGCCCCTTGTCCTCGGGCCTGAGCGCGGCCACCTTGGCCGCATGACATCCTCCCCCGCCGCCCGCCCCGCCGCAAGGGGCCCCGCGCCGGCCGCCGACGCCGGCGCCCGTCCTAATCCCGCCGCGCTGCTCGCCTGGTACGACCGCCACCGCCGCCGGCTGCCGTGGCGGGCGGAGCCGGGGAAGCGTTCCGACCCGTACCACGTCTTTCTGTCCGAGATCATGTTGCAGCAGACCACGGTGAAGGCGGTGGGGCCCTATTTCGGTGCCTTCCTCGCCCGCTGGCCCACGGTGTCGCATCTCTCCGCCGCGCCGCTGGAGGAGGTGCTCTCGGCCTGGGCCGGCCTCGGCTACTACGCCCGCGCCCGCAACCTGCACGCCTGCGCCAAGGCGGTGGTGGCGCGCCATGGCGGACGCTTTCCCAGGGACGAGGCGGCGCTGCTCGACCTGCCCGGCATCGGGCCGTATACGGCGGCGGCCATCGCCGCCATCGCCTTCGATGCGAAGGCCAGCCCGGTGGACGGCAACATCGAGCGCGTGGTCTCGCGCCTCTACGCCGTCGACACGCCGCTGCCCAAGGGCAAGGCCGCCATCAAGGCGCATGCGGCGGCGCTGACGCCGCATGCGCGGCCGGGGGATTTCGCCCAGGCGATGATGGATCTCGGCGCCACCATCTGCACGCCGAAATCCCCCGCCTGCTCCCTGTGCCCGTGGATGGCGCCGTGCGTGGCGCGGGCGCAGGGAGATCCCGCCCGCTATCCGGTGAAGGCGCCCAAGGGGGAGAAGCCCCGGCGGGAGGGCGTGGCCTTCCTCGCCGTGCGGGCCGACGGGGCGGTGCTTTTGCGCACCCGGCCGGACAAGGGGCTGCTGGCGAAGATGACGGAAGTGCCCTCGACCCCATGGGGCGGGAAACCGGAGCGCCCCGAGGACCACGCGCCGCTGGCCGCCGTCTGGCGGCCCCTGCCGGGGACGGTGGAGCACGTTTTCACCCATTTCGCGCTGACACTCGCCGTGCTGCGGGCGGACCTGCCGGCCGGCACGCCGGCGCCGGCGGACCACCGCTGGGTGCGGCCGCAAGCGTTCGATGCGGAAGCCCTGCCTTCCGTGATGCGCAAGGTGCTGGCGCACGGCCGGGTGGGCTGAGGGACGTCGGAGTTTCGCTCAGGTGCCGCGCGGGCTTGACCAGGGCCGGGCGGCGGGCGCGCCGGCTCTGGTCCTATTCCGCCGCGATGCCCATCTCGGCGCGCAGGCGGGCGCGCAGCGTATCGATGGGATGGCGGCGGCCTTCCTGCTCCACATGCCAGAAGGTCCAGCCGTTGCAGGCTTCAGCCCCCTGGGCGAGGGCACCCACGCGGTGGATGGAGCCCACGTTCTGCCCGCCCGAGAGGGCGATGGTGCCGTCCGCCCGCACCACGGCGCGGAAGCGGCCCTTGGCATCGGTCAGCTCGGCGCCGGGCGTCACGAAGCCGCGGTCCACCAGGGCGGAAAAGGCGACGCGCGGGGCCTCGCGCGCGCTGGGCGGGGCCAGGAGCGCATCCTCGTGGAGCGGCTCCACCGCATCGATGCGGGCGCGGGCGGCCTCGGCGTAGCTCTCTTCCCGCTCGATGCCGATGAAGGAGCGGCGCAGGCGCCTGGCCACGGCGCCGGTGGTTCCGGAGCCGAAGAAGGGGTCGAGCACCACGTCGCCGGGCCTGGTGGCCGACAGCAGGATGCGGGCGATCAGCGCCTCGGGCTTCTGCGTGGGATGCAGCTTGCGGCCGGCGCCGTCCTTCAGCCGCTCCTGGCCGGTGCACAGGGGAAACAGCCAGTCCGAGCGCATCTGCACGTCGTCGTTGCCGGCCTTGAGCGCCTCGTAGTTGAAGGTGTATTTCGCGTCCGCGCTGCGGGCGGCCCAGATCAGGGTCTCGTGGGCATTGGTGAAGCGCCGGCCCCGGAAGTTGGGCATGGGGTTGGCCTTGCGCCAGACGATGTCGTTGAGGATCCAGAAGCCCAGGTCCTGCATCATCGCGCCGACGCGGAAGATGTTGTGGTAGGAGCCGATGACGAAGAGGGTGCCGTTCGGCTTCAGCGCGCGGCGCGCGGCCAGCAGCCAGGCGCGGGTGAAGGCATCATAGGCCTGGAAGCTCTCGAACTGGTCCCAGGCGTCGTCCACCGCATCCACCCGGCTCTCGTCCGGCCGCTTCAGCTCGCCGCCGAGCTGGAGGTTGTAGGGGGGATCGGCGAAGACGAGGTCGGCGCAGCCGGCCGGCAAAGCCGACATCTCATGGACGCTGTCGCCGAGGAGGATCTGGTCGAGGGGCAGCTGCGGCGGAGCTTCCGGCGCGCCGGAAGCCGGCCGGCCGGACGCGGGGCGCCGGGCCGGCGCAGGCGCCGGGAGGGCGGCCTCGGGCACGAGGGCCGTCGCCGGAGCGATGGCCGCCAAGGGGGCGGATTCGGGATACTCAGGACGGACGCCGAACCGGCGCACCGGCCGCCCGGCCGCCCCCTTGGCCACACTACGCATGACGCAACCCTACGCAACGCTTACGCACGAGACGCAGAATGGCGGCAAGGGGTTAAGGGCGGGTGAAGGGGGAGGGGAGAGTTGACCGCGCCGAGTGCACCTGTTCGCGTCTTGCCCCGCGCTGCGTTGGCGCCGATCCCGCGCTTATGGTTATTATAAGATATATTACAACTTAGTGGTGGAGGTCATGATTTTTAAGCTTATTGAGAAAGAATGTGCCGGTCTGAATGTGATCGTATTAAAATACTATCACAATAAAATGCTCTCGAATTTCTATAAAATGGATTTCGGCGTCGACTGGGTGCCGCCGCCCTCATGCGACACCGACACCGGGCTGACACCGGGCTGACACCGGGCTGACACGCGGATGTCGGCCGACATGTCGGCCGGCGCAAGGAGCGCGCGTCGCCGCGTCCGCCTCAGCCTATTCCGCCGCCATGCGCTGGGGCACCGTGGGCACGCCGTTCATCTGCGCCACCACGTCGACGATCTGCGGCACGTTCTTGCCGCCGTTCCCGAGCCCCTCGGCGGCGGCGTAGATGTTCTTCACCGTGGCGCTGATGAAGGCCGCCGCACCGGTGTTGGTGGCGAGGTTGGTGACGTAGCGCATGTCCTTGTGGGCATTAGAGATGGCGAAGCGGTGAGCGTTCACGTCGCCGTCCAGCACGTAGCCCATGAAGGTCTGGTAGAAGCCGCAATCCATGCGTCCGCCGCGGATCACATGGTCGAACACCTGCGGCGTCACCCCGGCCTTGGCCGCCAGCGCCAGCGCCTCGGCATAGATGGCGCCGTAGCCGAGCGAGAGGAAGTTGTTGAGCAGCTTCATGGTGTGCCCCGCCCCCGGCGCGCCCACCCGCACGATGCGGCTGGCGAAGGCGGCGATGGCGGGCTCGATCACCGCGAAGGCGGCGTCGTCCGCCCCCACCATGGCGGACAGCGTGCCGTCTTCCGCCTGCACCGGCGTGCCGCCCAGGGGCGCGTCGCAGAAGAAGATGCCGCGCGCCGCGAGCTCGGCGGCCAGCGCCATGGTCAGCGTCGGCTCGGAGGTGGAGGTGTCCACGATGTGGAGGCCGGCCTTCGCCCTCTTCAGGATGCCGTTCTCGCCGCGCAGCAGCTCCTCCACTTGCGGCGCGCCGGTGACGCACAGGACGATGATGTCGCAGCTTTCGGCCATCTCGGCCGGCGACTTCGCCTCGGTGGCGCCCCGGGAGAGGAGGTCTTCCACCGGCACCCGGTTGCGATGGCCGAGGACGGTGAGGGGGAAGCCCTTGGCGAGGATGTTCTTCGCCATGCCGTGCCCCATCAGGCCGACCCCGATGAAGCCCACGCGCGCCTTGTTCATGACCGTCCCTCCCAGAACCGATTGCCGTTGGTCGATGGCGTTAAATCGTTTAGCATGAACCAAAGGACGGCGCGAGACGCGACAGATCCGGTTATAGGGAAGGCCCATGGACGAGACTTCTCCCGCTCAGGCCACCGCTTCCATCGGCAAGGTCACGCTTCAGGGCCTTGCCCGCGAGCTCGGATTGTCCACCGCCACCATCTCGCTCGCCTTGCGCGACAGCCCCATGGTGGCGGAGGCGACCAGGCTCAAGGTGCAGGAGGTGGCGCGCGCCCGCGGCTACGTGGCCAACCGCGGCGCCGCGGCCCTGCGCACCGCGCGCACCAATATCGTGGCCCTCGGCCTGCATGACATCGTCAACCCCTCCTTCACCGAGCTTCTGGCGGCGGTGGAGGATGCGCTTACCGCCGCCGGCAAGACGGTGCTGCTCGGGGTCAGCCAGGAGGATGTGGCGCGCCAGACGCGGACGCTGGGCACCCTCGCCGAATACCGGCCCGACGCCTTCCTCGTCTCCCCCGCCGCCCATACCACCGTCGCCGACCTGAAGGCCCTCGCCTCCACCGGCATCGCCGTGGTGCAGGTGACGCGGGAGATCGAGGGCTCCGGCTTCGATTTCGCCGGCTCGGACGATGTGGCGGGCGTGGCGCTCGGCGTGGCGCATCTGGTGGCGCTGGGCCATCGGCGCATCGGCATGATCGGCGGCTTTGCCGCCATCTCCACCGGCCGCAAGCGCCTTGCCGGATACAAGGCGGGCCTTGCGGCGGCCGGGCTGCCGCTGGACCCCGCGCTGATCATGGAAGGGCCGGGCCTGCGCGACGAAGGCCGCCGGGCCATGGCCCGGCTGCTGGCGCTGGAGGAGCCGCCCACCGCCGCGGTCTGCTTCAACGACCTGTCCGCCTTCGGTGCCCTCATGGAGCTTCAGGCGGCGGGGCTCCAGGCGGGGAGGGACTTCTCCCTCGTCGGCTACGACGATATTGCCGAGGCCAAGGTCTGGCACCCGCCGGTGACCACCGTGCACACCTTCATTCCCGAATATGGCCGCGCCGCCGCGAGCCTTGCCCTGAAGCGCATCGCCGACCCCGGCCGGCCGGTGGAACGGGTGGAGATGGCGCCGGAGCTGGTGGTGCGCGCCACCACCGCGCCGCCGGTGCCGGTGAAGCGGCGGCCTCTATGACCTCGTCCCCATGATCGTGCCCGTCGCCGACGCCGACGACCCGCGCATCGCGGACTACCGGGCCGTGCGGGAGCGCGACCTCGTGGGCCGGCAGGGCCGGTTCATGGCGGAAGGGGAGGTGGTGCTCCGCCTTCTCGCCGCCCGTCTCGGCGCCGCGGGGGGCCACCGCCTCCTGTCCGTGCTGCTGTCGCAGGCGCAGGCGGAGCGGCTCCCGGACCTGGTGGCGCGCCTGCCGGACGACGTCCCGGTGTTCGTCGCGGGGCAGGCGGCGATGGACGCGGTGGTGGGCTTTCCCATCCATCGCGGCATCCTGGCGCTCGGGCAGGCCCGGCCGCTGCCGGAGCCGGGCGCGCTGCTCGACGCCCTGGGGCCGCGGGCGCTGGTGGTGGCGGCGCTGGGCCTCACCAACCACGACAATATGGGCGGCATCTTCCGCAACGCCGCCGCCTTCGGGGCGGACGCCGTGCTGATCGACGAGGCCTCGTGCGATCCGCTCTACCGCAAGGCCATCCGCGTCTCGGTGGGGGCGAGCCTCGTGGTGCCCTTCGCCCGGATGCCGGACGCGGCGGGGCTGCTGGACCTGCTGCGCGCGCGCGGCTTCGAGGTGGTGGCGCTGTCCCCGTCCGGAAGCGAGCCGCTCTCCCGCCTCGTGCGGCCGCCCCGCGTCGCGGCCTTGTTCGGCACCGAGGGACCGGGGCTGCCGGCCGCGGTGATGGCGCAGGTGCGCACCGTGGCGATCCCCATGGCCCCTGGATTCGACAGCCTCAACGTGGCGACCACCAGCGGCATTGTCCTGCATCACCTGGCGGGGGTGTGAGGAGGCTCACTCCTCGGTCGTGCTCTCCCAGGTGGCATGGCGCACGCCGGGCACGGCGGCGAGGCGGTCCGTCACCGCGTCGAGCTCGGCCGGGTTCACCGCCGTGCTCACCAGCTTCGCCACCAGCAGGGAGGTTCCGTCGGTGCCGGTGCCTTCCTCTACGTCACCCACCGGGTACTTGGCGGCTTCCAGCGCCTCTATGAGCAGGTCGCGCAGGTCGGCGAGGGCGGAGGCCTCCACGGTCAGCCGCACCTCGTAGCTCACCTCGGAGCGGCGTTCGTCGAGCGGGATCCGGTCGATGGCATTGGCGACGGGCCGCAGGATGGTGTTGCCGGCGATGATGATGAAGGTGATGAGCACGGCTTCGGCCAGCATGTCCGTGCCGGCGCAGCTGCCCACGGCAGCCGAGCACCACAGCGTCGCCGCCGTGTTGAGCCCGCGCACGTTGAGGCCTTCCTTCATGATCACGCCGGCGCCGAGGAAGCCGACGCCGGTGATCACGTTGGCCACCACGCGCATGGCGTCGGTGGGCCCGCCGAGGCGCGAAGCAAGGTCGGCGAAGGCGGCGGCCCCCACCGCCACCAGCACGTTGGTGCGCAGGCCCGCCGTGCGCTGGCGGTATTGCCGCTCGGCACCGATGAGGGTGCCGAGCACGAAGGCGGCCACGAGGCTCAGCACCGTGTCGAGAAAAGAAGCCGCATCGAAGGTCGCGATGAAGCGCACGTCGTCCCCCGCCATCCTGCCGAACCCGGCCCCTACCTCGCCGGGCGGCCGCGGCGGAGCAAGGGAAAAGATGGCGCGAAGACGTTTTCACGGTTCCGCGCGCCGGATTGTCGCGGCAGCGTGGAACTGATAAAAACCGGCCATGTTCGATGCGCGCGTGCCTTCTTCGATCCTGAGCCGGGTGGCCTTCTGCGCCGCCGGGCCGTTCGCGCGCACCACGATGGAATTTGCGGCGGTGCCGGATCACGTGCGCCTGCCGGGCCGCTTCTTCGGCCGCTTCACCACGGCCGCATCAGCCGTGCTTTGAGGCCGGACGCGCCCGCTTCGACGCCTTTCATCGCCATCGGATCATCGACATCGGACCGGCCCGCGCCATGCGCGCGCCGGCCTCTCCTCAGGACAGGACATCATGAGCGCACCCGCGAACGGCCCCCGCACCCTCTACGACAAGATCTTCGACGAGCACGTGGTTTCCCGGCAGGAAGACGGAACCTGCCTGCTCTATATCGACCGCCACCTGGTGCACGAGGTGACGAGCCCCCAGGCGTTCGAGGGGCTGCGCATGACCGGCCGCAAGGTGCGCGCGCCGCAGAAGACGCTCGCCGTGGTGGACCACAACGTGCCCACCACCGACCGCACCCTGCCCAACCCCGATCCCGAGAGCGTCGCGCAGATCGCGGCGCTGGCGGAGAACACGCGGGAGTTCGGCGTCGAATACTATGACGGGTTCGACAAGCGCCAGGGCGTCGTCCACGTGGTCGGCCCCGAGCAGGGCTTCACCCTGCCCGGCACCACCATCGTCTGCGGCGACAGCCATACCTCGACCCACGGCGCCTTCGGAGCCCTGGCCCACGGCATCGGCACGTCGGAGGTGGAGCATGTGCTGGCCACCCAGACGCTGATCCAGAAGAAGGCGAAGAACATGCGGGTCACCGTCTCCGGGCCATTGCCCGAGGGCGTGGGCGCCAAGGACGTGGTGCTTGCCATCATCGGCACCATCGGCACCGCCGGCGGCACCGGCTACGTGATCGAGTATGCGGGCGACGCCATCACCTCCCTGTCCATGGAAGGGCGGATGACGGTGTGCAACATGTCCATCGAGGGTGGCGCGCGCGCCGGCCTCGTGGCGCCGGACGAGAAGGCGTTCGAATATCTCAAGGGCCGTCCGAAGTCGCCGAAGGGCGCGGACTGGGACGCCGCGATGCGCTTCTGGCAGACCCTGCGCACCGACGAGGGCGCGCATTTCGATAGCGAGATCCACATCGACGGCGCCAACCTGCCGCCCATCGTCTCCTGGGGCACCAGCCCGGAGGACGTGGTCTCGGTGGAGGGTGTGGTGCCCGACCCGGCCCTGATCGCCGACGAGGGCAAGCGTGCCGCCAAGATCCGGGCGCTGGGCTATATGGGCCTTTCCGCCGGGACGAAGATCTCCGACATCACCCTCGACCGGGTGTTCATCGGCTCGTGCACCAACGGCCGCATCGAGGATCTGCGGCAGGCGGCGGCCATCGTCCAGGGCCACACCGTGAACCCCAACGTGTCCGCCATGGTCGTGCCCGGGTCGGGGCTGGTGAAGGAGCAGGCGGAGGCGGAGGGGCTGGACAAGATCTTCCTCGCCGCCGGCTTCGAGTGGCGCGAGCCCGGCTGCTCCATGTGCCTCGCCATGAATGCCGACCGCCTTTCGCCGGAGGAGCGTTGCGCCTCCACCTCGAACCGCAATTTCGAGGGCCGCCAGGGCTTCAAGGGGCGCACCCACCTGGTGTCGCCGAGCATGGCCGCGGCGGCGGCCATCGCCGGCCGCTTCGTGGACGTGCGCCAATGGCCCAAGGGCGCCTGAGGCGGGTTTGAGCGGAAGGCGCGAACGGTATCCGGGAGGGGCTAGGTCCCTTCCGGGTCGCCGCGCAGCGAAGCCCGGAACAGGTCAGCTCGCGCCGTCCGCCCGGACCAGCGCCGGCCTGCATTTCGCGCTTGCGAAAGCGACGGGCGCCTGTGGCAGGAAGGAAACGGGCCAGCCGAAAGGGCTGGTGTCGTCTTCACAATCGCGTGATCAAACGGCGTGCAGAGCGCACGCCGCCGGGGCGCCGGATCAGAAGATGAGGCCGATCACCGCGCCCGCGGTGGCGGCATTCGCCTCGTGAGGCGCGAAAAACGCAGCAATTCCAAGGATGGTCACCAAAGCGCCGGTGACTGCAAGCTTCCGCAGCATGGCCACTCTCCCAAGTCGTAGTCTGCGTGGTTAACGATGCAGACCCATTAAGAGTTCCTTAACCAAGACCTTCTGAACCCCGCTTGATGCTTGTGTTCAGAAAGTGTTCAGGAAACTCACGGCTGCGTGACGACTGAAAGGGTCCGGCGCGAGGGCGGCGCGGTCACGGCGCCGTGTTGGTGCGGCGCGGGATGGGGTGGTGGTATGGGCGTCTTCGGGGAGGGCGGCGGCATGTCGGGAAACAATGGCGGCGAGCGGACCAACTGGCGCGACCTGGAAGCGCCGACCATCGCCGAATTCGAGCGTCTCGCGGACGAGGCCTTCGCCTCGCTGCCCGCATCCTTCCGGGCGCTTTGCGAGGGCGTGGTGATCCGCGTCGAGGACTTTCCCACCGACGACGTGCTGGACGCCCTTGATGCCGAGACTCCGTTCGACCTTCTCGGCCTGTTCCAGGGCATCGGCCGCGCCCAGCAGGGGGCGGTGACCCACACCGGGCAGATGCCCAACATGGTCTTCCTCTACCGGCGGCCGATCCTGGACTACTGGGCCGATAACGAGGAGACCCTCGGCGATTTGGTCACGCACGTTCTGGTGCACGAGATCGGCCATCATTTCGGTCTGTCCGACGACGATATGGCCGAGATCGAGGAGCGGGCCAATTAACCGCAGGGAAGGCAGGGCCTTCGCGCTGGACCCGAGGGGCAAACTTTTTAGAATAACTCAAAACAAAGGAAGGCCCCCATGCCCACCGATCCCCAACTGTCGCGCTACGGCGCATCGCTGAGAGCCCTGCACTGGCTCACCGTTCTCTCCATCATCGTCGTCTTCGGCGTGACCTATCTGGAGAGCCTGTTCGCCCGGGGCGCTCCGGGCCGCGCGGCCGTGTGGTGGACGCACATCTCGGTGGGCCTGCTGCTGATCGCCCTGGTGGCGGCGCGCATCCCGGTGCGCATCCTCGGCAGGCACCCCGCTCCCTCGGCGCAGGTGAGCCGTCCGGTGCAGACCGCCTCCCATGTGATGCATGGGCTGCTCTACCTGCTGCTGATCGCGACGCCGCTCGTCGGCATCTATCTCGCCTTCCTGCGCGGCAATGCGGTGAGCTTCTTCTCGCTCTTCACCATTCCCTCGCCCATCCCGGTCGACCGGCCGACGGCCCGCCAGGTGCAGGAGGTGCATGAATGGCTGGCGAACGGGCTCGTCATCCTCGCCGTGCTTCACGCCGCCGCGGCGGCGGTGCACCATGTGGTGCTGAAGGACGACGTGCTCAAGCGCATGCTGCCGGAGCGTCTCGCGCGATGAGATGACGCCGGATTCTCGGCCCCGACCGGCACCGCGTTTCGCCCGCGGCGCCGGCTTTCGTGTCTGGGCAAGCGTGGATACGCCTGTTATGGAAGGTGAAACAGGCGCATTCCCCGGCCCCCGGCCGGTTCGCGCCACTGCTGTCCGAGGCAGGAAGCCATTCAAGACAAGCCGAGGCTGAAGGGTCCCATGGAGAAGTTCACCGTCCTTGAAGGCGTCGCCGCCCCGCTGAAGCTGGTCAATGTCGACACCGACATGATCATCCCCAAGCAGTATCTGAAGACGATCAAGCGCACCGGCCTCGGCACGGGCCTCTTCTCCGAGATGCGCTACAAGGACGACGGTTCCGACAATCCCGACTTCGTCCTCAACCAGCCGGCCTATCGTCAGTCGAAGATCCTGGTGGCCGGCGACAATTTCGGCTGCGGCTCGTCGCGCGAGCACGCACCCTGGGCGCTGCTCGACTTCGGCATCCGCTGCGTGATCTCCACGTCGTTCGCGGACATCTTCTATAACAACTGCTTCAAGAACGGCATCCTGCCCGTCGTGGTGTCCAAGGACGACCTCGACAAGCTGTTCGACGACGCCGAGCGCGGCGCCAACGCGACCTTGACCATCGACCTTCCGGCGCAGGAAATCCGCGGCCCGGACGGCGGCGTCGTGCACTTCGAGATCGACCCGTTCCGCAAGCGCTGCCTCATCGAGGGGCTCGACGACATCGGCCTCACCCTTGAGAAGGCGCCGTCCATCGCCGCCTATGAGACCGCCAAGGGCGCCGAACGCCCCTGGCTCTGAGGTCCGGCCGTGACCGGGCGCGCGGCGGCGGAGCCGTCCCGGGCGGTTGCCGCCTGGACGGCCAGCCCCGGCAGCCGTGACGCGGTCCGCCCCTCCGCGCCAGCCGAGCGGCTGGTGGTGATCGGCGGCTCGGCAGGAGGGCCCGCCGCCTTGCTGCGGCTCCTGCCCGCGCTCGACCCGGAACTCGACGCCGCCATTGCCATCGTGATTCATGTGGGCGCCGACAGTCCGGACCTGCTGCCGTCCATCCTTGAGGCAACGTCGGCGCTTCCGGTGAAACTTGCAACCGAGCGTCTTCCGGTTGTATCGGGTATCGTCTGTATCGCCCCAAGCGGCTATCATCTTCTTGTCGGGCAGGACAGGTGCTTCGCCCTCTCGGTCGATGAGAAAGTGTGTTTCTCGCGCCCTTCCATCGACGTACTGTTCAAGAGCGCGGGCGAGGCGTATCGAGGAGCCGTCGTCGGTGTCCTGCTCACGGGAGCGAGCAGCGACGGCGCCCAGGGATTGAAGCGGATCCGAGAGCTTGGAGGCTTGGCGCTGATTCAGGAACCGGCAGAGGCGGAGGTCGATACCATGCCGCGTGCGGCGCTCGAACAGGCGGGCGCGGACCTGTGCGCGCCGCTTGCCGCGCTGGCGGCGCGGATCAATGGATTCGGGCGGCGATGAGCACCGAGGATCTGCCAAAAATCCTCGTGGTAGACGACGTGAAGGCGAATCTCGCCAGCATGCGCCGCCTGCTCGCCTCGGTGAAGGCCGAGATCTTCGAGGCCCGTTCGGGCAACGAGGCGCTGGCGCTGTGCCTCGACCACCGGTTCGCGCTCATCCTGCTCGACGTGCAGATGCCGGACATGGACGGCTTCGAGGTGGCGTCCCTGCTCAACAACGACCCCTCCACCTGCGACATCCCCATCGTCTTCGTCACCGCGGCGTATCTTGACGACATCAACCGGCTGAAGGGCTACACCTTCGGCGCGGTGGACTACATCGCCAAGCCCATCAACGACGCCGTGCTGCTCTCCAAGGTGACGGTCTTCCTCGATCTGCACATCTCCAAGCTGCGCCTCAAGGCCGCCATGGAGGAACTGGAGAAGCGCAACCGCCAGCTCGAGGTGGAGATCGACGAGCGCCGGCGGGTGGAAAAGCAGATCCGCCACATGGCCACCCACGATGCGCTCACGGGCCTCGGCAACCGCATCTTGTTCGTGGAGCACCTCTCCCGCGCCCGCTCCCAGGCGGTGCGGCACAACCGTGCCTTCGCCCTGCTCTACATCGACATCGACGGCTTCAAGCAGGTGAACGACCAGCACGGCCACGGCATGGGCGACAAGCTTCTGTGCGCCATCGCCCAGAGGCTGAGGTCCAATTTGCGCCACGAGGACTTCGCCGTGCGCCTTTCCGGCGACGAGTTCGCCGTGATCATGGTGGACCTCACCGATGCAGCGGTGGCCCTCGACCAGGGGGAGCGGCTGTGCAGCGTGCTGGGAGAGCCCTACGTGCTGACCCATGGTGAGAGGACGGCGACCCTCCACGTCAGCGCCAGCATCGGCATCGCTCTCCATCCCGACCATGCGGACGACGAGGCGGAGCTGATCCGCCTCGCGGACACCGCCATGTACGAGGTGAAGCAGCAAGGCAAGGCCAGCGTCCGGTTCGCCACGCCCCGCCGGCCGGCGGTCGAGGCCTGAGCCAGGCGGGCGTCGGCCGCCGGCTGCATCTCACCCGCCGCTTCCGTCCGCGCGGCGAGGCGTGCTATCGGGAGGCACACCGCATCCTCCTCCGGTGGAGTCCCCCGGGAGCTTCATGACGAGCCCGTCGCGCGCCAGCCGATCCGTCGCCGTGGACCTCATCGCCGTGCTGGCGGCGGTCACCCGTGGCGAACCGCGGGTGATGACCGTGAAGGAGGCGAGCGCCCTCCCGTCCGGCCCGTTCGCCCTCGCCCACCGCTCTCTCCAGCAGGGCCTGCGCGACTGGGTGGAGCAGCAGACCCATCATCCGCTGGGCTATGTGGAACAGCTCTACACCTTCGCCGACAGGGATCGGGAGGAGCGCGGGGCGCGCACCATCTCCATCTCCTATCTGGGCCTCACCCGGGAGCAGGGCGCGGCGGAGGCAGGCTGGCGCAGCTGGTATGAATACTTCCCGTGGGAGGACCATCGGGCCGGCCCGCCGCCGCTGATCGCCAAGGTGCTGGGGCCGGCGCTGGACGCCTGGGCCGGCGAAGCGCCGGAGCCGACGGAGCGGAGCCAGCGGCGGCAGCGGGCGGCGGCGACCTTCGCGCTCGGCGGCGAACCGTGGAACGAGGAACTCACCCTGCAGCGCTACGAGCTGCTCTATGAAGCGGGGATCGTCTGCGAGCGGCTGCGCCGCGCGGACAAGGGCGAGGCCGGCGGCGCCGGGCGGCCCATGATCGCCGACCACCGGCGGATCCTCGCCACCGGGATCGCGCGGCTTCGGGCCAAGATCAAGTATCGCCCCGTGGTGTTCGAGCTGATGCCGCCCACCTTCACCCTGCTGCAGCTGCAACGCTGCGTGGAGGCCATCGCCGGCCGGACCCTGCACAAGCAGAATTTTCGTCGGCTCATGGAACAGCAGGACCTGGTCGAGGAAACCGGGGGACCACATCCGAAACCCTTGGGCGACCTGCGAAACTCTTCCGCTTCCGCCACGCGGTGCTTGAGGAGCGGGCTCTCTCCGGCACGAAATTGCCCCTCGCACGCTCTTGACAGAACTTATGCTCAGGATAAGCATATGGCCAACATATGCTCAAACTGAGTATAGACAATGGTTGGATACGCTCAAGCTGCCGCGCCTGCCGCCCTTAGCGGCGCCTTTGCCCGCACCGCCCCGCTTTACGAGCGGGTGCGACGGGTGGTCCCGCCCGCCGACTGGGCCTTCTTCGCCGACGACGTGGAGGCCATCCTCCGCCTGAAGCGCGAGCGGAACGCGGTGATCCTGGCGCACAACTACCAGACGCCGGAGATCTTCCACTGCGTCGCCGACATCGTCGGCGACAGCCTCGCCTTGGCACGGGAAGCCATGCGGGTGGACGCGGACGTGATGGTCCTCGCCGGCGTCTACTTCATGGCCGAGACGGCCAAGCTGCTGAACCCGGGCAAGACCGTCCTCATCCCGGATGCCGGCGCCGGCTGCTCGCTGGCCGATTCCATCACGGCCGAGGATGTGCGCCTCATGCGGCAGGCCTATCCGGGGCTTCCCGTCATCGCCTACGTCAACACGTCCGCCGCGGTGAAGGCGGAGGTGGACGTCTGCTGCACCTCGGGCAATGCGGCGCGCGTGGTCAAGTCCTTCGGCGTGCCCAAGGTGATCATGCTGCCGGACCAGTATCTGGCGAAGAACGTCGCCGCCGAGACCGGCATCGAGATCATCTCCTGGGCCGGCCAGTGCGAGGTGCATGAGCGCTTCACCGCCGAGGACGTGCGCGAGCTGCGCGCCGCCAATCCCGGCGTCACCGTGCTGGTGCACCCCGAATGCCCGCCGGACGTGGTGGCGGAGGCGGACTTCGCCGGCTCCACCGCCGCCATGAGCGACTATGTGGGCGAGAAGCGCCCGCCCCGCGTGGTGCTGCTCACCGAATGCTCCATGAGCGACAATGTCGCCGTGCATTATCCGGACATCGACTTCGTGCGGCCCTGCAACCTGTGCCCGCACATGAAGAAGATCACGCTCGCCAACATCCGCGCGGCGCTGGAAGGCAACCGGCACGAAGTGACCATCGAGGCGAGCGTGGCCGGGCGCGCCCGCGCCTCGGTGGAGCGGATGCTGGCGCTGTGACCGCGGCGCTCGAAGCCGTCGATGGCCGTCCCGTCATTGTCGGCGGCGGCATTGCCGGGCTGGCAACGGCACTGTTCCTGGCGCCGGAGCCCGTGGTGCTGGTCGCCCGCGCCCTCCTCGGCACGGACGGGTCGAGCCCGCTGGCCCAGGGCGGCATCGCCGCCAGCGTGGGGGCGGACGACGATGCCGGCCTCCACCTCGCCGACACGCTGAAGGCGGGCGACGGCCTGTGCGACCCAGCCGCCGCCCGGCGCATCCTCGCCGCCGGGCCCGACGCGGTGGCGGAACTGGAGCGGCTCGGCGTGGCCTTCGACCGGGCGCCGGATGGCACCCTCGCGCTGGGCCTTGAGGCCGCCCACAGCCGGCGGCGCATCGTCCATGCGGACGGCGACGCCACCGGCCTTGCTTTGGTGCGCGCGCTCACCGCCGCGGCGCGTGCCTGCCCGTCCATCACCGTGGTGGAGGCAGAGGCCCGGCGCATCCTGGTGCAGGATGGGGCGGTGGCGGGGCTCATGGTCGCCGGTCCGTCGGGCGGCGCGGTGCTGCGCACCCGCCGGCTGGTGCTGGCGACGGGCGGCGTGGGCGCGCTTTACGAGCACACCACCAATCCCGCCTCCTCGTTCGGGCTCGGCCTCGCGCTCGCCGCCGAGGCGGGGGCGGAGCTGTCCGACCTTGAGTTCGTGCAGTTCCACCCCACCGCCCTCGCCACCGGCGCGCGGCCGCTCGCGCTCATCAGTGAGGCGGTGCGCGGGGAGGGCGCGATCCTGGTGGACGGCGCCGGCCGTCGCTTCCTCGAAGCCGTGCCGGGCGCAGAGCTGGCTCCGCGCGATGTGGTGGCCCGCGCGGTATGGCGGGAGATCATCGCGGGACGGGACGTCTATCTCGATGGCCGCGCCAGCCTCGGCGCGCGCTTCGCCACGCGCTTTCCCTCCATCACCGCGGGGTGTCGGGCGGCCGGCATCGATCCGGCGACGGATCTCGTGCCGATCCGTCCGGCGGCGCATTACCATATGGGCGGCATCGCCGTGGACGCCGAAGGCCGCAGCACGGTTGCCGGGCTTTGGGCCGCGGGCGAGGTGGCCTCCACCGGCCTGCACGGCGCGAACCGGCTCGCCAGCAACTCGCTGCTGGAGGCCGTGGTATGCGGCCGCGAGGTCGCCCACAGCATCGCTGGGACCCCGGGCGGCGCCGCCGCGCGGCTCGGGACCGCCCGCCTGCCGCCGGCATCGGACCCCGCCGCCGCGCGGCCCATCGTCTCCCGCTTCATCGGCGTCACCCGTGACGCTTCGGGTCTCGAGACTGCCATTGCCAGCCTGCTGCCGTTGGCGAGGCGTGAGGGGCCCTGCGCCGCTCCGGCTCGGGTGGGCCTGATGATGGCGGTCTCGGCGCTGGCCCGCGAGGAGAGCCGCGGTGCCCATGCCCGCACCGACTTTCCCGCCACCGCCGCGGTGGCCCGGCCGGGACGCGTCACGCTCGCCGACGCGCTTGCACGGGCGCAGCGTTTCGCGGTGGCGGATCTTGCTCTCGCACTCTCCAGCTGACGGATATCCCATGCTTGCCGAAACGCCGGCCCTCGATCCGCTCCCCGAGCTGATGGTGGAGCCCATCGTCCGCGCCGCGCTGCTGGAAGACCTCGGCCGCGCCGGCGACATCACCACCGACGCGGTCGTACCCCCCGGCCACACCAGCCGGCTCGTGCTCACCGCCCGGCAAGCGGGCGTGGTGGCCGGGCTCGACTGCGCCCGCCTCGCCTTCCTCCTGCTCGATCCCGGCATGCGCTTCACCCGCCACGTGGCGGACGGCGCCGCGGTTGCACCGGGCGCGGTGCTGGCGGAGGTGGAGGGCTCATCCCGCGCCTTGCTGACCGGCGAGCGCACGGGCCTCAACCTCGCCTGCCGCCTCTCCGGCATCGCCAGCGCCACGGCCGGGCTGGTCCAGGCCATCGCCGGCAACCGGGCGCAGATCGTCTGCACCCGCAAGACCACGCCGGGCCTGCGCGCGCTGGAGAAATATGCGGTGCGCGCCGGCGGCGGGGCCAACCACCGCTTCGGCCTCGATGACGCGGTGCTGGTGAAGGACAATCACGTGGCCATCGCCGGCTCGGTCGCCGAGGCGGTGAAGCGCGTCAAGGCGCGCGCCGGGCACATGGTGAAGATCGAGGTGGAGGTGGACACCCTCGCCCAGCTCGAAGAGTTGCTCACGCTGGACGCCGACGCGGTGCTGCTGGACAACATGACCCCCGAGACTCTCGCCGAGGCCGTGCGCATGGTGGGCGGGCGCATGCTCACCGAGGCCTCGGGCCGGATCAACCGGGAGACGGCCCCGGCCATCGCCGCCTCCGGGGTGGACCTCATCTCCGTGGGATGGCTGACCCACAGCGCGCCGATCCTGGATATCGGGCTGGACTGGGCGGGGTAGGGGCGCTTTCGCCCGCCGCCACCGGGCGCCTCTCGCTGTCGTCAGCGTCTCTCTCCGCCGTCATCCCCCGGCTTGTCCGGAGGGATCCATGGCCGCTGGAGCGGTGCCCGGAGGTTTGGACGAACGGACCGGTGGATGCCCCGGACAAGCCGGGGCATGACGGCTGATCATGCGGCGCCCGCCACCCCTTCCTCACCCCATCGCCGCGCGCACCAGATCCTCTTCCGCTTCGGCCAGGAGCGCGTCGTTCGCTTCGCCACCCACACTCTCCTGGCCGATCTCCAGCAACACCGGCACCGCCAGCGGCGATACGTGGTCGAGGGGCTGGTGGACGATGCGCCCCTTGATGCGCGCCAGCATCTCGGCGAGCCGCTTCACGTCGAGCAGACCGGTGGCCGCATCCGCCCGCGCCGCGCGCAAAAGGAGATGATCCGCCTGGTGCCGGCGCAGCACGTCGTAGATGAGGTCGGTGGAGACGGTGACTTGCCGCGAGGTCTTCTCCTTGCCCGGAAAGCGCCGCTCGATGAGCCCGGCAATGACGGCGCAATGGCGGAAGGTCCGCTTCATCAGGGCGCTTTCCGCCAGCCATGCCTCCAGGTCGTCACCCAGCATGTCCTCGTCGAACAGGTCCGCCAGAGACAGCCGGCCCTGTCTTATGGCGAGGCCCATGTCGTCGGCCGCATAGACGGCGAGCGCATAATCATTGGCCACGAAGCCCAGGGGCTTCAGCCGCGCCCGCTCCAGTCGCCGTGTCAGCAGCATGCCCAGCGTCTGGTGGGCGAGACGGCCCTCGAATGGGTAGGTGACGAGGTAGTGGCGATTCCCCTGCTCGAAGGTCTCCACCAGCAAATCGTCGCGCCCCGGCAGGCGGGAGCGGGCGCGCTGCAGCTCCAGCCAGTCGCGCACCTGCGTCGGCAAGGCGGACCAGCGCTCCGGCGCGGCGAGGAGCGCGCGCACGCCGGCGGCGAGGAAGGTGGAGAGGGGGAACTTGCCCCCCGCGTAGGCTGGCACCCGCGGCTCCTTGGCGGTGGTGCGCGAGACATAGACCTCGTCCTCCACCAGCACCTCGTAGCGCAGGATCTCTCCGGCGAAGACGAAGGTGTCGCCGGGCACCATGGTCTCGACGAAATATTCCTCCACCTCGCCGAGCAGCCGGCCGCCGAAGCGCACGCGTCCCGCCACCCCGGTCTTCGGCGATCCGCGCGCCGAGACGAGGCGGACTTTGAGCATGGAGGCTTCCACGATGGTGCCCACGTTCAGCCGGTAGGCCTGGGCGATCATGGGGTTGGCGACGCGCCACAAGCCATCCTTGGTGCGGCGGATCTTGGCGTAGCGCTCATAGGCCCTGAGCGCATAGCCGCCGGTGGCGACGAAATCGAGGGCGGCGTCGAAGTCCGCGCGGGACAAGGCGCGGTAGGGCGCGGCCGAGCGCACCTCGGCGAACAGCGCCTCCGCGTCGAAGGGCGCGGCGCAGGCCATGCCGAGGATGTGCTGGGCCAGCACGTCGAGGGCGCCCTGGCGCTCGGGCGGGGTGTCCTGCGCACCCGCCTTCACCGCCTCCAGCGCCGCGCGGCATTCCAGCACCTCGAAGCGGTTGGCCGGCACCAGCACGGCGCGGGAGGGCTCGTCGAGGCGATGATTGGCGCGGCCGATGCGCTGCATGAGGCGCGAGGCGCCCTTGGGCGCGCCCACGTTGATCACGAGGTCGACGTCGCCCCAATCGATGCCGAGGTCCAGGGACGAGGTGGCCACCACCGCCTTGAGCTTTCCCGCCGCCATGGCCGCCTCCACCTTGCGCCGCTGCTCCACGGCCAGCGAGCCGTGGTGGAGGGCGATGGGCAGGTTCAGGTCGTTGATGCGCCAGAGCTCCTGGAACAGGAATTCCGCCTGCCAGCGGGTGTTGACGAAGGCCAGTGACAGCTTGTTCGCCGCCATCAGCGCGTAGATCTCGCCGAAGGCGTGCTGGGCGGTGTGGCTCGCCCACGGCATCTTCTGCCGGCTCTCCAGCATGGAGATGTCCGGCGCCGCTCCGCCCTGCGTCACCACCAGATCGGCCAGCGGCCCGGTGCCATCCTGCGGCACCAGGTAGCGGCGCAGGTCGTCGGGCTCGGCGACCGTGGCGGAGAGCCCCACGCATTGCAGGCCCGGCGCGATGGCCCTGAGCCGCGCGAGGGCGAGGGAGAGCAGGTCGCCGCGCTTGGAGGTGACGAGGGCATGCAACTCGTCCAGCACCACCCGCTTCAGCCCCGAGAAGAGATGCTCGGCGTCCTTGGAGGCGAGGAGCAGGGAGATCTGTTCCGGGGTGGTCAGGAGGATGTCGGGCGGATCGCGCCGCTGCCGCTGGCGCCGGGAGGACGGCGTGTCGCCGGTGCGGGTCTCGACGCGGATGGGGAGCTCCATCTCGGCGATGGGCGTCTCCAGGTTGCGGGCGATGTCCACCGCCAGCGCCTTCAGCGGAGAGATATAGAGCGTGTGCAGCGGCGAGGCCGTCGGCTCCGCCTGCCAGCGGGCGAAGGGCACCGGCGGGGCGGGGATGTCGCCGGCCGCGGCCGGGGCGGGAGCCGCCTTGGCACGGACGGCGCGCTTCGCCCGCCCCTCGCGCAGCTCGATCAGCGTCGGCAGGAAGCCGGCCAGCGTCTTGCCGGCGCCGGTGGGGGCGATGAGCAGCACCGACCGGCCGGCGTTCGCCGCGGCGACAAGATCAAGCTGGTGCGCCCGGGGCGTCCAGCCACGGGCACGGAACCAGCTGTCGAACGGATCGGGGAGAGGGGATGCCCCCTTGCGCTTTGCCTTGGCCACTCCGTGAAGATAGGTGCCATCCCGCGATTGTGCGATGGGCAGGGCGCCGCTCTTAATCGACCGTCAACCCTCCCGGACGCATGGTGCGGGAAATATCCCGTACCGGAGTTGTCGCCCCATGATGTCGCGCGCCGACCGCACCGTGCTCAGCGAGTGGTGGTGGACGGTGGACCGGGCGCTGCTCGCGAGCCTCGTCGGCCTTATGGTCATCGGCATCATCCTGTGCCTCGCGGCCAGCCCGGCCGTGGCCGCGCGCCTGTCCATCGCCGATCCGTTCCACTTCGTGAATCGGCAGGTGTTGTTCCTCGCCCCCGCAGTGGTGGTGATGATCGCCACGTCTTTCCTGTCGCCGCGCACGCTGCGGCGCCTGTGCATCGGCGTGTTCGCCCTCTTCCTCGTGCTGTTGCTGGCGACCCTCGTGGTCGGGCCGGAGGTGAAGGGCGCGCGGCGCTGGCTCACCATCGCCGGCATCACGGTGCAGCCCTCCGAATTCATCAAGCCGGCCTTCGTCATCCTCGCCGCTTGGCTGTTCTCCGAGAGCACCAAGCGGCCGGAAATGCCGGCGCAGCTGTTTGCCTTCGCCCTGCTCGGCAGCGTGCTGGCGCCACTGGTGAAGCAACCCGACTTCGGGCAGAGCCTGCTCATCTGCCTGGTGTGGGCCTCGCTCTTCTTCCTCGCCGGCCTGCGTTGGATCTGGATGGTGGGCCTCGTGGGCATTGGGGCCGGGGGCGGCGCGCTCGCCTACATGACCGTTTCCCACGTGCAGAAGCGCATCAACCGCTTCCTCAATCCGGATTCCGGGGACACCTACCAGATCGACGCGGCGCTCAACTCCTTCCGCAACGGCGGCTGGTTCGGGCAGGGCCCGGGCGAGGGCACCATGAAGCGCCTGCTTCCGGACGGGCATACGGACTTCGTCTTCGCCGTGGCGGGGGAGGAGTTCGGCATCATCTTGTGCCTCGTCATCCTCTCGCTGTTCGCCTTCATCATCCTGCGGTCGCTGTCGCGCGCCTCCAAGGAGAGCGACCCCTTCGCCCGCTTCGCCATCACCGGACTGGCGCTGCTGTTCGGGCTGCAAGCGGCCATCAACATGGCGGTCAACGTGCACATCGCCCCCGCCAAGGGCATGACGCTGCCGTTCATCTCCTACGGCGGCTCCTCGCTCATCTCCATCGCCTTCGGCATGGGGATGCTGCTCGCCCTGTCGCGCAAGCGGCCGGGGGCGGCGGCGCTGGCGGCGCTGACCGAGAAGCCGGCGCAGGAGGGCAGCGCCCGTGCGGTGGCGTCGGGGGCGGTGCCGGATCCGGCCTGAGGCCCGCCGGGCGCGGGGCGGGCAGGATCCGTTCGTGGAACGGCCGCATTGGCAGGGCAGTGACTGCGCGCGGCACGGCGAGCGATTCGCCCGGTCGCGCGGTCATCGAGGGGGAACGTGAGCGAGCTTATTCTCCTTGCCGCCGGGGGTACCGGCGGCCATCTGTTCCCGGCCGAGGCGCTCGCGGCGGTGCTCACCGCGCGCGGGATGACGGTCGATCTCGCCACCGACGCCCGCGCGGCGCGCTATGCCGGGCACTTTCCCGCCCGCGAGCTGCACGTGCTGCCCGCCGATACCGTGCGCGGCCGTTCCCCCGTGGCGCTCGCGCGCACCGGCTTCGCCCTCGCCACCGGCCTCGTCTCGAGCCTCGCGCTGCTGCGCCGGCTGAAGCCCGCCGTGGTGGTGGGCTTCGGAGGCTATCCCACGGTGCCGCCGCTCATCGCCGCCTCCCTCACGGGCGTGCCGACCCTGATCCACGAGGCCAACGGCGTCATGGGCCGGGCCAACCGCATGCTGGCGGGGCGTGTCACCGCCATCGCCACCGGCTTTCCCGGCCTTGCCAAGGCGAACCCCGCCCTGGAGCCCAAGGCGGTGTGGACCGGCAATCCGCTGCGCCCGGCAGCCGTGGCCGCCGCGGCCACGCTTTATGACCCACCGGTCCCCGGGGGCGCGCTGCGCGTCCTGGTCTTCGGCGGCAGCCAGGGCGCGCGGGTGATGTCCGATGTCGTGCCCGAAGCCGTGGAGCGGCTCGGGACGGACCTCAGGGCGCGTCTCCTTCTCGTCCAGCAGGCGCGCGAGGAGGACCTGGAGCGGGTGAAGGCCACCTATGCCCGGCTTGGCGTTGCTGCGGAAGTGGCGCCCTTCTTCGACGACCTGCCGGCGCGCATGGCGCAGGCCCATCTCGTCATCGCCCGTTCCGGCGCGGGCACCGTGGCGGAGCTGTCCGCCATCGGGCGGCCGTCCATCCTAGTCCCCTTGCCCCACGCCCTCGACCAGGACCAGGCGGCCAACGCCCGCACGCTGGGGGAGGCCGGCGCCGCCCTGGTGCTGCGGCAGGTGGAGTTCGATCCCGACCGGCTGGCGTTGGAACTCAACACCTTTGCCGGCGAACCCCAATCATTGACGCGGATGGCCGATCGGGCCAGAAGCCAGGGCGTGCTCGATGCCGCGGAGCGGCTGGCCGATCTCGTCCGGCACCTTGCGGGCAAGGGCGCGGTCGCAACCTTCAAGGGAAAACAGGCATGAAACTGCCGTCCGGCCTCGGCTCCATCCACTTCGTCGGCATCGGCGGCATCGGCATGAGCGGCATCGCCGAGGTGCTGCACAATCTCGGTTACGAGGTGCAGGGCTCGGACGTGGCGGAAAATGCCAACGTGAAGCGCTTGCGCGATCACGGCATCAAGGTGGTGGTGGGCCACCAGGCCTCCAACGTGGACGATGCCGACGTGCTGGTGGTGTCCTCCGCCATCAAGCGCGACAATCCCGAACTGGTCGCCGCCCGCGCCCGGCGCCTGCCGGTGGTGCGCCGCGCCGAGATGCTGGCCGAGCTGATGCGGCTGAAGAGCTGCGTGTCCATCGCCGGCACCCACGGCAAGACCACCACCACCTCGCTGGTGGCGACCCTGCTCGACGCCGGCAATTTCGACCCGACCGTCATCAATGGCGGCATCATCAACGCCTACGGCACCAATGCCCGCCTCGGCGACGGCAACTGGATGGTGGTGGAGGCGGACGAGAGCGACGGCACCTTCCTGAAGCTGCCCACGGAAGTCGCCATCGTCACCAATATCGACCCGGAGCACCTCGACCACTTCAAGACCTTCGACAAGGTGCAGGAGGCGTTCAAGGCCTTCGTGGAGAACGTGCCCTTCTACGGCTTCGCGGTCATGTGCATCGACCATCCGGTGGTGCAGGCGCTGGTGGGCCGCATCGAGGACCGGCGCGTCATCACCTATGGCGAGAACCCGCAGGCGGACGTGCGCCTCGTGGACGTGGACCTGAAGGGCGGCATCACCAAGTTCGGCGTCGTCTTCCGCAACCGGGCGGGAGAGACGGTGCACGAGATCCGCGGCCTGCGCCTGCCCATGCCGGGCAAGCACAATGCGCTGAACGCCACCGCCGCCATCGCCGTGGCGCACGAGCTGAAGGTGCCGGACGAGAAGATCATCGAGGCGATCTCCCAGTTCGGCGGGGTGAAGCGCCGCTTCACCCGCACCGGGGACTGGAACTGCGTCACCGTTTATGACGATTACGGCCACCACCCGGTGGAGATCGCCGCCGTGCTCAAGGCGGCGCGGGCGGCGAGCGAGGGACAGGTGATCGCCGTGGTGCAGCCGCACCGCTATACGCGCCTCGCCTCGCTGTTCGACGAGTTCTGCACCTGCTTCAACGATGCCGACCACGTGGTGGTGGCCCCCGTCTATACGGCGGGCGAGGCGCCCATCGAGGGGGCGGACCGGGACCACCTGGTGCAGGGCCTGCGCGCCCATGGGCATCGCTCGGTGACGGCGCTGGAGGGGCCGGAGGCCCTCGCGGGCATCGTGGCTGGCTTGGCCAAGCCCGGAGATTATGTGATCTGCCTCGGCGCCGGCTCCATCACCCAGTGGGCCTATGCGCTTCCCGGCGAGCTTCAGGCGCTCAAGCCGGCAGCGTGAGGTGATGCGGCCCGGTGGGCGCCTCAGGGACGCCGGCCGAGCCATTTCCCGTGCAGACGACGATCAGACGAGGACCTCGCGGTCCTTCAGCACCACCTTGCCGTCCACGGTGACGATGGGGTGACGGATGACCAGGTCCACGTGGCCGACCGCGCGGATGCTGCTGCCGAAGGTGATGCCGTTGCCGATGCCGAGGTGCAGGGTGCCGAATTCGCCTTCATCCTCGAGCTCGACGCCGCGGCCGATGCGCGCCTTCGGGTTGAGGCCGACGCCGAGTTCCACGTGGCAATACATGTTCTCGTCGCCATAGGACTTCAGCAGGTCGGCGAGCTTGCGGCCGTCTTTCGTGGCGGTGTCGATGTCCACGATCCGCCCGTCCTTGAGGGTGATCTGGAACGGATCCAGCACCTCGCCGCCCGGCACCACCGCGCCGTCGATGATGGCGATGCCATTGGTGGAATGCTCTACGGGGGAGACCGCCGTCTCGATGCAGGGCGGCGGCGAGATGGTGCCGGGCTTGTGGCAGATGCCGGTCTGCGGCACCGCGTGGCGGCCGCGAATGTCGAGGGTGAAGTCGGTGCGCCCGTCATTGCTGGTGACGCGCACGCTCTCCCCCCGCTCGAAGGCGCCGGACAGGCGCATGATGATCTCCGCCTGCTTGACGAAGTCGATGTCGAGGCTCCCGTCCAGGAACATCTTTTCCTGGCAGCCCGGAAAGAAGATGAGGCGCGCGCCGGCGTCGCTCGCGGCCTTGCGCGCGCTGGTGTGGTTCACCGAGAAGGTGGTGGGGGCGACGATGGCGTCCGCCGCCTTCATGGCGTCGGCGACGACCTTGGGCAGCTCCTCGCCGTGCCGGGTGCGCGGCTTCATCACCATCAGGAAGGTGTCGGCGCCGCGCTCGATCCCGGCGAGGGTGAACAGGTTGCCGACCGCCAGGTTGTCGGCGTCGGTCAGGACGAGCAGCTGTTCTCCCGCCCGGATGGCGAGACAGCTGTCGAGGATGTTTCCGATGGAACGCATCATGGCCATCTTCTCGATCATCGCTTGCCTTCTCCGCCTCTCCGGGATGCCGACGTACCATAAAATTGTATACACTCGACAATGTGCGAGTCAACGCTGGCGCGGGGATTCCAGGGGGCGAGGCGCGGTCTGGACCGTTTCAACTGCAGATGTACACTGGCAAGATGCGGGCGAAGGTCCCGAAAGCGATTCGGGCGGGCAGGGGAAGCGCGAAGGTCATGCCAGTACAGGCCATGTCGGGACAGGCCGGATCCATGTGGAGCGCACGGGCGCTCGCGCGGTGGCGGACCGATGCGCGCTAGCAGGCACCTGCAGCCGGTGGCGCCGGTCCGCAGCCGCCCCGCCAGCCGGCTCCCGGCGACCCCCGAGCCGGACATCACGCTACCGGACGTGCTCGGCTCGGAAATCGCCAACATTCTCGAGCGGCGGATCATCTATCTCGACATCGCGCCCGATGCCCGCGTCACCGAGCAGGAGGTCTGCGACGAGTTCAACATCTCCCGCTCGCCGGTGCGCGAGGCCTTCCGGCAGCTGGAGGCAACCGGTCTCGTGGTCCGCCTCGCCCGGCGCGGCATCCGGGTGAAGGAGCTTTCCGTCGCCGACCTCGACGACATCTATGCCTGCCGCACGCCGCTGGAGGGCATCGCCTCCGGCCTTGCCGCCAAGCGCGCCACGAAGGAGGACCTCGCCACCATGCAGGGCCACCTGAAGGCCATGCAGGCCGCCCTGAAGGCGGGCAACGTGCGCGAGTTCTTCCTCCACAACGTGGGCTTCCTCACCTCCATGCACGAGGCCGCCGGCAACAAGATGCTGGTGCGCATCCTCTCGGTGATCGAGAAGCAGGCGATGCGCTACCGCTATCTCGCCCATATCGAGGACGAGACCATGCTGGCGCTGGTCCACCAGGGCCTCACCGAGGTCTATGCCGCCATGGTCGCGCGCCAGCCCGCCAAGGCGAAGGCGGCGCTGGTGCGCACCATGATGCAGGCGCAGAAGACGATCCGCGGCGTGCTGCGCCGCCATCCCATGACTTTGGGCGCCGCCGCGGACGACTGAGGACGCGGGATTGGCTCCGGCGCATGCTCTTCCTTGGTCTTAGGGGCGGATTCGACCTGATCGGTGAATCCGCCTGATCAAAGAGTCGGGGTTCGACCTGCTCGCGGCAGACTGCTCGCGACAGATGGGATCCACCTGTCGCGGTCGAGCCCTTTAGGCGGCGGGTGCCGCGCGGGTCTTCACCCACGTCCAGGTCTCGTCCAGCGCGGCCCCGAAGCGGTCGAGGATCAGCCCGATCTGGTCGGCGGTGATGATGAGGGGCGGGCAGAAGGCGAGCGTATCCTCGATGGCCCGCAGGATGAGGCCGCGCTCCTGCGCCCGCGCATGGAGATAGGCGGCCACCTGGCCGGGAGGATCGAACTTCGTCCGCTGCGCCTTGTCGGCGACGAGCTCGACCCCGGCGATGAGGCCGACGCCGCGCACCTCACCCACCAGGGGGTGATCGGCAAAGCGGGCGCGCAGGCCGTCCTGCAGGACGGGAGAGATGGCGGCAGCGTGGGCGATCAGGCCGCGTTCCTCGATGATCTTGAGGTTTTCCAGGGCAACAGCCGTGGCCACGGGGTGGCCGGTGGCGGTGAAGCCGTGGCCGAACGCCCCGATGCGGTCGGAGTTGTCGGCGATGACCTGATAGATCTTGTCGCTCAGCATGATGGCCGAGAGCGGCATGTAGGACGAGGTGAGCTGCTTGGACAGCACCATGAAGTCCGGGGCGATGGCATAGCGGTCGCAGCCGAAGGGCGTGCCGAGGCGGCCGAATCCGTTGATCACCTCGTCCGCCACCAGCAGCACGTCGTGGCGCCGGCACACCGCCTGGATCTTCGTCCAATAGGTGTCGGGCGGCACCATCACGCCGCCGGCCCCCATCACCGGCTCGCCGATGAAGGCCGCCACCGTTTCCGGCCCCTCCCGCAGGATGGTCGCCTCCAGCTCGTCCGCGAGGCGGGTGGCGAACGCCTCCTCGGTCTCGCCGGGAAGGGCGTTGCGGTAGTGGTGCGGGCAGGTCACGTGCAGGAAGCCGGGGAGCGGCAGGTCGAAGTCCCGCTGGTTCGTCGGCAGGCCGGTGAGGCTTCCGGAGACGACCGTGATGCCATGATAGGCGCGGTGACGGGAGATGATCTTCTTCTTGTCGCGCCGCCCGAGGGCGTTGTTGTAGTACCAGATCATCTTCACGACCGTGTCGTTCGCTTCCGATCCGGAATTGGTGAAGAAGACCTTGGTCAGTCCCTCCGGCGTCATCTCCACCAGGCGCTCGGCCAGCTCGATGGCCGGCGCGTTCGATTTGTGCGAGAACGTGTGGTAATAAGGAAGGGCCGCCATCTGCCGCGCGGCAGCCTCCATCAGCCGCTTTTCACCGAAGCCGAGCGCGACGCTCCACAGGCCCGCGAGCCCCTCGATATAGGCCTTTCCCTGGTCGTCATAGACGTAGATGCCCTCGCCGCGCGCGATGATCATCGGGCCCTGCGCTTCGTGCCGGCGGGCGTTGGTGTTGGGATGAAGCAGGTTGGCGACGTCACGCACGTGCAGCGAGTTGGACTGATCGGTCATCGGGGGCTCCTGCGGATGCGCCGCGCGCTCACTCGGGAAGGGAAACGGACGCGCAGCCCGGGCTGGGCAGGTCCGGTGGATCAACCAAAACAGATGGTATCCATCCGTTTCGAAAAGTTGATCCGCCAGACCAAAGACTTGTGGTTCGCCCGGCTTGCGACAGAGGGGTTCCACCTGTCGCGGTCGAACCACTAGGCGCATCCGGCTCTCGGGGCAACATCCCGCATCCGGCGCGATCTTGCCGGAAGGGATCTTGCCGGACGCGGGGAGTGGACATGGTCTTGGCCAAATTTGTATACAATAGACGAAAATGTCAATGTCGGAGCAGCTTATGTCGGCCCCTGAATGCGTCGTGAGCCATGCGGTGGTCGAGCCGCACTGGATCGATTTCAACGGACACATGAACTATGCCCACTACGTGGGCGCGTTCGATGCCGCCTCGGACGTCCTCATCGCCGCCCTTGGCCTTGGTCCCTCCTATCGTGAGCGCACCCACCGGACAATGTACGTGGTCGAGGCCCATCTCACCTATGATCGGGAGGTGAAGGAGGCCGATCCGCTGGAGATCCACAGCTTTCTCGCCGGCGCCGACGACAAGCGGCTGCATCTGTACATGCGCATGTACCACGCCACCACGCGTGCGCTCGTCGCCACCAACGAGCTGTTGTGCCTGCACGTGGACCAGAGCGGGCCGTCCGTCCGCGCCGTGGTCTTCACGCCGCAGCAGGTGGCGGTGATCGCCGCCATGGCCGCGGCGCACGCCCCGGCGGTGCGCGACTTTCCGCTGGGCAAGGGCATCGGTCTCAAGGGCCGGCGGCGGGGGGACGCCGACGCCTGAGGGACTACCGGCCGAGATAGGAGCGCAGCACGGCGGGATTGTCCACGAGCCCGGCGGCGGGACCGGAGAACGCGATCTCGCCGTTCTGCAGGATGTGGGCGAACTCGGCCACGGCGGCGGCCACGCCGATATTCTGCTCCACCAGGAGAATGGTCAGGCCGCGGGCATTGAGCGCGAGGATGGTGTCCACCATGTCGCCCACCACCGACGGGGCAAGACCGGCGGAAGGCTCGTCCATGAGCAGGCATTTGGGCCGCGCCATCAGCGCGCGGCCGATGGCCACCATCTGCTGCTCGCCGCCCGAGAGGGCGCCGGCCGGCCGCCGCTTCTTTGCCGTGAGCCTGGGAAACAGGGCGTAGACCTCCTCGAGATCCGCGCGGATCTGCGCCCGGTCGCTGCGGGTTGCCGCGCCAAGCTCCAGATTGTCGTCGACGCTGAGGCTCGGCCACACCTCCCGGCCCTGCGGCACCTGCACAATGCCGGTGCGCACGAAATCGTAGGCGGTGAGGCCTGCGCACTCCTTCTCGCCGAAGCGGATCGAGCCCGAGACGGGGCGTACCAGCCCCGTCAGCGTGTTGAGCATGGTGGTCTTGCCCGAGCCGTTGCCGCCGAGCAGCGCCACGATGCGGCCCTCCGGCACGTCGAACGACACGTCGCGCAGGACCTGGGTCAGCCCGTAGGAGACCTTAAGATGCTGAATGACGAGCACGGAGTTCCTTTCCGAGATAGGCCTCGACGACGGACGGATCGTTGCGCACCACGTCGGGCTTTCCGTCGGCGATGATGCGGCCGGAGTTCAGCACGGTGACCTCGTCGCACACGTCCATGACGAGGCGGATGACGTGCTCGATGAGCAGCAGCGTCACCCCCTTGTCGTCGCGGATGCGCCGCAGCAGCAGGTCGAACTCGCTGAGGCGGTTGAGGCTGAGGCCCACCGCCGGCTCGTCCAGCAGCACCACCTTGGGTTCGCTGATGAGGGTGCGGGCGATCTCCACCACCCGCTGCTGGCCGAAGGAGAGCTGATGCCCCGGCCGGTCGGCGAATTGCGACATGCCGACGAATTCCAGCGCGAGGCGCGCCGCCTCCTCGGTCCGCTCCTCCTCCTCACGGCAGGACGGCAGGCCGAGGCCGGCGCCGACGAGCCCGGTCACCGTCCGGCGATGCAGGCCGCACATGAGATTTTCCAGCACGCTCATGCCCTTGAACAATTGCGAGGTCTGGAAGGTGCGGCCGATGCCCCGCCGCGCGATCTTGCTCGGCTTCAGGCCGGTGACGAGGTCGCCGTCGAGCACCACCTGGCCGATGTCCGGCGGGTGAATGCCGCAGATGACGTTGAGCAGCGTGGTCTTGCCGGCGCCGTTCGGGCCGATGATGCCGCGGATCTCGCCCTCGCCCACGTCGAGGTCCACATGGTCGAGCACCTGGACGCCGCCGAAGCTGACGCCGACGCGCCTGAGGGCGAGCATGGAACGGCTCATGATGCCCCCCTTTCCTGCGCCGGGGGCGTCAGCGGGCTCGCCGCCGGCGGGTCCGCCTCGGGCCGGGTCGGCGCGCGATGCAAGGGTTCCTCCCAGCCGGGGATGTGGCGCTTGATCACCGATATGATGCCGCCGCGCATGAAGATGATGAAGACGAGCAGCAGCGCGCCGAATACCACTTCCTGCGCGCCCTTGAACTCGCGCAGCAGTTCCAGCACCAGGACGATGGTTCCCGCGCCAAGCACGGAGCCCGCAATGGAGCCCAGACCCCCGACGACGACCATGGCCTTCTGCAGCACCATCTGGAAGAGGTCGTAGCCTTCGGGCGAGACGAAGTTCAGCATCTGCGAATAAAGGCCACCCGCGATGCCGGCGTAGAAGGCACTCAGCCCGAAGGCCAATGCCTTGTAGCGCAGGAGATCGACGCCGAGGGATTCCGCCGCCACCTCGCTGTCACGGACGGTGATGAACGCCCGCCCGATGCGCGACGTGACGATGTTTCCGGCGAACCAGACCAGGGCCACCATGATGACGAGGCTGAGATAATAGAGGCCGTGGCGGTGATCCACCGGCAGCGGCGCAAACGAGATCTGGGGTGTCTTGAACCCGCCGGCGCCGAAGGTAACGCCTTCCCAGTGGAGAAACACCCACTGGGTGAACTGGGCGAAGGCGAGGGTCGAAAGGGCGAGGTAGAGCCCGGTGAGCCGCAGCGCGGGCAGCGCGAGCGTCAGCCCCACCGCCGTGGCGATCAGCGCCCCCGCCGGGAAGGCGACGAGGAACGGCCAGCCGAAATGGACCTGCAGCAGCCCGGTGCCATAGGCGCCGATGCCGAACATGGCGGCATTGGCGAAGGCCAACTGTCCAGCATAGCCGAGCAGGAGGTTGAGCCCCACCGAGAGCAGCACATAGATGAAGATCAGGTTCGCCACGAAAAGCTGATAGGGGTTCGCGACGAACGGCAGCACCGCCGCCACGCAGACGAGTGCGGCCATGACATTGCGGCGGCGAAGGATATCCATGGGTGTCATACCCTCCGCGCTTTGTGGAAGCTGAGGAGGCCGGTGGGCCGGATCAGCAGCACCAGCATGATGGCGATGAAGGCGGAAACCTCCATCATGCTGGAATGGATGTAGCCGCCGGCGAGGGCTTCCACGATGCCGATGGCGAGCCCGCCCACCACGGCGCCCGGAAGGCTGGTGAGCCCGCCCACCACGGCGGCGGCGAAGCCCTTGATGAAGAAGGAAAAGCCCATGTCCGGATAGAGCAGCGTCAGGGGCGCGCTGAGCACGGCGGCGGCTGCCGCGACCGCAGCTCCGGTGCCGAAGGCGAGGGTATAGATGCGCTCGATGCGGATGCCGACGAGGGTGGCGGCCTTGGCGTTGTCGGCGGTGGCCTGCATCATCTTGCCGATGCGGGTGAAGCGGAAGAAGAGGGCGAACGCGATCATAATGGCGATGGCACCCGCCAGCACTGCGATCTGCTGCGGCACGATGACGATGTCGCCGAGCATGATGGGGTCGGTGGAGGTGATGGGCGGGAAGGAGAGGTAGTCCCCCTTGCCGCCCCAGATGATCCGGCCGATCCCCTTGAGCATGAAGGAGATGCCCACCGTCGCGAGGACGATGGACACCACGTCTGCCCGCAGCAGGGGGCGAAAGGCCACCCGGTCGATGGCGCATCCGAGCACGAAACCGACGAGGACGGCGCCGGCAAACGAAATGCCGAAGTCGAAGCCGAACTGCACGTGGATCGACCAGGCGATGAAGCCGGCCACCATGAACAGCTCGCCCTGGGCGAAATTGATGACGCCGGTCGCCTTGTTGACGACCACGAGCCCGAGGGCGACGAGGGCGTAGAGCGCCCCCGTCGTGATGCCGCTCAGGAGCAGGTAGCTGAGCATCGTCATCTGTCGATCACTGGACGTGGGTGATGCTCAGGACCTTGATTGGACCGCCGGGCTCCTTGGCGATCCAGGCGGGATACTTGTTGCAGCGGTGGTCGGTCGGCGAGCAGGTGATCGGGCCGGGATAGACGTCGACGGAGAGGTTCTTAAGGTCGGCAAGCTGGGCGATCAGCTTCTCGCGGGTCAGGTCGGGTCCGGCGCGCTTCAATGCCTCCACCAGGACCTGCGCGGCGCCGATGCCGAACAGGTTGAAGGTGGACAGGCGGTCGCCGGGGAACTTGGTCTCGATCAGGGTCCGCCACTTGTCCACGGCCGGGTCGGTGGGGGTGTACTTCACCATGGAGATGGTGGTGAACTTCGCGGTGGCGCCGGGCACGCCGACCTGGTCCTCGAAGGCGGCGGGATCACCGATGCCCGTCTGGCCGATGAGGATCGGCTTGAAGCCGAGCTTCTGCGCGTCGCGGGCGAAGACCGCGGCCGGCTTGGGGAACAGGACCATGATGACGGCGTCGGCACCGGACTGCTTCAGGCGCAGGACCTGAGCGGTGGCGTCGTTGGCGTCGGGCGACATCTCTTCGTCGGCGACGAGCGTGATGCCCTTGGCCTTCAAGGCTTCCATCAGCGGCGTGTAGCGCGCGCGGCCCCACGAATCGCGCATGGAGACGACGGCGATCTTCTTGGCCCCCTGCTGGAGTGCGAATTCGAGCTGCGCCTGGCTCTCGATGCTGGAGGTCAGCGCCATGGAGAAGATGTTGGCGGCCGGCGGCTGGGTGATGCCGTCATGCACCGAGGCCACCACCACGAACGGGATCTTGGCCTGCTCGATGGTCTCGCGGGCGGCGAAGGTGGCGTTGGAGCAGCCGCCGCCGATGAGGGCGAACACGTTCTCCTGGTGGATCAGCTTCTGGACCGCGGTGATGGCGGTGGCCGGATCGCAGCGGTCGTCCTCGCGGATGTGCTGGAGCTTGCGACCATTGACGCCGCCGGCCTTGTTCACCTCGTCGAACACCACGTCGATGCCGTTCATGGCGAGCTTGCCATAGAGATAGCCCGGACCGGTGAGAGCGCCGAAGGTGCCGATCTTGATCGTGTCGGCGGTGATCCCGGGCTGTCCCTGGGCGGCGGCCGGCGCACTGCCACCGAGGGCAGCGGCCACGCAAGCCAGGATCGCGACGGCGCAGCTGAGACGTGTCGTGCGAGGCATGAGAATTCCCCTCGTGCTGTGAAGGATTTTGGAAGGGTGCGTGTGGTTCTTGACCTGTGGTGTTCGGACTTCACTTCAGGCGATGGTGCCGGATCGACGCCCTTTCGGACGTTGCCCGTGTGTCACGCCCGGGCGGCGGTGCGCGCCGCATGCGACGCGAGCACGTCGCTCGTATGCTCGCCGAGGAGCGGGGCCGGCCGCCGCACGGCGCCGGGCGTTTCCGAGAGCTTCACCGTCACGCCGAGGGTCTTCATGGCGCCGGCGCTGGGGTGGTTGGTGTCCACCACCATCTCCCGCGCGAGGATGTGCGGGTCGGCGAGGACCTCGTCGAATTCGAGCACCGGGCCACTCGGAATGCCGGCCGCGTCCAGCGCCGCGAGCCATTCGGCCGACGATTTCTTGGTAAACTGCTCCTGGAGCAGGGCGATGAGGGCATCGTTGTTGGCGACGCGGTCGGCATTGGTGACGAAGAGCGGATCGCTCTTCAACGCGGGCGCACCGAGAATGTCGCACAGGCGCTCCCAGAAATTCTGCTGCGCGGCGCCCAGCGTCAGCCAGCCGTCGGCGGTCTGGATGATCTGGTAGGGCGAGCTGCCCCGGTGGGCCTGTCCCAGGCGCTCGGGCCGCGTGCCGGTGGCGAAGACGTGGGCCGCCTCGTAGACGCCGAGGGACAGGGCGGCGTCGAGCAGGGAGGTCTCCACCATCTGCCCGCGCCCCGTCCGATGGCGGGCTTCCACGGCGGCGAGGATGCCGAAGGCGAGGAACATGCCGGCCGCCACGTCTGAGATCGCGATGGGCAGGCGATGGGGCGGCCCGTCCTTCGCGCCAGCGACGCTCATGAGCCCCGACATGCCCTGAGTCACCAGGTCGAAGCCGCCCCGCGTACTGTAGGGGCCGTACTGCCCGAAGCCGGAAATGGAGGCATAGATCAGGCGCGGATTGCGCTGCGACAACACTTCGTAGGAGAGGCCGAGGCGGGCGAGGGTGCCCGGCCGGAAGTTTTCCAGCAGGATGTCGGCGCTGTCGACGAGCGTGAGGAAATCGGCTTTGCCGGGCTCCGATTTCAGGTCGAGCGTGATGGAGCGCTTGTTGCGGTTCCAAAGCATGAAGGGCGCGCTCTCGCCCCCCACGTAGGGCGGCATGCCACGCGCCTCGTCCCCGGTGCCGGGCCGCTCGATCTTGATCACGTCTGCACCGTGATCGGCGAGCATCATGGCGCAGTATGGACCGGAAAGATGGCTCGACAAATCCAGCACCCGTAAGCCTTCGAGGGCACCTGACATGGATCTTCCGTCTCCGTGAGAATTTGTACATTGTACACGAAATCAGAATCCCGCATAGTGTTTGTGCCTGGTCAATAAATGCGCAATGAGGAATTCGGTGGCAGACCAAGACACGGACATTCTGGTTTCCGTCGAGGCTGGCGGGCTGGCGGTGGTCACCCTGAACCGGCCGGCCCGGCGCAACGCGGTCCGCCTTTCCATGTGGCGCCGGCTGGAGGAGATCTTCGTTTCTCTCAAGGCGCGCCCGGAGGTGAAGGCGGTGATCCTGACCGGCGCCGGCGGGCAGTTCTGCGCCGGGGCCGACATCTCCGAGTTTTCCGAGGTTCGTGCCGACGCCGAGAGCGGCCGCATCTACGAGGAAGCCACCGAGCGCGCCGCCATCGCCATCCGCGATTATCCGCGCCCCACCGTCGCGGCGGTGTCGGGCTTCGGCGTCGGTGGCGGCTGCGGGCTGGCGCTCACTTGCGACTTCCGGGTGGGCGACGCGACGACGCGCATGGGCATTCCCGCCGCGCGCCTCGGTATCGTCTACAGCGCGCTCGATTCCGGGCTTCTCTACCGGCAGGTCGGCTTCGCCAACGCCAAGCGTGTCCTGTTCTCCGGCCGCTTCTTCGAGATCGACGACTGCGTCGCCATGAAGCTCGTCGATGTCCGCGCCGAAGGCTCCGCCCTCGACGGCGCGCGGGCGCTGGCGGCCGAGTTCGTCGACAATGCACCGTTGTCCATCGAGGGCGCCAAGGCGGTGCTGGAGATCCTCGCGGCGGGCGAGGCCGAGGCCCGCGAGGCGGAGATCCTGAAGCTCTTGGACCAGGCAATGGAGAGCGCGGACTACCGTGAGGGCGGCCGCGCGTTTCTCGAAAAGCGCAAGCCCCGCTTCGTCGGGCGCTGAGGGAGTTGGCGATGGCTTGGCTGGGCGTCGATGTGGGCGGCACGTTTACCGATCTCGTTCTGTTCGATCGGGAGACGTCGCGGCTTGAAGTTCTGAAGACACCGTCGACACCGAAAAATCAGGCGGACGGCATCCTCACCGGCGTCGAGCGGCTGGCCCTCGATCCCGCGCGCCTGGAACGCATGGTCCACGGCACCACGGTCGCCACCAACACGGCGCTGGAGCGCGACGGGCCGCGGCTCGCGGTGGTGTCCACGCGCGGCCATCGCGACGTGCTGGTGGTGGGCCGCGGCAACCGCATGGCCATGTACAACATCAAGGCCCCGCCCAACCGGCCGCTGATCCCGCGCTCCCAGTGCTTCGAGGTCGACGAGCGCATCAAGGCGGACGGCACCATCCATCGCCCGCTGGATGAGCGGCAGGCGGAGGAGCTCGGCGACCTCCTGGCGGCCGAGGGCTACACCGCGGTCGCGGTCTGCTTCATCAATGCCTATGCCAATCCCGCCCACGAGCGGCGCTGCGCCGAGATCCTCGCGGCGAAGCTGCCCGGTGCATCCATCACCACGTCGAGCGCGGTGCTGCCGGAATATCGCGAATATGAGCGCTTCTCCACCGCGGCCCTGAACGCCTATGTGGGGCCGCGCATGCGCCATTATGTGGGCGACCTGCGGGGGCGGCTGGAAAAGGCCGGCATGCGCGCGCCGCTGACCATCATGAGCTCCAACGGCGGCTCGCTGCCGGCCAAGCGGATCGAGGAACTGCCGGTCCTGTCCATGCTGTCGGGTCCGGCGGCGGGGGTCATCGCCGCCACCCATGTGGGCCGCGCGGCCGGCGTGCCGGATCTCATCACCTGCGACATGGGCGGCACCTCCACCGACGTGTGCCTGGTGCGCGGCGGCGAGTTCGACATGACCACCGAGGGGCGCGTGGGCGCCTTTCCGGTGAAGATCCGCCAGATCGACATCAACACCATCGCGGTGGCGGGTGGCAGCATCGCCAGCGCCACGGCGGGCTTCCTCAAGGTGGGGCCGCGCTCGTCCGCCTCCATGCCCGGGCCGGCCTGCTTCGGGCGGGGCGGGCTGGAGGCCACCGTCACCGATGCCAACGTGGTGCTGGGCCGGCTGCGCACCGATCGGCCGCTCGGCGGCGAGATCCATCTCGACCGCGCCGCGGCGGTGGACGTGGTCGCACGCCTCGCCGAGCAGGTGGGCCTGGGCGTGGAAGCCATGGCCGAGGGCATCCTGCGGATCGCCGCGGTGTCCCTCGCCGGCGCCATCAAGGAAGTCTCGGTGATGCGCGGCATCGACCCGCGCGATTTCGCCCTCCTGCCGTTCGGTGGAGCGGGTGCGCTGCATGCCGCGGACGTGGCCGTCGAGCTCGGCATGACCACCGTGCTGGTGCCGCCCTTGCCCGGCAACTTCTCCGCCTTCGGGCTGCTGGTGGCGGACCTGCGGCGCGACCTGGTGCAGACCCGAGTGGTGCGCACCGACGAGACGTCGGTGGAGGCGGTCCGCGACCAGCTCAAGGTCCTCGTGGAGGACGCGCAGGAGGAGCTCGCCGATGCCGGATATGGCCCCGACCGGACGCGTTTTTCCGCCAGCCTCGACATGCGTTATTCGGGCCAGTCCTTCGAGCTTTCGGTGCCGGTGGCGCTCGACGTGGCGGACATGGCGGTGATCGAAGCGGCCTTCGCCCGCGTCTATGCGGCCCGCTACGGCGCGCCGACCGCGGCGCGGGTCGAGATCGTCAGCTATCGCGTCGCGGCCTGGGGCCTGTCGGAGAAACCGGTCCTGCCCCCCGTCGATCCGCAGGGGCGCGCGCTGGATGCCGCCCGCACGGGCATGGGCGAGGTGGTGTTCGGCGGCGTCGCCCATCCGACGCAGGTCCTCGCGCGGGACCTGCTGCCGCCCGGGGTCTCCATCGATGGGCCCGCCCTCATCGAGGAGGCGGG
This sequence comes from Xanthobacter dioxanivorans, assembly GCF_016807805.1. Lineage (NCBI taxonomy): Bacteria > Pseudomonadati > Pseudomonadota > Alphaproteobacteria > Hyphomicrobiales > Xanthobacteraceae > Xanthobacter > Xanthobacter dioxanivorans. The sequence continues at coordinate 230,412 of NZ_CP063362.1, read as the reverse complement.
CTCGACCACCGTCGTGCTACCCGGCTGGAGCGTCGCGCTCGACGCCATCGGCTGCCTCGTGATGCGCCAGACGTAAGGACCGGCCGTGACCATCGATCCCATCACCCTCGAGATCCTCACCCAGGCCCTCATTTCCACCGTGCGGGAGATGCGGGCCACCGTGTGCCGCACGGCAAGCTCGGTCGCCATCTACGACGCCAAGGACTTCTCCTGCGGCCTGTTCGCTCCGGACAGCCAGGTGGTCGCCCAGTCGGAAGACATCGGCTCCCATGTGGTGCCGCTGCCGTGGTCGGTGCGCACCGCCATGGAGAAGATGGGCGCCACCTTGAAGGAAGGCGACGTCATCCTCGTCAACGACCCCTATACGGGCGGCACCCACCTCAACGACGTGACGGTGATCTATCCGGTGTTTCGCGACGGCCGGCTGATCTTCTTCCCGGCGGTGCGCGCGCACTGGGCGGACGTGGGCGGCATGGTGCCCGGCAGCATGTCCGGCAAGGCGACCGAGATCTACCAGGAAGGCATCCGCATCCCGCCCATCAAGATCATCGAGGGCGGACGCACCAACGAGGCGGCGCAGGACCTGCTGCTGGCCAACATGCGGGTGCCGGAGGAACGGCTCGGCGACCTCAACGCCAGCTTCGCGGCGTGCCGGGTGGCGGAGAAGCGGGTGCACGAACTGTGCGATCGCTATGGCCTCGAATTGCTGCTGGCGGCGGTGAAGGTGGACCTCGACCGCGCCGAGGCGCGCATGCGGGCCTGCATTGCGGCGCTGCCGGACGGGGACTTCTTCTACGAGGACTATCTGGAAACCTACATGGGCGGCCGCTTCGAGCCGCTGCTGCTGCCGCTGAAGCTCTCCATCCGTGGCGACCGCATGATTGCGGACTTCACCGGCGCATCGGCGCAGGTGCCCTTCCCGGTGAACTCGACGGCAGCGGTCACCTCCGCCTCGGTCTTCATCACCGTGAAGTCGGTGTTCGATCCGCAGGCGCCACTGAACCAGGGCTCGTTCCGGCCCATCGACGTGATCGTGCCGCCGGCCTCCATCGTCAACGTGCAGCGCCCGGCCCCGGCCGGGTCCCATGGCGAGATCAGGAAGCGCGTCATCGCCACCATGGTGGGCGCCCTATCGCAGGTGGTGCCGGACATGGTGGCGGGCGACCTGTGCCGCACCTCCTTCCACAACCTGCTCGGGGGCTACGATCCGCGCACCGGTCGCGAGTGGGTGCACTACGAATGGTCCGCCGGCGGCAACGGCGCCTTCCTGGAGGATGACGGGCCGAGCGCCATGGCCCCCATCGACTGGGGCGACCTCGTCACCGTCCAGTCGTCCGAGGTGATCGAGCTGCGCATGCCGCTGCTGGTGGAAAGCTCGCGCCTCGCGGTGGATTCCGGCGGCGCCGGCCACACCCGCGGCGGCCTCTCCATGCAGCGCGGCCTGCGGGTTCTGGCCCCCGAGACCCGCTATTCGCTGCTCTCCGACGGTGCCGTTGTGCCCGCCTTCGGCGTGCGCGGCGGACTGCCGGGCTTCCCGGTGGGCTCCTGGATCGACCGCGACGGCGTGATCGAGGATTTCGATACCCCCGGCAAGATTGCCGGCCATCCGGTGGAAGCGGGCGCCATGGTGGTGGTGCGCTCGGCGGGCGGCGGCGGCTACGGCGATCCCTTGACGCGGGAGCCGGCGCGGGTCGCTCTCGATGCGGCCGAGGGCTACATCTCCGCCGAGGCCTGCCGGCAGCTCTATGGCGTCGTGCTGGACAATCGCGGCGAACCCGACGCCGTGGCCACTCTGGCGCTGCGCAAACGGCTGGAGGCGTCCCGCTTCAAGCTCACCGCCGTGGCCGATGAGGATACGTTCGAGCCGGGCGCGGTGAGCCGGCGGCGCATCGTGCGGCTCAATCCCGCCGATGCCCGCGCCGCGGGTCTCGACGAGGACGAACTGGTGGAGCTGGATGCGCGCCTTGCCGCCGCGCTGCGGGGCTGGGTGCGCATCGATGCCAGGGTCGCGCCGGGCACGCTGCCGTGCGATGCGCGCGGCCTCGCCATCCTGAAGAGCACCGCCGGGGCGAAGGTTGAGTTGAGGTCCGTCCTGTCGGCGGTCCGCCCGCGGGTGGTGGTGGCGGCGGAGGCGGCGGAATGAGCGCGGGCGCCATTCTCGTCACCGGCGTCGGCGGCCTGTTGGGCGGTGCGATGGCGCGCCGGCTGCACGCGGCCGGCCGGCGGGTGGTCGGCATGGACAGCGTGCCGCTCTCCGGTCTGCCATTTCCCGTCCTGCGCCACGATCTTCCAGACCCGCACGGCTGGCATGCGGCCATCGCCCGCTTCGGCGTCGAGGCCGTGATTCATGCCGGCGGCATCTCCGGGCCCATGGTGATGCGTGATACCCCGGCGCGGGTGTGTGCCATCAATCTCGACGGGCTGGTGGACCTGCTGGAGGCGGCCCGCATTCATCGCCTGCGCCGCGTGGTGTGGTTCTCCTCGGTGAACGCCTACGGGCCGCGCGCCACCCTCGATCCGGTGGACGAGGCGGCGCCCTTGCATCCCGATACGGTCTACGGGGCCACCAAGGCTGCGGGCGAGGCGCTCATCGAGGCCTATCGGGCGGAGCATGGCGTCGATGCGGTGGCGCTGCGCGTGGCCTCCTGCTACGGACCCGGCCGCACCACCTCCTGCCTCATCCGCGCCTTGGTGGAGGACGGGCTGGCGGGGCGGGTGACGGCGGTGCGGCCGGCGACGCGCCAGACCCGCCAGCACGTTTTCGTGGACGACGTGGCCGCCGCCATCCTGGCGGCGCTCGACGCGCCGTCCCTGTCCCGCACCGCCTACAATGTGGGGCCCGGACGCGCCCAGGAGCTGGACGAGATCGTCGCCGAGGTGCGCGAGGCCGTGCCGGGCGCGCGCATCGAGCTGCGCGAGGACGGGCTCGTCTGGAACATGTTCCCGCTCGGGCCTCTCTCCATTGCCGCCGCGCAGCGCGATCTCGGATTTTCCCCATCCACCCCGCTTGCCGAGGGCGCGCGCCGTACGCGCGCATGGGTCGAACAGAGGGGGCGCGCGTGAGCCTCGGCCGCGATCTCGACTTCACCGGACGGCGCGTCCTGGTCACCGGCGCCGCCAACGGCTTCGGCGCCGCCATGGCCGAGCTTTACGCGGAACATGGCGCGCGCCTCGTGCTCGCCGACCTGGAGGAGGCACCGCTTCGCGCCATTGCCGGCCGCCTTGGCGTCGAGGCGATGGTGTTCGATCAGGGCGACCTTGCCTCCGTCACCGCCCTGGCGGAGCAGGCGGGGGAGGTGGACGTGCTCGTCAACAATGCGGGCATCCTTGTCGCCCGGCCGCTTCTCGAAACCCCGATGGCGGATGCGGCGCGCCTCGTGAACGTGGATTTCCTCGGCGTCATGGCGCTGATGCAGGCCATCGGGCGCGGCATGGTGGAGCGCCGGCGCGGCGTCATCCTGTCCATCAGCTCCCAGACGGCTTTCTGCGGCGGGGAGAACCGCGGCGTCTACGCCGCCGCCAAGGCTGCCGTCTCCCAGCTGACGCGGGCGGTGGCGGTGGAATGGGGGCCTTACGGGGTGCGGGTGGTGTGCCTCGCACCAGGGCGGGCGCTCACGCGGATGACCGCGGAAACGGCACGTGCCGATTATTCGGGCGACCGGGGCCTGGCGCGCGTGCCCCTGGGGCGGTGGGGCACGGCGGAGGAGGTGGCGAAGATGGCGCTCTTCCTCACCTCCGATGCCGCCGGCTACGTGACGGGCGAGACCGTCATCGCCGACGGGGGCTATGTGTTGGGTTGAAAAATGAGGTTCACGCCAAGCATGTTTCCGCATTTTTTAAGAAAATAAGATGAGATTGAATTTGGATGACAAGGAGATATTCAAATTTCCTATAGATGTGACGCGAAAATAATAGCGCTCGCGATTGAATTATATTTAATATTGGCATGCCGATTGCATAAAGTTTGGGTCGTGTGACGAACGACGCGTGTCGCCGGGGATCAATGGCATCTCCGCTTCGCCTTCGCTTTCCGGCGCAGGCCGGGCGCAGTGCCCCATCGAGGTGAGAACCATGGCTTTCATCCAATTGCGGGACGTCACCAAATCGTTTGTCTCGCCACGCAATGGACGGCTGTCCGTCGCGGTGAACCGCTTCAATCTGGACATCGAGCGCGGTGAATTCTTCTGCCTGCTCGGGCCGTCCGGCTGCGGCAAGACGACGGTACTCGGCATGATGGCCGGGTTCGAGAGCGCCACCTCCGGCGAGATCCTGCTCGACGGCAAGCCGGTGCGCGGCCCCTCGCGCGATCGCGGCGTGGTGTTCCAGGGCGACGACAGCCTCTATCCCTGGCTCAACGCGCAGGAGAACATCGAGTTCGGCCTGCGCATGTGCGGCGTGCCGGCGGCGGAGCGCCGCGAGCGGGCCCGGACGGCGTTGCGCCTCGTGGGCCTGAACGGCCAGAACGAGAAGTACCCTTCCGAGCTCTCCGGCGGCATGAAGCAGCGCATCCAGATCGCCCGCGCCCTCGTCAACGAGCCCAAGATGCTGCTGATGGACGAGCCCTTCGGCGCGCTCGACGCGCAGACGCGCTACATCATGCAGCGCGAGCTGCGCAAGATCTGGCTCGCCACCCGGAGCACGGTCCTCTTCATCACCCACGACGTGGACGAGGCGATCCTGCTCGGGACGCGGGTCGGCGTCATGTCGGCGGGGCCGGGCGGCACCCTGCGCGAGGTCGTCGACATCGATCTGAAGGGCGAGCGCGATCGCACCGATCCGCAGTATTCCAAGTATTTCAACGTCGTCTACAGCATCATCCGGGACGAGGTCGCAAAGGCGGCCCAGGGAGTGGCCGCATGAGCGCCGTCGAAACCCGCCTTCCCATGCAAAGGTCGCGCTCCATGTTCCTGCGCCGCGCCGCGGACGTCCTTGCCGCCGTATGGCCGGCCACCGTGGGATTCCTGGGACTGCTCGTCACCTGGCACGTGGCCTCGGTGTTCCTGGTCCAGTCGGTGCTCTTCCCGCCGCCCCACGTGATGTTCCTGAAGGCGCTGGAGCTGCTCAAGAGCGGCGTGCTCGTGGAGAACGTCGCCGCGAGCCTGATGCGCATCATGGTCGGCTTCATCCTCGGCTCGATGATCGCCATCCCCGTGGGCCTCGCCATCGGCAGCTTCAAGATCGTGCGCCAGCTGGCCGAGCCGTGGACCGAATTCCTGCGCTTCATCCCGTCGGTGGCGATGATCACCATCGCGGTGATCTGGTTCGGCATCGGCGAGGAATCCAAGATCTTCCTCATCATCTACGCCACCGTGTTCATCGTGATCCTGAACACGGCGGCAGGCGTTGCCTCCATCTCGCCCAACAAGGTGCGCGCGGCGCAGGCGCTGGGCGCCAGGCCGTGGCAGATTTTCCTCTATGTGAGCCTGCCCGCCACCGTGCCCTTCATCCTCACCGGCATGCGGCTCGCCATGGCCAATTCCTTCACCACCATCGTGGCGGCCGAGATGATCTCTGCCAACGAGGGCCTCGGGGTGATGCTGTGGAACGGGCGCATGTTCATGCTGGTGGACGACATCTTCGTCTCCCTCTTCTGCCTGGGCCTGCTCGGCCTCCTGACCGACCGGCTGTTCCGCTGGGCCATCTTCCGCTTCGCCGGCCGGTTCTCCCCGGTGGCGTGAGCACGGATCACGCACGCGCGGATGCGGGGGTCCGCATCCGCGACCTTCAAGACCAACCAGAGGGGTTCATCATGACCATCCTGCAGAAGACGGTCCGCGCCGCGGTCACGGCGGCGGTGCTGGCCCTGTCCGCCGCCGTGGCGCCGGCCTCGGCCGAGCCGACGAAGATCACCATCGGCACCGGCGTCGATCCATCCTTCTCCGCATACTACGTGGCCAAGCTCGCGGGGATCTTCGAGAAGAACGACCTCAACGTGCAGCTGAACACCGGACCCAGCGGCTCGGCGATGGTGGCCTTCGTCATCCAGAACCAGATCCAGTCCGCCTTCGGCGCCGAGCAGGCGGGCATCCAGAATTTCAACATCGATCCCAACGTGGTCGTGGCGGCCGAAGGCGCGCTCATGGGCCAGTGGTACGGCATGGTCGCTCGCGGCTACACCAGCATCGACCAGCTGAAAGGCAAGCGCATCGGCGTCGCGCGCGGCTCCGGCAGCGAGGTGTTCTGGCTGGCGATGGTCGACAAGCTCAAGCTTAATCCGAAGGACTACACCATCGTCCAGGTGGAAGCCCCCGAGATGATCGCCGCCATGGAGCGCGGCAACATCGATGCCTTCACCAGCTGGGAGCCGTGGCTGACCCGTGCCGTGAAGGCCATTCCCGATACCAAGGTGGTGGTCAATTCAGACGGCATCCTCAGCCCGCGGGTCTATGTCTATGTCAACAAGGGCTGGGCGGAGAAGAACAAGCCGGCGGCGGTGGCCTTCATGCGCTCCATGGTGGAAGCGAGCGACCTGATCACCAAGGATCCGGAGGCCGCGGCCGGCCATGTGGCCACCTTCCTCAAGCTCGACAAGGCGCTGACGCTGGAGCTGGTGAAGAAGGTGCGCTTCGACATGCGCCTCGACCAGGGCTCGATCAACAATTTCGAGCTCCAGGAAGCCCAGCTCAAGGGCCTTGGAAAGCTTGCCAAGCCCGTGGATTGGAAAAACTTCGTCTATCCGGACCTGCTCAAGGAAGTAAAGCCCGACGCCGTGAACTATGAGCTGCCGAAGCCCAAATCCTGACGTCCAAGTCCCGAGCCCGCCTCCCTGGCGGAACCGCCGTGGTGGGCCAAACACGGGGAGCGACGGGGGAGGGCCCTCGGCTCACTCAAGCGGCGAGCGCTGCGAGGCGGCGCTCGTCAACAACGACGCCGAGGCCGGGGGAGGAGGGGCAATGGACCCGCCCGTCCCGGCACGCCAGGGGAACCACCACCGGGTCCTCGGCGAGCCAAAGATTCCCAAGGCTCAGGCCCCAGTCCAGATTAGGCACGGCGCAGGCAGCATGAACCATGGCAGAGGCCGCAAGGCTCGATTCCATCATCATCGCAAGATTGATGCTCAACCCGAGCACGTCGCACAGCCCGCCGGCGGACACGACCTGCGTGACGCCACCAAGCTTGATGGTCTTGAGGCTGACACCGCGCACGGCCCGGGCCTCGTGATGGCGCAGGATATCGGAGATGGCGTGAATGTTCTCGTCGGCGCCGATGGGCACGGGCGACCCGGCCGCCACTGCGGCGAGGCGCGCCAGGTCGCCGGCGGGGGTCGGCTGCTCGAGGAAGGCGAGCGCGAAGGGCGCGGCGGCGCGGGCAAAGCGCAGCGCGCTTTGAACGTCCCAGCCCATGTTGGCGTCGGCGGCGATGAGGCAGTCTTCCCCCAGCGCCTCGCGCAGGCGGCGGATGGTCTGCGCCTCTGCGGACACCGATGCGATCCCCACCTTCAGCTTGAACCGGCGCACGCTTTGCGCGTGCAGGGCGAGGGCATCGGCCACGTCGCGGTCGCTCTCGCCGGTGCCGCCGATGAGCCAGAGCGGCTCGACGCTGCGCCGGAGCGCGCCGCCCAGAAGATCCACCGCCGGCACGCCGGCCACATGGCCGGCGAGGTCGAGCAGGGCCATGTCCACGGCGGCGAGGGCGCCGCGATTGCCGTACATGCCGCGCCGGATCGCGGCGCAGGCGGCCGAGCGGTCCGCGACCGCGCGGCCGATGATCTGCGGCGCGATCATCTCGCGCACCGCCGCCACCATGCCGACCAGGGTTTCGCCCGACATGATCGGGCTCGCTGCCGCTTCCCCCCAGCCCTCCGCGCCGTCGCGGGTGCGCACGCGGACGAACAGGACCGGGCCGGCGTCGATGCGGTAGGTGGACATGACGAGCGGCTTCTTCAGCGGCAGGCACGCCGGGAAGCAGTCTACGGATGCGATTTTGCCCGCGGAACCGGTCGGAGCCGGGTCCGTGTCGGCGTCGACCATGCTCATGGGATGTCTCGCATTTCTCGGGACGGGAGGGGCGCGCGGGTGTGCGCTGCAAATCGAAGATAGTATATTGTATCCGATTTTGCTACGCGGGCGTCAGCCTGGCGCCGGCGGCCGGGCCCATGCACGGGCAGTCTTGCCGGGCCGCCGGAGCGGGCCGGCCTCCGCACAAGGTACGAAAGGTTTTCCGGTGATCGATCGAATGAAGCGCGGCGCCGCCGACTTCGTGGTGCCGAAGGTGATCGGGGCGGAAGTGGCGCGCGCTTTCGCCGATCACATCATCTACCTGCGCTGGCCGCCGGGAATGCGGCTGATTGAGGAAGATCTGTGCGCCCATTTCAACATCAGCCGATCGCCGGTACGCGATGCCTTCCAGATCCTCGAGGCGGACGGCCTGATCGTGCGGGCGGCGTGGCGCGGCGTGCGGGTGGCGCCCATGAGCATCGCCGACCTCGACGAGGTCTACAAATGCCGGGTGGCGCTGGAAGGGCTGGTCGCCGCCGAGGCCGCGCGGGCGGCGGATGAAGAAGCGCTCGCCACGCTGTCCGGCCTTCTGGACGAGATGCGCGCCGCCATGGCGGAGAAGGATGTGGACACCTTCTTCGAGCGCAACGTGGCGTTCACGCGCGCCCTGCACCAGGCATCGGGAAACCACACCCTGGAACGCCTGGTCTCGGGCATCGAGAAACAGGCGCTGCGCTATCGCTACCTGGCGCACCAGAACACGCGCGAGATCGTCGACCTCGCCTTCGACGGCGACCGCAAGGTGTTCGAGGCCGTCTCCGCGCGCAAGGCGGACCTCGCGCGCCGGGAAGCCGTCAAGATGATCCGGCACGCCCACCGTGTCATCGCGCGGGTGGTGGGCGCGCTCGATGCGCCGGAACCCCAGTCCCCCAGCGGCGCCGAGCCGTCGCCGGCCTGAGCCGCACGGTGTCGCTCGCCCCACCGCATCGAACGATTTGACCTCAACGGGAGCGGCCCATGGCCCATGTGACCACCGACGACGGCGTGAAGCTTTATTACGAGGAGACCGGCGCCGGCACGCCGGTCATCCTGGTCCACGAATTCGCCGGCGACCTGCGCAGCTACGAGCCCCAGCTGCGCTATCTCGGCAAGCGCTACCGGGTCGTCGCCTACAATGCCCGGGGCTATCCGCCGTCCGACGTGCCGGAGGATGTCGCGTCCTATTCCCAGGCCCGGGCCGCGGACGATATCGCCAGCGTCATGGACGGCATCGGCATTGAAAAGGCGCATGTGATCGGCCTGTCCATGGGCGGCTTCGCCACGCTGCATTTCGGCGTCCGGCACCATGATCGCGCGTTGTCCCTGTGCATCGGCGGCTGCGGCTACGGCGCCGAGCTGGAGGAGCAGCCGCGCTTCCAGGCGGAGGCGGACACCATCGCCGCCTACATCGCCGAGGCGGGCATGGAGGCGTTCGCCGAGCGGTACGCCTTCGGGCCCACGCGGGTGCAGTTCGAGAACAAGGATCCGCGGGGCTTCCTCGAGTTCAAGCAGATTCTCGCGAGCCATGATGCGGTGGGGTCGGCCAACACCCAGCGGGGCGTCCAGCGCTTCCGCCCCTCGCTCTACACCATGGTCGAGGAGATGAAGAAGATCTCCGCGCCGACCCTCGTCATCACCGGCGACGAGGACTGGCCCTGCCTGCTTCCGGGCATCCTGATGAAGCGCAATATTCCTTCGGCGGCCCTTTCGGTGATGCCCAATTGCGGCCACGCCATCAATATCGAGGAGCCGGAGGAATATAACCGCATCGTCGGTGCGTTCCTCGCCCAGGTGGACAGCGGGCGCTGGCCCATGCGCGACCCGCGCGCGGTGAGCGCATCCATCACCGGTATCAAGGCCTGACGACAGAAAAAGGTGGCGGCTTGTGAAAATCCGCCGCCTTTTATTTCATTGTTCAAGTCATTCCGGCTCGCCTGCGGCTTCCCATGGCGGAAGCTCCGGGATGCCATCGGTGGGGTCGGCGGTGGCGGCGACGGCCTGCGACATGTCGAAGATGCGCAGATGCGCGCGGGCGAGGAGGGCTTTCGGCCGGGATCATGCGCACCGATCCTTGAGCGACGCGGCGGCACAGACCGGCGGCCGGCGCTCGTGCCAGCGGGTGAGCTGCTGGTAGGTGGCGACGAGGCGCAGCAGGGACGGCTCGCTGCCGGGCCGCCCGATCACCTGCATCGCCAGCGGCGTGCCGCGGCCATCGAACCCGACCGGAACGGCGATCGCCGGCAGGCCCAGCGCATTGACGAAGCGCGTCAGGCTGGTCATCGCGTAAAGCAGGCGGGGCCTGAAGTCCGGGTCGCGCGGATCGACGTCGCAGGCGAGGGGGGCCGGCATGGGCATCACCGGCAGCACCGCGGCGTCGGCGCCCGCGAGGCCCTTCAGGAAGGCGGCGCGCAGGCCGGGCCGCGCGGCGCGCGCGGCGGCGAGGGTCTCGTCGGAGATGGCCCGCCCCTTCTCGATTCTGCGGGCGAGGGCGCGGTCGCCCAGTGCGGCGGCACCCTCGGCGGAGCCATGGGTGCGGGCGACCTCCGCCTGCATGATGGTGAGGCTCGCGGCATCGGCCGCCGCCACCACGTGGGAACAGTCCGCCAGCCGATGCCCGATGCCGGCGGCAGCCAGGGTTTCGAGCGCGGCGGCGAGCCCGCGGCGCACCGCCGGGACGGCCGTGGCCGCGGCATGCTCCAGAAGGGCCAGCGACCGGATGGTGCCGCCGTCGTCGCCGGCGTCCGCCACCGCCGCCCAGACCCGCAGGAGGTCGGTGGAGCACCGCGCCATGAACCCGATCACGTCCAGGCTCGGCGCCAGCGGCATGGCGCCGTCCACCGGCAGGGCGCCCCATCCGGGCTTGAGGCCGACGAGGCCGCAGCAGGCGGCGGGGACGCGGATCGAGCCGCCGGTGTCCGAGCCGATGCCCAGATAGGCGGCCCCCGCTGCCACCAGGACCGCCGAGCCGCTGGAGGATCCGCCGCTGACCACGCCGGGGTGCCAGGGGTTGCGGGCCCGGCCGAGCGCCGCATTGTAGCCCGAGGGCTCGTAGGCCAGGGCGCTCAGGGATGTCGTCGCGACCTCGCGGCCGCCCGCCGCGTCGAGGCGGCGCAGGATGCCGGCATCGGCCCCGGCGGGGCCGGGGGCGCGGCATCCGCCCCATTCCGCCCGGCGCCGCTCCCGGTCGAAAATGTCCTTGGTCACATAGGGCATGCCCTTCAGCGGACCGAAGCCGGCACCGCGGCGGGTAGAGGGGGCGACGGAGGACGGGGGCGCCGGGGACAGGGCGACGGTGGCGTTCAGGCGCGGCCCCATCACCGCGGCGGCGGCGAAGCAGCGCCCGATCTCGGCGGAGCGGGCCGCCGGCGGGAGGTCGAACCAACTGGACCGAAAAGACATCTGCACCATTTCACCCCAGCACCTGCGCGGCGCGATGACGTTGGGATGAAAAGGAGTGTCACTCGTGCCGGGATCGATAAAGGCGAATTACATCAATCCAGGATTCGCAGAATTCGAATTGGTGATCACTTGAGCAGAAACGAGAGCAGCCGCTTGGCCGGTGGGTCCAATTCAGGCACGGTCCGCACGCACAGCACAAAATTTCGTCCCGCCCACGGTTCGTCGATTTCAATGACCTTGAGCTGGTAGGACTGTTGCAGCGGCAGCAATGCGGGCTCTGGAATCACCGCGACGCCGAGCCCCTGGCTCGCCATCAGCGCCATGGCCCCGAAGCTCGCCGCCTGCACGCGCACCTTGAGCGGCGCGCCGAGGAGGCGGGCCTGCTCGGCGAGGATGCGGCGCACGGCGGTTCCGTGGCCGAGGGTCACGAAATCCTCGGCGATGAAGTCGGCGAACCGCAGCTTGTCCTTCTGCGCCAGCCGGTGCGTCAGCGGAACGCCGAGCACCAGCCGGTCGCCGCCGAAGGGGAACGTCTCCAGCGGCTGGGTTTCGGCGCCGCAGACGACGAGGCCGATATCGGCCTGCTTGCTCCGCACCATCTCCAGCGTCGCCTCGGTGCCCCGCTCCTCGAGGTCCAGGGTGATATCCGGATGCGCTGTCGCAAACCGCGACAGATCGAAGGCGAGCCGCGCCAGCAGCACCGAGCTCGACGAGGCCACGCGCACATAGCCGCGCATGCCGGATTCGTACTCGATCAGCAGATGGTCCGCCCGGTCCACCAAGTGGAGGATGTCGCGAGCGAAGCGCAGGAAGGTCTGGCCGGCGGCGGTCGGCTGCACGCCGTGCGGCAGGCGATCGAGCAGCGGCGTGCGGGCATCGTGTTCCAGCAGCTGGATCCGGCGCGTCGCCGCGGACGGGGCGATGGCGAGGCGTTCGGCGGCGCGCGCGAGGCTGTTCAGCTCGCAGACGGCAACGAAGAGCTGCAAGGTCTTGAAATCGTTCCGGTAGATGGCCCGTCCCCCGAACGGCAGATGGTGCGGATGTCGCAGCGGCATCAGCATAGGGCCAATCCCACGTCCCTCCAAAATCACGCCCCTCCAATCATGCGCCGTCCAGGGCCTCGCGCCGCTTCGGACGCGCGGCGGCGCCGCCGCCGGCCTTCGGGCCGTGGGCTTGCCTGGGGAAGGAACGGCTTGGGAGGAGAGGCGTGAGGGGGCGCGGGGCCGCTTGAACGGCCGCCGCCGGGCTGGCCCTGGAACAAGGGCCCCGGCGGTCATGGCCGGGCTCACCCGGCCTTTCGCATCCCGCCCTTGCCCGTGAAGGCCCGGGCCGAGCCCGGGCAGGGGGGCGCCTCGGCCGTGGCCTTGTTTCCTTGGGGCCTTGCTTCTGGGCCTTACTTCTTGGGACCGGCCTCGATCACGTCCTCAAGGGTCCGCAGCCCGGTGCGGGGGGCGCTGACCAGCACCGCCATGTTGCCGGGGGCATGCTGGTTCTTCCACATCTTGGTGTGCGCCTCGGGGATGCGCTCCCACGGGAACACTTCCGACATGCAGGGGTCGACGCGCCGGTCGATGATGAACTGGTTGGCGGCGGAGGCCTGCTTGAGGTGGGCGAAGTGGGAGCCCTGGATGCGCTTCTGCCGCATCCACACGTAGCGGGCGTCAAACGTGATGTTGAAGCCGGTGGTCCCGGCGCAGAACACGATCATGCCGCCGCGCTTGCCCACCAGGGTCGAGACCGGGAAGGTCTGCTCGCCGGGATGCTCGAACACGATGTCCACGTCGCGCTTGCCGGTGATGTCCCAGATGGCCTTGCCGAACTTGCGGGCTTCCTTGGTCCACTCGGTGTATTCGGGCGAGTTGACCTTGGGCAGCTGGCCCCAGCACTTGAAGTCCTTGCGGTTGATCACGCCCTTGGCGCCGAGGCCGAGCACATAGTCGCGCTTGGTCTCGTCCGAGATGACGCCGATCACATGCGCGCCGGAGGCGGCGGCGAGCTGCACGCCGAACACGCCGAGGCCGCCCGAGGCGCCCCACACCAGCACATAGTCGCCCGGCTTCACGTCGTGCGGCGGATGGCCGAACAGCATGCGGTAGGCAGTGGCCATGGTCAGCGTGTAGCAGGCGCTCTCTTCCCAGGTCAGGTGCTTGGGACGTGGCATCAGCTGGCGCGCCTGCACCCGGCAGAACTGAGCGAAGGAGCCGTCCGGCGTCTCATAGCCCCAGATCCGCTGGGAGGGGGAGAACATCGGGTCGCCGCCGTTGCACTCCTCATCGTCCCCGTCGTCCTGGTTGCAGTGGACGACCACCTCGTCGCCCACCTTCCAGCGCTTCACCTTGGACCCCACCGCCCAGACGATGCCAGAGGCATCGGAGCCGGCGATGTGATAGGGCAGCTTGTGCACGTCGAACACGGAGATCGGCTCGCCGAGGCCGGCCCAGATGCCGTTATAGTTGACGCCGGCCGCCATCACGAGCACGAGCACGTCCTGCTCGCCCAGCTCCCAGGTCGGCACCACCTCCAGCTGGAAGGACTGCTCGGGCGGACCGTGGCGCTCGCGCCGGATCGCCCAGGCATACATCTTGGACGGAACGTGGCCGAGGGGCGGGATCTCGCCCAGCTCGTAAAGGTCCTTCACCGGTGCATCGCTCGCGTCGGCGGTTGCCGTCTGGGCCATAGCGCTCGTCCTCTCCTCTCGTGCGGACCGTTCGGTCACGTCATTTGGGGGCTATCTCGCATTGCAGCGTAGCAGAGAAGAATTCCAAGGCGATAGTCCCTCTTTCGGGGCATGGGGCCGGTCCGGGCGGGTTTGGGTGGATCGCGCGGTCAAGCCCGCGTTGTCGTTTCCGTGCCGCTCGCGGAGGGATAGAGTGGGTGCGTCGCGCATCCGGGGATGACGGAGCCGGCAGGGGATGGGGAGAAAACACATGAACATTTTGTGGATGATCATCGTCGGCGCCATTGCCGGCTTCCTCGCGGGGCAGCTCTTCCAGGGCTACGGCTTCGGGTTGATCGGCAACATCGCGGTCGGCATCGTCGGCGCCCTGATCGGCGGTTTCCTGTTCGGCGGCGTGTTCGTGGTGGGTGGCGTCATCGGCCAGATCATCTCCGCCACGCTGGGCGCGGTGATCCTGCTGTTCATCATCTCGCTGGTGAAGCGCTGAGGGTGCGCGCCGCCGGGTTGCCGGCGGCGCCTCCCCCGGTGGAGAAATTTCCCATCGACGTCACGCGCATTGCGACGCACAATCGCGACAAATTCCAAGATCAGACGGATGGGGAAAAGGAATGGTAGCCCGCGACAAACCCTGGCTTTTCCGCACCTATGCGGGGCACTCCACCGCCACGGAATCCAACAAGCTCTACCGCTCCAACCTCGCCAAGGGGCAGACCGGCCTGTCGGTGGCCTTCGACCTGCCCACCCAGACCGGCTACGATTCAGACCACCCGCTCGCCCGCGGCGAGGTGGGCAAGGTGGGGGTGCCCATCTCTCACCTCGGCGACATGCGCACCCTGTTCGACGGCATCCCGCTCGCCGAGATGAACACGTCGATGACCATCAATGCCTGTGCGGCGTGGCTGCTCTCGCTCTACATCGCCACCGCCGACGAGCAGGGGGCGGACCGCTCCAAGCTGCAGGGCACCACGCAGAACGACATCATCAAGGAATATCTCTCGCGCGGCACCTACGTGTTCCCGCCGGCGCCCTCCATGCGGCTGACCAAGGACACCATCATCTACACCACGAAGGATCTGCCCAAGTGGAACCCGATGAACGTGTGCTCCTACCATTTGCAGGAGGCGGGGGCGACGCCGGTGCAGGAGCTGGCCTTCGCGCTGGCCAACGCCATCGCCGTCCTCGACACGGTGAAGACGTCCGGTGAGGCCGAGGGCCCGGCCTTCGGCGAGGTGGTGGGGCGCATCTCCTTCTTCGTGAACGCGGGCATGCGGTTCATCACCGAGATGTGCAAGATGCGCGCGTTCGTGGACCTCTGGGACGAGATCTGCGTCGAGCGCTACGGCATCACCGACGCCAAGCAGAAGCTGTTCCGCTACGGCGTGCAGGTGAACTCGCTGGGCCTCACCGAGCAGCAGCCGGAGAACAACGTCTACCGCATCCTTCTGGAGATGCTGGCCGTCACCCTCTCCAAGAAGGCCCGCGCCCGCGCCGTGCAGCTGCCCGCCTGGAACGAGGCGCTCGGCCTGCCGCGCTCCTTCGACCAGCAATGGTCCCTGCGCATGCAGCAGGTGGTGGCCTACGAGACCGACCTGCTCGAATACGGCGACATCTTCGACGGCTCCACCGAGATCGCGAAGAAGGTGGAGGAGCTGAAGCAGGAGGCGCGCGCCGAGCTCGCCCGCATCGACGGCATGGGTGGCGCGGTGGCGGCCATCGAGAATTCCTACATGAAGCAGCAGCTGGTGGAATCCAACACCCGCCGGCTCGAGGCCATCGAGCGCGGCGAGCAGGTGGTGGTGGGCGTCAACCGCTGGACCGATACGGAGCCATCCCCGCTCACCACCGGCGAGGGCTCCATCCTCACCGTGCCGGAGGGGGTGGAGGCGGAGCAGATCGCGCGTCTTCAGGCCTGGCGCGCGGCGCGCGACCCGAAGGCGGCGGAGGCGGCCCTCGCGGCGCTCAAGAGCGCGGCGCAGGAGGGGCGCAACATCATGGAGCCCTCCATCGTCTGCGCCAAGGCCGGCATCACCACCGGCGAGTGGGGCACCTGCCTGCGTGAGGTGTTCGGGGAATACCGCGCCCCCACCGGCGTCGGCCGCGCCGCGCGGGTGGACACCCAGGGCCTCGACGAGGTGAGGAAGAATGTGGACGCCGTTTCCGAGAAGCTCGGCCGGCGCATCAAGTTCCTGGTGGGCAAGCCGGGGCTCGACGGCCATTCCAACGGCGCCGAGCAGATCGCCGTCCGCGCGCGCGATTGCGGCATGGAGGTGGTCTATGAGGGCATCCGCCTGACCCCGGCCGAGATCGTCAATGCCGCGCTGGAGGAGAGCGTGCACGTCATCGGCCTGTCCATCCTCTCCGGCTCCCACGTGCCGCTGGTGCGCGACGTGATGGAGCGGCTGCGGGCCGAGGGCCTCTCCGACGTGCCGGTGGTGGTGGGCGGCATCATCCCGCCGGAGGACGAGGTGCAGCTGAAGGGCTTCGGCGTGGCGGCGGTCTACACGCCGAAGAATTTCGAGCTGAACCGCATCATGGCCGACATCGTCACCATCGTGGACCGGGAGTGCCAGAAGGCGGCCTGAGGCGGGAAGGCCGGTCGGGGCCCGACGCCCCGCCGGCGTTGAAACAGGGGCGCAACGCAGCCGAAAGACACGCGCCATCGCCGTTCGCTATTCCGCCCTCGAACCACGGTCCGGGCGACGGAGGGGAGAGGCATGAGGATCGGCGTCGTCACCCTGTGTGCGGTGATCGGGCTCGGCCCGTTCACCTCATCCGCAAGGGCGGGGGAGACGCCGACCGGGGCTGCCGCGAATGCTCCGGCAGCTGGGACGCAGATGGCGCAGCCCGCGCCTGATCCGGCCGCGGTTGCGGGCCAACCGGCGAGCAATCCCTATGCCGGCCTGCCCAAGGTGGTCGCGGGGCGGTGAAAGGGCTGGAAGCGGCGTGCAGGGCCGAGGATGGCACCCCCCAATGGTCGGCGAAGACCGTCTTCACGGTGGTCGACGTCTCCCCGGACGGACGGCCGGATTACCTGATCGACACCCACGACATGGCCTGCGAGGGCGGCTTCACCCCCTGGGTCGGCTCCGACGGCTTCCGCTACATCCTCTTCGTTTCCACCGGGCCGGGGCGCTGGACGCGGGCGTTCGATCGCGGCGCGCGCGGCTTCGAGATCGCGCCGGGCGGGCACGGCAAGCTGCCGCATCTCGTGGTGTTCTCCCACTCCGCCTATTGCACGCGGTCCAACCCCGAGCGCTACATGCGCTGCACCCAGATCTACGAATGGCGGCGCGGTAAGCTCCGTAAGACCGATGAGGCGTGGTTCACCGATTGAGGAACACACCGGCGAGGGCGTGCGGGGGTGCTGGCTTTCGCTTGCATCGACGCAATGGCGCAGGCTTGGGCGCTCCTCCATATTTGAAGCAACGCCAGGGTAGATCGGTCCCCGAATGGGAATCCGCCCCTCCGCGAGGAGCTTCATCGTGACTGCCGCCCTTTCCCTTTCTCCCGAACCCGAGCCCCACCACCTCGCCCTCGGCGCGGTGGCGCTGACCAGCGCCGACCCGGACCGTCTGGTCCCCTTCTACCGCGACGCCGTGGGCCTCGACGTCCTCGCCACCGGCGACACCACGGTGCTCGGCGCCGGTGGCCGGCCGCTGGTGGAGATTGTTCGCCGGTCGCAGGCTCGCCCGGCGCCGCACCGTGCGCCCGGCCTGTTCCACATGGCCATCCGCGTGCCGGACCGCGCCAGCCTCGCCGCTCGCCTCCTGGCGCTGCACCACACGGGCCTGCGCCTCGGCGCCTCCGACCATCTGGTGAGCGAGGCGCTCTATGTGGACGATCCGGACGGCAACGGCATCGAGATCTATCACGACCGGCCGGAGGCCGAATGGCCGCGCAGTGCCGACGGCAGCATCGCCATGGCGACCCTGCCCCTCGACCTCGCCGCCCTCGCCCGCGAGGCCCCGGCGGTTCTCGGAAAGGCGCCGGCCGGTACCGACATGGGCCACGTCCATCTCAAGGTCTCCGACCTGGAGGCGGCGCGGCGATTCTGGGTGGACACGGTGGGGCTGAAGATCATGGCGCGTTATCCCGGCGCCCTGTTCGTCAGCGCCGATGGCTATCACCACCATCTCGGCCTCAACACCTGGCAGTCGTCCGGCGCCCCGGCGCCAGCGGCCGGCAGCGCCGGGCTCGACCATTTCACCGTGCGGCTGCCGGCGGCGGCGGTGGCGGGGCTGGCGCGGCGGCTCGCGGCGGCGGACGTCGCCTTCACGCCGCTGGCGGATGGCGGGCTCGAGGTGGCGGATCCCTCCGGCAACACGGCGGTGGTGCTCCCCGCCTGAGCCGGCGACCGCGCCGCAGCATGACGCGGGGGCCGGGGTTCGCTACCGTCCCGTGCGGGCCTGAGTCGGGATGCGTCGATGGAACCGGCGTCCCCCGGTCGCTCGAGCACGCGCCGATCGCCTTGCAGTGCAAGCTGACCGGGTCACGCGTTCTCCATCAACGATTCTGAGCGCGATCCGAGCAATTGGGTTCAATTTGCCCGGAGCGCGCCCCAAGGGGCGGCGCCATGATGTCACTGCCGTTTTTCGGAGTCTTCCTGGCGCTCTCCGCCACGCTGGCCGGCCAGCGTGGCGCGGCCCTCGTCCTGTGGGTGGTCGCGGTGGCGGCGATGCTGGCGCTGTTCCGCCTTCATGCCACCGATTCCCTCCACATCGCCTTGTGAGGGGGCGGCCATGAGCGAAAGCGCGCGTTTCCGCCTGCTCAACGCCCTTGGCCTGGTCGCGGTGGCGGCGGTGCTGATCACCGCCTTCATCGACCAGATCGCCTTCCACGATTTGCCGTGCCCGCTCTGCATCCTGCAGCGGGCGGGCTTCCTCGGGGTCGCGGTCGGGCTCGCGCTCAACGTGAAGTTCGGGCCGAGGCCGTCCCATTACGGCCTGATGATCCTCTCCTCCCTCGCCGGCGGGGCCGTGTCCGTGCGGCAGACGCTGCTGCACATCGTCCCCGGCGAAGGGGCCTATGGCGATGCTTTCTTCGGCCTGCATTTCTACGCCTGGGCGCTGATCCTGTTCGCCGTCTGCGTCACCGGCTCGGCGATCCTGATGCTGTTCGACGGCCAGTTCGAGCGGGGGCCCGAGGCGACGTCCCCGGCACCGCTGCTCGGCACCCTCGCCATCGTGCTGGTGCTGCTGCTCGCCCTCGGCAATGGCGTGTCCACCGTGCTGGAGTGCGGCGGCGGCCTGTGCCCGGACAGTCCCACCGGCTACATGCTGATCGACGACGGCACCGTGCAGCGCCTGATCGGGCGCTGATCCATCACGGCATTTGATGGATCGGTCGCGAGTTTAGATTTCCCCTCCGGCCATGGAGGCGGTACAGCGGAACTCCGGCCGCAAGAGGGGCGGCCGGCTGCCTCGGAAACGGCCAACCTCAAAGGCCGACCCGGAAACCAAAATGGGAGAGGCGTCGCGGGCCGAAACGGGCGCGCGGCGGGAGGAAACATGTCGGTGAGGCCATCGCGCACCTCGGGATTTGCTCTCTTCGACGCGCCCTATCTGCTGCTGACCCTCGTGGCGCTCCTGTGGGCCATCAACATCGTGGTCGGGCGCTTCGTCGCCGGCCACGTGCCGCCGGTGGGCCTCGCCTTCGTGCGCTGGGTGGGGGCGACGCTCATTCTCCTGCCGTTCGCATGGAACCAGCTGCGGCGCGACCTGCCGCTCATCCGCCGCCACATCTGGCTGCTGGTGCTGCTGTCGGGCACCGGCATCGCCTGCTACAACGCCATGAGCTATTACGGGCTGCAATATACCCAGGCGCTGAACGGCCTGCTGGTGCAGTCCACCGCGCCCCTGCTCGTCGCCGTGTGGACCTTCGTCCTGTTCCGGGAGCGGCTCGGGCTCGGGCAGGTGGCGGGCATCGCCACCTCGCTCACCGGCGTGCTGGTCATCATCAGCCACGGCGACCTCGACACCTTCCTGCACCTGAAGCCCAACGTCGGCGACGTGTGGATCATCGCGGCGCTGGTGGTCTACGCCTTCTATGCCGCCATCCTGCGCAACCGGCCGGCCCTGGGGCCGCTGTCCTTCCTGGCGGTGATCATGGCGCTGGGATCGGTGCTGCTGATCCCGTTCGCCCTGTGGGAGGTGCTCCAGGGGCGGATCCTGCACTTCGACCGGGTCACGGTGGCGACCCTCGCCTACGTGATGATCGGCCCCTCCCTCGTCGCCTACCTGTTCTTCAACCGGGCGGTGGACCTCGTGGGAGCGAACGCTGCCGCGCCCTTCCTGCATCTCATGCCGGTGTTCGGCACGGCGCTCGCCATCGTCTTTCTCGGCGAGCAGATCGCCTGGTACCACTTCGCCGGCTACGCCCTGGTCATTTCCGGCATCCTGCTGGCCACGGTGTCCGCCCGGGCGCGCCGGAAGGCCTGATGCCTCCGTCCCGGTCCGCGGCCGGACCGGGACGCCCCCCTCGCACAGACGAAAACGGCCGCCCCTTCGGGCGGCCGCTGGAAGCCGGGCGGTGACGGCGGCTCAGAAGGTCAGGGCCTTCGCCGCCTTGACGTGGGGCAGGCCCTGCACCTTGCCGAGGGCCTCGGCCGGAACCTTGCCGTCCACCGCCACCAGGGCGATGGCGTCCCCGCCCGCATGGTCGCGGCCGAGGGCGAAGGTGGCGATGTTCACGCCCGCATCGCCGAGCAGGCTGGCGAAGTGGCCGATGAAGCCGGGCTTGTCCTCGTTGGTCACGTAGATCATGGAGGGTGCGAACTCGGCGTCCACCTTGATGCCCTTGATGTTGACGATGCGCGGGTGGCCGTCGGCGAATACCGTGCCGGAAACCGAGCGCTCGTACTTCTCCGTCACCACGGTGAGGGTGATGAGGCTCTCATAGTCGCCGGTGGCGGCGCGCGTGGTCTCCTCGACCACGATGCCGCGCTCCTTGGCGACGGAGGGGGCCGAAACCACGTTCACGTCCGGCAGCGCCGGGCGCAGCAGGCCGGCCACGGCGGCCGAGGTGAGCGCCTTGACCTTGAGGTCGGCCACCGCGCCCTCATAGACGATGCGCACGGTCTTGAGGCCGGTGTCGGTAAGCTGGCCGGCGAACGAGCCCAGCTTCTCGGCGAGCTCGATGAAGGGCTTGAGCTTGGGCGCTTCCTCGGCGGTGATGGAGGGGAAGTTCACCGCGTTGGAGATGGCGCCGGAGAGCAGGTAGTCGCTCATCTGCTCGGCCACCTGGAGGGCCACGTTCTCCTGCGCCTCGGTGGTGGCGGCGCCCAGGTGCGGCGTGCACACCACGTTCGGGTGGCCGAACAGCGGGTTCTGCTCCGCCGGCTCGACGGTGAACACGTCGAAGGCGGCACCGGCCACGTGCTTGGATTCCAGCGCGGCAGCGAGCGCCGCCTCGTCGACGAGGCCGCCGCGGGCGCAGTTGATGATGCGCACGCCCTTCTTGGTCCTGGCGATGTTCTCGGCCGAGAGGATGTTCCTGGTCTTCTCGGTCAACGGGGTGTGCAGGGTGATGAAGTCGGCGCGGGCGAGCAGGTCGTCCAGCTCCACCTTCTCCACGCCCAGGTCCAGCGCCCGCTCCGCCGAGAGGAAGGGATCATAGGCGATCACCTTCATCTTCAGCCCCACGCCGCGCTCGGCGACGATGGAGCCGATGTTGCCGCAGCCGATGATGCCGAGGGTCTTGCCGGTGACCTCGACGCCCATGAAGCGGTTCTTCTCCCACTTGCCGGCCTGGGTGGAGGCATCCGCCGCCGGGATCTCGCGGGCCAGCGCGAACATCATGGCGATGGCGTGCTCGGCGGTGGTGATGGAATTGCCGAACGGCGTGTTCATCACGATCACGCCCTTGGCGGTGGCCGCAGGCAGGTCCACGTTGTCGACGCCGATGCCGGCGCGGCCGATGACCTTCAGCCGGTCGGCCTTCTCCAGGATCTTAGGGGTGACCTTGGTGGCCGAGCGGATGGCGAGGCCGTCATAATTGCCGATGATCTCGGCCAGCTTGTCCTTGTCCTTGCCGAGGTCGGGCTGGAAATCCACCTCGATGCCGCGGTCCTTGAAGATCTGGACGGCGGCGGGAGAGAGCTTGTCGGAGATGAGGACGCGGGGTGCCATGGGGGGCTCCGTTTCGCGAATGGGATGGGCCGGGCATGCGCGGTCGATCGCGCGTCACCGGCGTGGACCTCTCCCGCGTGCGGGGGAGGAGAAATGGGATCGTGCGCCGCCTGGGGCTCTCCCCTCTCCCCTTGCGGGAGAGGGGTCGGGGGTGAGGGGGGCTCAGGGTGCTGGGGGCGGGGCACTCGCGGTGAGGCCTTTACCCCTCACCCTAGCCCTCTCCCGCAAGGGGAGAGGGGACGCATCGTTCCCGGCCGGACCACTTGTCCAACCTCACCCTGCCCGAACTCACGCTGCCTTGGGTAACGCCGACTTGGCCTCATTGAAGGCCCAGTCCAGCCAATGGGTCAGGGCTTCCACGTCGGAGCGCTCCACGGTCGCCCCGCACCAGATGCGCAGGCCGGGAGGGGCGTCGCGGTAGGCGCCGATGTCGTAGGCGATGCCGCCCTTCTCCAGCCCCGAGGCGATGGCCTTGGCGAAGGCCGCCTGCGCGTCCGCCGGGAGCGAGGTCACGTCGGCGTCCACCACCTTCAGGCACACCGAGGTGTTGGAGCGGGTCAGCGGCTCTTTGGCGAGGAAATCCACCCACGCAGTGGTGTGCACCCACTGGGCGATGGCCTCGAAATTGCGGTTCGAACGCTCCTGCAGGGCGCTGAGCCCGCCGATGTTCCTCGCCCACTTCAGCGCGTCGAGATAGTCTTCCACGCACAGCATGGAGGGCGTGTTGATGGTCTCGCCCTCGAAGATGCCGGCAATCAGCTTGCCGCCCTTGGTCATGCGGAAGATCTTCGGCAGGGGCCAGGCCGGCTTGTAGGTCTCCAGCCGCTCTACCGCGCGCGGGGAGAGGATGAGCATGCCGTGGGCCGCCTCGCCGCCGAGCACCTTCTGCCAGGAGAAGGTGACCACATCGAGCTTGGCGAAGTCGAGCTTCTGCGCGAACGCCGCCGAGGTGGCGTCGCAGATGGTGAGGCCGGCGCGGTCGGCCGGAATCCATTCGGCATCCGGCACCATGACGCCGGAGGTGGTGCCGTTCCAGGTGAAGACCACGTCGTGGCTGAAGTCCACCTGAGCGAGGTCCGGCAGCTCGCCATAGGGGGCGGTCAGCGTGCGGGCGTCGGCCAGCTTGAGCTGCTTGGCCACGTCGGTCACCCAGCCCTCGCCGAAGCTTTCCCAGGCGAGCATGTCCACCGGGCGGGCGCCGAGCATGGACCACAGCACCATTTCCACCGCGCCGGTATCGGAGGCGGGGACGATGCCGATCTTGTAGTCCGCGGGCACTTCGAGCACCTCGCGGGTCAGGTCGATGGCTTCTTTCAGCTTGACCTTGCCGACCTTGGCGCGATGCGAGCGCCCGAGCGGGGCGTCGGACAACCCGTCCAGCGTCCATCCGGGACGCTTGGCGCAGGGGCCGGACGAAAAATTGGGATTCTCCGGGCGCGTGGCCGGGGCAGGATTTGCAGTCATTGTACCATCCTTGCAGATGAGCGCCTCCCGTTGGGGGGAGGTGTCCCGCGGATGGGGTTACGCCTGAGGGGGTGGGGCGTCAAGGGTGAGATGGTGTCAGGTGCCGAAGGCTTGGTCGCCATGCCTAAGCGGAAGGCAGAGCCCGCTCCGCCCGTCCAGCCTGCACCCTCACCCCCACGAATGCCGCCACGAAAACCGCCGTCATCAAGAGCACGATGGTCGGCGCCGGCGCCGAGTCGAGGAAGAAGGAGAGGTAGACGCCCGCGAGCGCGCAGCCCACGGCCACCGCCACGGAGACCACCAGCATCCAGCCGAAGCGCCGCGTCACGAGAAACGCGATGGCCCCCGGCGCGATCAGCAGCGCCACGGCGAGGATGATGCCCACGGCTTTGAGCGCCGCGACGATGGTCAGCGACAGCATCACCAGCAGCCCGTAATGCAGCACCCCGACGCGCAGGCCCACGGCCTTGGCCTGCGCCGGATCGAAGGCGTTGAGTAGCAGGTCCCGCCACTTGGCGAGCAAGGCGAGGGTGACGAGGCCGGCGATGACCGCGCTCTCGGCGATGTCGCCCCAGCTGACCCCGAGCATGTCGCCGAACAATATGTGGTCGAGGTGCACGTCCGACTGGATCTTGGTGTAGAGCACCAGTCCCAGCCCGAACATGCCGGAGAAGACCACGCCCATCACCGTGTCTTCCTTGATGCGGCTGTTGGCCTTCAGGTAGCCGGTGCCGAGCGCGCAGACCATGCCGGCGGCGAACGCCCCCACCGCCAGCGGCAGGCCGGCCATGTAGGCCAGCACCACGCCGGGCAGAACCGCGTGGGAGACGGCATCGCCCATCAGCGACCAGCCCTTCAGCACCAGGAAGCAGGAGAGCAGCGCCATGGGCACCGCCACCAGGGCGGAGATCACCAGCGCGCTCAGCATGAAGTCGAACTGGAACGGCGCGAGCAGGCTCATGCCGCGTCCTCCCTGAGCGCTTCTGCCGCCTGCCGCCGCGCCGCAAGGAGCCCGTGCTTGGGGGCGAAGACGAACGCGGAGAGGAAGATCAGCGTCTGCAGCACCACGATGATGCCGCCCGTCGCGCCGTCGAGGAAATAGGAGAGGTAGGCGCCGACGAAGCTCGTGCCGGCGCCGATCAGCACGGCGAGGGTGATGAGGCGGGGGAAGCGGTCGGTGAGCAGGTAGGCGGTGGCCCCCGGGGTCACCACCATGGCGATGACCAGGAACGCGCCCACCGTCTGCAGCGCCGCCACCGTGCAGGCGGAGAGCAGGGTAAAGAACATGATCTTCAGCGCCGTGGGGTGCAAGCCGATGGAGCGGGCGTGGCTCTCGTCGAAGAAGGTCACCATCAGGTCCTTCCAGAACACCAGCAGCACCGCCAGCGAGACGAAGCCGATGATGGCAAGTTGCAGCGTGTCCTGCGGCGAGATGGCGAGGATGTTGCCGAGCACGATGGTCTGCACGTTCACCGAAGTGGGCGACAGCGAGACCATGAACAGGCCGAGGCCGAAGAAGGAGGTGAAGATGAGGCCGATGACGGCATCCTCCTTCAGCTTGGTGCGCTCCTGCAGGAACAGCATGGCCCCTGCCGCCAGCGCGCCGGAGAAGAAGGCACCGATGGAGAAGGGCAGGCCCAGCATATAGGCCCCGGCGACGCCGGGGACGATGGCGTGGGACAGGGCATCGCCGATGAGCGACCAGCCCTTCAGCATGAGGAAGGCGGAGAGGAAGGCGCACACCGCGCCCACCAGCGCGCTCACCCACATGGCGTTGACCATGTAGGAGTAGCCGAAGGGTTCGAGGAGAAGGGAGAGCATCGCGGGCATGGGCTCAGCCCTTCCTTGCCGCTGCTGTTGCGCGGGCGGGATCGTCCCGGGCCATCACCCGATCCCCTCGGACGATCCCGCGGTGCCGCTGGCCGCGGGGCGGTCCTTGTAGAGGACGAGGGGGCGCTCGTCGTCGGTGAGGACGCCGAGGGTGCCGGGGGTGGCGGCGTGGCTCTCGTCCAGCACGAAGTGGCGCAGCACGCCGCCGAAGGCCTGCTCCAGGTTGGCCTGGGTGAAGATCTCCGAGGTCAGGCCATAGGCCAGCACCGTGCCCTTGATCAGCACCGTGCGGTCGCAGAATTCCGGCACCGAGCCGAGATTGTGGGTGGAGACCAGCATGACCCGCCCCTCGTCGCGCAGGGCCTTGAGCAAGGCGATGATGGCGTCCTCGGTCTTCACGTCCACGCCGGTGAAGGGCTCGTCGAGCAGGATGACGCGGGCATTCTGGGCGAGCGCCCGGGCGAGGAAGACGCGCTTGCGCTGGCCGCCGGACAGTTCGCCGATCTGCCGCTTGCGGAATTCCAGCATGTTGACGCGGCCGAGGGCCGCCTCCACCGCCGCATGGTCGGCCTGGCGGGGAATGCGCAGGAAGCTCATGTGGCCGTAGCGGCCCATCATCACCACGTCCTCGACCAGGACGGGGAAGGTCCAGTCCACCTCCTCCGCCTGCGGCACGTAGGCGACCACGTTGCGCTTCAGCGCCTCGGCGACGCTCAGCCCGAGGAGCGAGACCGTGCCCCGCGACGCCCCGAGGAAGCCCATGATGGTCTTGAACAAGGTGGACTTGCCCGAGCCGTTCACCCCCACCAAAGCGGTGATGGTGCCGGTGGGGATGCGGAAGGTGGCGTCGCGCAGGGCGGTGTGGCCGTTGCGGTAGGTCACGGTGACATGCTCGACGGAGATGCCGGAGCCGTCGGCGTCCACCCGCGCCGCCGTGGGGGAAAGGGGGGCGTTCATTTGCCGGCCGCCTCCGCTGGCGCCGGAGCCAGGCCCCTGGCGATGGTGGCGGAGGTGACGCGCAGCAGGTCCAGATAGGTGGGCACCGGCCCGGCGGCGTCGCTGAGGGAGTCCACGTAGAGGACGCCGCCATATTGCGCCCCGGTCTCCCGCGCCACCTGCTTGGCCGGCTCGGCCGAAATGGTGCTTTCGGAGAAGATGACGGGGATCTTGTCCGCCTTCATGCGGTCCACCACCCGGCGCACCTGCTGCGGGGTGCCCTGCTGGTCGGCGTTGATGGGCCACAGAAAGAGCTGCTTCAGGTCGAAGTCGCGGGCGAGATAACTGAAGGCGCCTTCGCTGGTGACGAGCCAGCGCTCGCCCGGCGGCACCTTGTCCAGCTCGGCCCGGATCGGGGCGATGGCGGCGGTGATCTTCGCCTTGTAGGCCTCGGCATTGGCGGTGTAGGCGGGGGCGTTGGCCGGATCGTATTTCACCAGCGCGTCGCGGATGTTGTCCACGTAGATCAGCGCGGCGGAGGGCGACATCCAGGCGTGCGGGTTGGGCTTGCCGGAATAGGGGCCCTCGGTGATGCCCATGGGCGGGACACCGTCGGAGACCACGACGCTCGGCACCTGCTTCAGGCGTGAGAAGAATTTCTCGAACCACAATTCCAGGTTCAGCCCGTTCCACAGGATGAGGTCCGCTCCCTGGGCCTTGATCAGGTCGCCGGGGGTGGGCTGGTAATTGTGGATCTCGGCGCCGGGCTTGGTGATGGATTCCACCTGCGCGGCGTCGCCCGCCACGTTCCGCGCCATATCGGCGATGACGGTGAAGGTGGTGACCACCTTGAACTTCTCCGCCGCCCCGGCAGGGGCGTGGGAGAGCGGGACGACAATCAGCGCGGCGACGAGGACGACGAGGAAACGGAAAATACGGCGCATGGGCAGTCGCTCCAATTGCGAGCCATTCGCAAAAATAGGGGATCTGAGATGCAATTGCAAATTATTTGCATTTAGGTCGGCCTATGGATTTTCCTTCTGCGCCGCCGCGGGCGTCTCGGCAAGGCCCACGCCCGGCGGTGCGGCGGTTTGCATGCCGGGGGCATCGGCGACCGCGCCGGCGGGCGCATCCGCGTCGGGGACGGGGATGGGGGCGGACGCCTGCGAGGGTATCGCGGTGGCGGTGCCGCTCGCGCCGCCGGCCGCCGATCCGCTCTCGGGCGGGGCCGGCGCCGCATAGGCCTGCACGCCGTCGGCCTCCGCCTCGGCGGCCACCTCCGCCGCGTCGATCCCCAGCACGTGGGCGAGCATGCCGCGCGCCACCTCCCGCTCGCCCATGATGATGAATTCGGCGCCGCTCTGGCGCAGGTGCTCCACCTCCGCGTCCGAATGGGCGCGGGCGACGATCTCCAGCTTCGGGTTCAGCTGCCGCGCCTTGCGCAGCACGCCGCTGGCCTCGAACCCGTCCGGAATGGCGAGGATCAGCCGCCGCGCCCCGGCGATGTTTGCGGCGGCGATGGCGGCGGGGGAGGCGGCGTTGGCATCGATGGCCTCGATGCCGGCGCGCTTCAGCTCGTCCACCCGGTCCTCCTGGTCCTCGACAACGAGGAAGGGCACCCCGGCGGCCAGGAGCCCGTCCGCCACCAGCCGGCCCACGCGGCCGTAGCCCACCAGCACCGTGTGGGCCTGCTGGGTGGTGACCGGCAGGCTCGCCGTCGGCTTCTCGTCCGGCTTTCCGGGTGGCCCGGCCGGGGCGAAGGCCGCCGGCTTGGGCACGGCGGCCTTCGCCCGGTAGCGGTCGAGGATGAGGAAGAAGAACGGGTTGGCGAGAATGGAGAGGATCGCCGCCGCGAGGATGAGGTCGCGGCCCTCCGCCGGCAGCAGCTCCAGGTCGGCCCCCAGCGCCACCAGGATGAAGGAGAACTCGCCGATCTGCGCCAGCGACGCCGAGATGGTGAGGGCGGTGAAATTGCCGTAGCCGAACGCCCGCACGATCAGGAAGGCGGCCACCGACTTGCCGAACAGGACGATGAGCAGGGTGGCCAGGAGCGGGAGCGGGCTCTTCAGCACGATGCTGGGATCCACCAGCATGCCCACGGAGACGAAGAACAGCACCGCGAAGGCGTCTCGCAGTGGCAGCGTTTCCTCCGCCGCGCGGTGGGAGAGGGGCGATTCGCTCAGCACCATGCCGGCGAAGAAGGCGCCGAGGGCGAAGGAGACGCCGAACAGCTTGGCCGAGCCGAAGGCCACGCCGAGCGCGATGGCGAGCACGGCGAGGCGGAACAGCTCGCGCGAGCCGATATGCGCCACCCAGTGCATCACGCCGGGGATGACGCGCCGGCCCACCACCAGCATCAGCACCACGAAGCCGGCCACCTTGGCGAGGGTGAGGGCGAGGGTGGTCCACACGTTGTCGCCGCCCAACCATTCGACGGTGGGCGTCGCCACCGTGCGGCCGCCGAGCGCGCCGGACACCGCCGGCAGCAGCACCAGGGCGAGGACCATGGCGAGGTCTTCCACGATGAGCCAGCCCACCGCGATCCGGCCCTGCTCGCTCTCCACCATGCGCCGTTCCTGGAGCGCCCGCAGCAGCACCACCGTGCTCGCCACCGACAGGGCCACGCCGAAGACCAGACCGGCGCCGACCCCCCACCCCATGCCCCAGGCCAGCGCCATGCCCATGAGGGTGGCGACGGCGATCTGCACCACCGCTCCGGGGATGGCGATGGCCCGCACCGACAGCAGGTCGCTCAGGGAGAAATGCAGGCCGACGCCGAACATCAGCAGGATCACGCCGATCTCGGCGAGCTCCACCGCCATGTGCGAGTCGGCGACGAAGCCGGGGGTGAACGGCCCCACCATCACGCCGGCGATCAGATAGCCCACCAGCGGCGACAGCTTCAGGCGCTGGGCGATGGCACCGAACACGAAGGCCAACACGAACGCCCCGACGAGGGTCGCGATCAGCGGCGTATCGTGGGGCACGGTCCTACCTCCTTCAGGGCAAGGGGCCGTATGTCGCGCGGCATGCGCGGGAAGGCCCGACGGATGGGGATGGTGACAGTTTAGGCGAACGCCGCTGCCGGATCACTCACTTCTGGTTCAGGAACGCGGCGGTGTCATGGCGCAGGTTCCGCCGGAGCAGGCGCCGGCCCGCTGCATCGCCGGGCGGTCGGGTCGCGCATTCCCGTTCCCGCCTTGGAGGGCCGTCACCGTTCGGGCCGGCGCGGGTTGAACGGCTCCGGGACGGGATTTCGCGGCCCGCCCGGCGCGCCGGTCCTCAGCCGATAGAGTTGGGCGTTGGCATCCACCAGCTGGAACTGGGTGCGGGCCGGGGAGAATTCGAGGTTCTCCCGGGTGCCCACGCAGAGGAAGCCGCCGCGCACCAGGCTCTCGGCGAAGCGCGCCAGGACGCGGTCCTGGAGCGGGGTGGTGAAATAGATGAGCACGTTGCGGCACAAGATGAGGTGGGCCTCGCAGAACACCCCGTCCGTCACGAGGTTGTGCTCGGCGAAGGTGACGCGCGAGATCAGCCGCTCGTCGAGCTTCATCAGGTCGTAGCGCGCATGGTAGTAGGCCGAGAAGCTGTGCGCCCCGCCCGCCGCGAGGTAGCGCCGCGCCGCGTCCGGCGCCTCGCGCAGCGGGAAGATGCCCTCCCGCGCCCGCGCCAGGGCACTCTTCGAGATGTCCGTGGCGAAGATGCGCGTGCGCTCGTAGAGCCCCGCCTCGCTGAGCAGGATGGCGAGCGAATAGATCTCCTCGCCGTGGGCGCAGCCGGCCTGCCACACGTTGATCTGCGGGTAGGACGCCAGATGCGGGAACACCTTCTCCTTCAGGGTGAGGAAGACGCTCGGATCGCGGAAAAATTCGGAGACCGGTACGGAAAGGCCGGAGATCACCTCGGCGATGCGCCCCGGCTGGTGCAGCAGCCGGGTGGTGAGGTCGGAGATGGTGGCCAGGTTCAGGCTGGTGACGAGGTTGCGCACCCGCCGGGTCAGTGAGGCGCGGCTGTAGTCGCGGAAGTCGTAGCCGTAGCGCCGGTGGAGCGCCTCGACGAACAGGTCGACCTCGATCGTCTCCAGGGCCAGCGCGTCCGCGGCGTCGTGGCCGGGGGGATCGCCGGGGGCGCGGCCATCCCCGGCGGGGGGCTCGTCCTGGGGGGAGGTCATTTCGCGGGCAGCCAGGAGCGGATCATGGACAGCAGCTTGGGCACGTCCACCGGCTTGGCCAGATAGTCGCTGGCGCCGGCGGCCAGGCATTTCTCGCGGTCGTCCTTCATCGCCTTGGCGGTGAGGGCGATCATGGGAAGCTTGGCGAAGCGAGGCTGGGCGCGGATCTGTTCCATGGCCTCGTAGCCGTCCATCACCGGCATCATGACATCCATGAGCACGATCTCGATATCGGGCTCGGCATCGAGCTGGGCAAGGGCCTTGGCACCGTCCTGGGCCAGCACCACGTTGATGCCGCGCGCGCGCAGCACCTTGGCGAGGGCGAAGATGTTGCGCATGTCGTCGTCGACGAGGAGGAGCTTCCTGCCCTCCAGGTCGCCGTCCGGATGCTCGGGCACGCTCCTCGGCTCGTGCTGCACCGAGTGCAGGAACAGGTTGACCTCGTCGAGCAGCCGCTCGGGCGAGAGCGCCCCCTTCACCACGATGCTGTCGGTGAAGGCGCGCAGCCTCAGGCTCTCCTCCTGCGTCAGGTCGCGCCCCGAATAGACCACCACCGGCACCGGGTGCTCGCCCTCGGCGAGGCGCTCGATGAGGTCGAAGCCGGACATGCCCGGCAGGCCGAGGTCGAGCACGATGCAGTCGAGCTCGGTCTTCGCCGCCACCTCCAGCGCCTCCTCGCCGCTTCCCGCCTCCACGATCTCCGCCTTCTCGCGGGCGAGCAGGGTGCGCACGGCGTGGCGGGCGGCGGCGTCGTCGTCCACCACCAGCACCCGGCGCGGGCGGTCGGAGGCGAAATGGGCGAGGAGCTGAAGCGCCTCGCCCAGCTTCTCGGCGCTGACCGGCTTGGTGAGGAAGCCCACCGCGCCGAGGTCGCGCCCGCGCCGCGTCTCGTCGAGGGCGGAGACGAAGTGCACCGGGATGTGCCGCGTGGCCGGATCGGCCTTCAGGCGCTCGATCACCGTCCAGCCGTCCATGCCCGGCAGCATCACGTCCAGTAGGATGCCGGTGGGTTTGTAGCGCCGCGCCAGCTCGATGCCGCTCTCCCCGTCGCCGGCCGCGAGCACCTGGTAGCCCTTGCGCCGCACGATGCCGACCAGGGTGCGGGCGAATACCGGGTCGTCCTCCACCACCAGGATCGCCGTGGCGCCGGGGGTCAGCGCCTCACGGTCGTCGGGCACGGAGGGCATCGAGACGGCGGGCAGCGGGGCGAGGCCGGACACGCCGCGGGCCCGCGCCATGGGAGCTGGCGCGCGGGCGAGGGCGCCCGCATCCTCGCTTTCCTCCTCCGCCGGCGGCTCGCCCACCGGCAGGGTCAGCGTGAAGGTGGAGCCCTGGCCGAGCTTGCTCTCCACCGCCACCACGCCACCCAGGAGCTGGGCGAGGCGCTGGGTGATGGCGAGGCCGAGGCCGGTGCCGCCGAACTGCCGGCGGGTCGATGCATCCACCTGCTCGAAGGCCTCGAAGATGGCGTCCTGCTTGTCGTCCGGGATGCCGATGCCGCTGTCGGTCACCGCCACCTTGAAGGTGTCCGCCGTCTCGCCATTGGCGAAGGAGACGGAGACGCGGCCCTGCACGGTGAACTTCAGCGCGTTGCCGACGAGGTTGGTGAGGATCTGCTCCAGCTTGCCGGCATCGGTGTAGACCATCGGCGGGGCGTCGGCGACGGTGACGGAGAAGCGCAGCTTGCGCTCCTGGGCCACGCGCCGGAAGTTGCGCTCGATGCGCTGGGCGAAGGCGGTGACGTTCACCGGCTCGCGCACCACCTCCATCTTGCCGGCCTCGACCTTGGACAGATCGAGGATGTCGTTGATGAGCCGCAGCAGGTTGGAGCCGGAGGCGTGGATGATGGTGGCCGCCTCCACCTGGTCGGCGTCGAGGTTGCCGGAGCGGTTCTCGGCGAGGTCGTGGGACAGGATGAGCAGGCTGTTCAACGGCGTGCGCAGCTCGTGCGACATGTTGGCGAGGAACTGCGACTTGTACTGGTTGGCGCGCACCAGCTCCTCGGCGCGCGCCTCCATCTGGCGGTTGAGGGTCTCCAGCAGCTCCTTCTGGCCGGTGAGCTCCTCGCTGGAGCGGCGCAGCACGTCGTTCGAGGACTTCAGCTCCTCCGCCTGGACCCGGAGCTCCTCCTCCGAGGCGGACAGCCGCTGCGACTGGCCGAGGAGCTGCTCGTTGGTGGCGCGCAGTTCCTCCTGCTGGGTGCGCAGCTCCTCCTCCGCCACGCGCAGGTCGGTGGCCTGCCTCTGGCTCTGCTCCAGCAGCTCGCGGGTGCGGATGGCGCGGGCAAGGTTGTCGAAGGACAGGGCGGCGAGGGTGCGGACCTCGTCCAGGAGGCGGGCGCGCCGGTCCTCGATGGCGACCAGGCAGCCGAGCTCGACCACCCCCAGCAGGCGGCCCTTCAGCACCAGGGGCATCGCCGCGACGGCTTGCGGCGCGGCCTCGCCGATGCCGGACCGGATGCGCACATAATCCTCGGGCACCGGCGAGAGGATGATGGTCTTCTTCTCCAAAGCGCACTGGCCCACCAGTCCCTCGCCGAGCCGATAGGCGGTGGACAGGTGCCGCCGCTCGCCGAAGGCATAGCTGCCGAGCAGGCTCAGCTCGTCCGTCGCCTCGTCGAAGCGGTAGAACACGCCGACCCCTGCCTCCACCCGCGGGGCCAGTTCGGCGAGCAGGGAATCGGCGAAGTCCTTGAGGTCGTCGGCCCCCTGCACCCGCGTCGCGATGGTGTTGAGGCTGCCCTTCACCCAATCATTGTCGCGGGTCTCAATGGCCATGGCCTTGAAGACCTTGAGGGCGCGCGCGATGATCCCGACCTCGTCGCCGCGCTCGGAATAGGGCACCTCCACATCGAGTTCGTGCCCGGCCAGCCGGCTCATCAGCTCGGCGAGGTGACGCAGCGGCCGGGAGACGAAGCGCGCGCCGAGGACAAGGCCGCCGATGCCCGCCGCCACCGTGGCGATCAGCGCGATGACGTCGATGGCGCCGACGATGGCCTCGTTCTCCGAAAGCGCGCTCCGTGCCACCGTGATCTGGGCGTTTGCGGTCGCCGTGAGTTCGTCCAGGGCGCCGTTGATGCCGCGCGCGCCGGCCTCGCTGGCCTCTGCCGCGAGGAAGCCGCGCAGGGCGGCCGGCAGCGCGGCCGCGTCGCCGGAGGCGGCGAGGAGGGGCGCTCCGATCGCGTCGGGCCAAGCGGTGGCGATGCGGGTTGCCCGCTGGACGAAGGGCGCCAGGGCCGGGCTGGCGCCGGCGGCGGCGGACAGCGCCGCGAGGCGCTCGGCCACCTCTGCGGAGGCGGCGGGGATCTGCGAGGCCAGCGAGCGCGGATCGGTGAGGGCGTCCCGCACCGCCTGCGCCTGGCGCCGGGCCACCGCGCGGGTGGCGGCATCGCTCAGGATGACGATGCGCCGGACCGAATCCACCTGCGCCTGGACACGGTCGCCGGCCCGCGTGAACAGGGCGTTGGCGCCGAGGAGTAGCAGGAACATGGCGACGAGCATCGCCACCACGCCGCCCGCCTTCCACTGCATGGATAGATCGGCGAACCACGATCCCCCCAAACGCCTCTCCGCCATCGCCTCGTCCCTTCCCTCACGCGCGCCGCGCAGCATGCATAACGGGCAGTGAAGAAGAGCTGAAGAGAATTGCGGAAGGCGGCGCGACGCCCGGGCGAAAGCCGCTTGGGAGACGGCCGCTCATGCCCCGGAGCCGCCACTGGGGCCGCATCTTTCCGATTCATAGTTTACTAAATCAATGGATTTAATTATAAAATGAATCAGCGGGCGCACTGCCCACCAATCGCCGGCATGCCCGGCCCAGAGACAGCGACGGACACATGACCTCACCTTCCCCCTCCCGCTCCGGCGTCTTCGCGCTGCTCCTTTCCGGCCTGGCGCTCCTTTGCGTCGGCACGGCGGCCCATGCGCAGGCCCCCGCGACGGCGGCAGACAAGCCCCTCAAGGTCGGCGTGTCCGCCGGCCCCTATGGCGACGTGCTGCGCGAGGCGGCCCGGCTGTCCGAGAAGCAGGGAATCAAGGCCGAGATCATCGAGTTCACCGACTGGAACCAGCCGAACGCGGCTTTGCAGGCGGGCGACATCGACCTCAACAACTTCCAGAACCGACCCTACCTCGCCAACCAGGTGAAGACGCGGGGCTACCAGATCGCCGCCCTCGACGAATCCCTCCTCGTGCCGGCCGGCATCTACTCCAAGAAATTCACCAGCGCGGCAGACATCCCCGTCGGGGCCAGGATCGCCATTCCCAACGACCCCACCAACGGGGGCCGCGCCCTGCTGCTGTTCCAGAAGGCCGGGGTCATCAAGCTGAAGCCGGGCACGGGCCTTTACGCCAGCGTGCTGGACGTGGCGGAGAACCCGAAGAAGCTGCAGATCGTCGAGATCGACGCCGCCCAGTTGCCGCGCTCGCTGGATGACGTGGCGGCGGCCTTCGTCTCCTCCAACTATGCCTATCTCGCCGGCCTCGACCTCAACACGGCGCTGGTGGCCGAGACGACGGTGGAGGAAGCCAAGCCCTATTTCACCCTCGTCTTCGCGGCCCGCGAGGACCGCAAGGATGATCCGCGGATCCGCAAGTTCATCGAGATTTATCGTTCGCAGCCGGTGAAGGACTTCACCCTCGCCAAGTTCAGGGGGAGCATCCTGCCCGCCTGGTGAGCGCTCGCCCGCTGCCGTCGATCCGCGCCACAGGAGCCTCGCCCATGACCCGTTCTTCCCTGCAGCCTGTTGCCGCGGCGCGTCCGTCGCCGCGGCCGGACTGGACCGCCCTTGCCCAGGGCGTCGCCGACGCGCTCGCGCCGGATGCCGCCGTGCGCGACCGTGCCGGAGCCTCGCCCCGGCGGGAGGTGGAGCTGCTACGGGAGACGGGGCTGCTCGCCTTGCTCAATCCCGTGGCGCACGGCGGAGGCGGGGGAAGCTTCGCTGACGCGTTGCTGGCCACCCGCATCATCGGCCGCGCCGATGCCTCCATCGCCCAGCTCCTGGCCTACCACTATCTCCACCTCACCAATGCCGTTTGGCGGGCGACGCCGGAGCAGGCCGAAAGGCTTTCTCGCGGGTCGGTGGCGGGCCAGTGGTTCTGGGGCGGCGCCTCCAACCCGCGCGATCCCGAATCGCGGCTCACGCCGGAGGCGGCGGACGGCTTTCGCCTGAACGGCCGCAAGACCTTCGCCTCCAACGCCGCGCTGGCCGACAAGATCACCTTGCGCGCGCAGCTCGGCGACGGCTTCGCGGTCATCGTCGTGCCCGGCGATCGCGGCGGCGTGACCCACGGCAACGACTGGGATGCCTTCGGCCAAAGGCTGTCGGAGAGCGGCACCGTCACCTTTGCCAACGTGCGGGTGGAGAAGGACGAGGTGCTGGGCGACCCGGCCGCGCCGCCGCCGCCGCGCACCAGCCTCGTGGTGCCGTTCCACCAGCTCCTCATCGTCAATTTCTACATCGGCACGGCGGAGGGCGCGCTTGCGGAAGCCGCCCGCTACATTCGCACCACCTCGCGGCCATGGCAGGCCTCCGGTGTCGCGAGGGCGAGCCTCGACCCCTATATCCTCGAGCACTATGGCGATCTGGATGTGGAACTGCGCGCTTCGGCCGCCCTCGCCGATGTGGCCGGACAGCGTTTCGAGGCGGCGACGGCCCGCGGCGATGCCATCACGCCTGACGAACGCAACCTGGCCGCCGCCGCCATCTACGCCGCCAAGGTCCATGCCAGCCGTACCGCGCTGGAGGTCACCTCGAAGATTTTCGAGCTGATGGGCGCCCGCGCCACCGCCGGCCATTACGGCTACGACCGCTTCTGGCGGAACATCCGCACCCACACCCTGCATGACCCGGTGGCCTACAAATCGCGGGAGGTGGGGAATTTCGCGCTCAACGGCATCATCACGCCGACCCCGCTTTACAGCTGACGCCGGAGGATCCGCTATGAGCCGACCCCGGCAAATCCGCTTCAATGCTTTCAACATGGCTGCCCCGGGCCACACCTGGGCGGGCCTGTGGGCGCACCCGCGCGACCGCGCTGCGGACTACAACAGCCTCGACTATTGGGTGGAACTGGCACGGATCGCCGAGCGCGGCCTGTTCGACGGCATCTTCATCGCCGACGTGTTCGGCCTCTACGATGTCTATGGCGGCAGCCCGGACGCCGCGCTCCGGTCGGGGGCGCAGACGCCGCAAATCGACCCGGCGCTGGTGGTTCCCACCATGGCGCACGCAACGCGGCATATCGGCTTCGGCGTCACCGCCAACCTCACCTACGAGCACCCCTACCAGTTTGCCCGGCGCTTCGCGACGCTTGACCATCTCACCGGCGGGCGTGTCGGCTGGAACATCGTGACGGGCTATCTCGACAGCGGCGCGAAGGGAATGGGCCAGAAGGCCAACCGCTCCCATGACGTGCGCTATGACGCGGCGGAGGATTTCCTCGCCGCCGCCTACAAGCTGTGGGAGGGAAGCTGGGAGGATGGCGCGGTCCGGCGCGACCGGAACGCGCGCGTCTTCAGCGATCCCACCCTCGTGCACCGCATCCGCCACGACGGCCCCTTCTATCAGGTGGACGGCATCCAGCTCGCCGAGCCGTCGCCCCAGCGCACCCCGGTTCTCTACCAGGCCGGCACCTCGGGGCGCGGGCGGCTGTTCGCGGCGAAGCATTCGGAGGGCATCTTCCTGAACGGCCAGACCCGCCCCATCCTGGCCGAGGCGGTCCATGCGGTGCGGCAGGCGGCAGCGGGTTTCGGGCGCGACCCCCATGACATCCGCATGTTCGCCGGCGCCACCGTGATCGTCGCCCCGACGCGGGCGGAGGCCTTCGACCGCCTCGCCGACTATGCGCGATATGTGGACACGGCCGGGCAGCTGGCCCTGCTCTCCGGATGGACGGGGGTGGACCTCTCGGCGCTCGACCCGGAGGAGGCCATCTCCTACGTGAAGAGCAACGCCATCCAGTCCACTCTCGAAAACCTCACCCTGCGCAGTCCCGAGCCGCTGAAGGTGAAGGACCTCGCGACGCTGTCCGCCACCGGCGCCCGTGCGCCCTTCATCGTCGGTGCGCCGGGAGAGGTGGCGGACGAGATCGTCTCCTGGGTCCGGGATACGGATGTGGACGGCTTCAACCTCAACCGGCTGGTCTCCCACGAGACGCTGGAGGCGTTCGTCGATCTCGTGGTGCCGGAGCTGCAGGACCGCGGGGTGTACAAGGTCGCCTATGACGAAGGCACGCTGCGCGAGAAGCTGTTCACCGGCCGCGGCCCGAAGCTGCCGGACACCCATCCGGCGGCGGACTTCCGGGGCAGGGGCGGGGCCTCCGGGCAGCCGCGGCCCCTCGTCGCCCGGGCCTGACGCCGTCCGTGCGATGCCCGCCCGCCGGCCGGCGCGGCCGGGACAGGCGAGATAAGCGCGACGTCGGCGTCTTGCGCCGGGTGGCGATCGGCCTCAATCGCGCCCTTGCTCACATCTCCATCCGTTCAATGGGAGATCAGCAGGGGAATCGGTGACCGCGCCAGGAGCGAACGCGTCACGCCGCCGAGCACGATCTCCCGGGCGCGGGCATGGCTGTAAGCGCCGAGCACGATCATGTCGTGGGCGTTGGTCACAGCGTATTCCAGGATGACATCGGGGATCGCCCGCCCGTGTGACTGGACGGGATCGACGGTCAGGCGCACACCGTGGCGCAGCAGGAACATGGCCACTTCCACCCCAGGCTCCTCGCCCGCGGGGATGCTTGCCTGCGGATCCACGATCAGCACCGTCACCGATGAGGCAAGCGCCAGAAAAGGCAGGGAATCGCCGATGGCGCGGCGCGATTCCCGGCTTGCGTTCCAGCCGATGAGAATGCGCTGCGGCGGTTCCGTGTTGCGCCATGTCTCCGGTACGAGCAGGAAGGGCACGCCGGTCGCAAGCTGCACCACATCGGCTGGCGGCCCGTCGTCGAGCCAGGAATCTTCTGGAGACGCCGCGACGACGAGATCCGCATGCAGGGCGCTGATGCGGCGTTCATCTTCTCCATGGGGCGTGTGGACGCGGAACTCGCACGGCACATCCTGCCGGGCGGCGCGCTTTTCGAAGGTGTCCCGCGCTTCGCGGATCATCTCGTCCTTGCCGGCCTGTTGATGGTGCAGAAAGTCGGCGATCGCCGCCTGCCCGCGGATATGGGAGGCGGCCGGCCCCCCGCCGATGTCCGGGGGAAGCAGGAAGATTCCGATGAGGTGCGCGCCGTGGCGCCGCGCGAGAGCGGTCGCATAATCCATCCGCGTTTCGCGCGACGCACTGGTGTCGATGAGAACCGCGATCGTCTTGATATCCATGGATCTTATCCTGTGATGTCCATTCATTGTACGCCGCCTCGCCGAGGCCGCGGCGGCAAGGTGCATCGCTCTCACCGGACCGGCCGGGAGGCGGCACGTGTTGGGCGAGGCGCACCCAGTTGAAGGTGGGATTGATGTTGGCGAGGCGGCGGGCGGTGATCTTGGCGCCGAAGGGCTTGGTCGCCAACACCCAGATCCAGGCGAACAGGAAGCCGCCGGTCACCGCCAGGCCTTCTTTCACATAAACGGTGAAATCAGCGTTGTAATGGCTCTGGACCGAGAGGGAGCCCGAA
Source organism: Xanthobacter dioxanivorans (assembly GCF_016807805.1). Classification (NCBI taxonomy): domain Bacteria; kingdom Pseudomonadati; phylum Pseudomonadota; class Alphaproteobacteria; order Hyphomicrobiales; family Xanthobacteraceae; genus Xanthobacter; species Xanthobacter dioxanivorans. The sequence goes on along the minus strand of NZ_CP063362.1, from coordinate 191,221 downwards.
CCGGTCGCGGCGAGCAGGAGGGTGACGAGGCCGAGTTCCGGGCGGGGCATGAGGAGCCCCACTAGCAGGAACGGCGGTGCCAGCGCCAGCACGGGCATCACCAAGTCGTCGAGCCGGGGCACCACCGCGAACAGAGCGCCAGCATGGCGGCGGTGAAGGCCTTGGCGGAGTACAGCCAATCGCGCCGCGAGGGACGTTTCATCGGCCCGCCTCCGAGAACGCCTCCAGAAAGGAGGGGGCCCGCTCGATGGCTGCTTTTGCCGCATGGGCTGCTCCCCTCTCTGGAGGCGAGAGATCAGTGTTTCAGTATGCGATGATCCCGCCGCATGACATCGACGATAAAATCGATGAGCGCCCGAATCCGGGGGACTGACTGAAGATCCTGGTGGACGACAAGCCACCAATCCCGCGTCAGGCTGATCTGGGCCGGCAACAGCCTGACGAGACCCTCGTCTGCTTCCCCCATGAAATGCGGCAGCATGACCAGCCCGACGCCGGCCCGCGCCGCCTCCTGCTGGGCGATGAGGCTGGTGGAAGCAAAGCGGGTGCGCGGTTCCTCGATCACGTCGGGCAGCCAGCGCACGTGCGGCACGGCGATCAGTTCATCCACATAGGTCACGAAGGTGTGGGCCTTGAGGTCCTCCAGGCTTTCCGGGTGGCCAGCCTGCGCAAGGTAGGCTGTCGCGCCGTAGAGGCCGACCCCGAACTGTCCCACCCGCCGCACCATCAGCCGCCCTCGCCGAGGATTCATCATGTTGATGGAGATGTCGGCCTCTCGCTCCGACAGGTTAAGGATATGCTGGGCATTGACGAGTTGCACCGTCAGGTTGGGGTGCAGCTTTAAAAATTCTCCAAGGCGCGCGGCAAGGTAGCTGCTGCCGAAGCCCTCCATGGTGGAGACGCGCACCACGCCGCTCAGTTCGCGAGCCGTATCGGTGGCGTCGCGGGCGATCTCGTTGCCCTGCTCTTCCATCCGGCGGGCGATGGCAAATATCCGCTCGCCGTCCACGGTGAGCTGGGAGGTGCGCCCGTTGCGCACGAGGAGCCGTGCGCCGATGGTCGCCTCCAGTGCGGCGATCCGGCGCCGCACTGTGGTGGTGTCGATCTTCAGCGCGTCGGCGGCCGCCGCGGTGCCCTCGCCACGCGCCACCTCCAGAAAGGTCTGGAGATCGGTCCAGTCGAACCGTGTCAACGCCTTTGCCATGCGCTCACGCCTTCAGGTCTTTGATGTCGGGCAAATTCGCCCGATAGACGGGCAAATTTACATATAGAGCGGCTTTCATGCACGCCATATGGTTCTGTTATGGCGAGGCTGCACCTGCGGGATCAAGAGGCGCCTGCCGCGCCCTCTCTGGAGTCGTCGTCCAGCGTGAGCAGTTGAAGGCGGCAGAGTAATCTGAAATTCAAAACATAGAATGGGGTGGGCAACACATGTTGTCTGCCTATGTCGGCATTATATATCAATAATAGAAATATTTATTGGCTATTTATTGATCATTCATTGAGAATTATTTGATCTTTGAACTCTTGTATCAATTCATATGATGCCGGGCATCACCTGGAGACACATGAATGACCAACTGGCATCCAAACCGTCGCTCCGTTCTGCTCGGTGCCGCCGCCGCGGCGTCCGCCGGCGTCTTCGCCGCGCCCCGTGCGCATGCCGCCGCATCCGGCGAGCCCATCCGTATCGGCCACCAGTGCGAGGTGACGGGCAGCCTTGCGAGTTCCGGTTACTGGCACCGCAAGACCATCAATCTGGCGGCTGAATGGTTCAACGCGCATGGCGGATTTGCCGGGCGGCCGATCGAGATCGTCGGCATAGACACCGAAACGAAGGTGGACGTGGGGATCGCGCGGCTGCGTCAACTCATTCAGGACCAGAAGGTGGATTTCGTCATCGGCTCGCAGCACGGCGGCATTGCCCTTGCCAGCACGGCCATCGTCAAGGACGAGGGTGTGCCCTACATGTCCATGAGCCGCAGCGAGGGCGTGACCGAGGGGGGCGGCAATCCCTTCGTCTTCCGCCTGATCGTCAATACCCGCCAGACCGACCTCGCGGCCGGCAGGGCCATGGCAGATCGGGTCGGGAAGAAGTGGGCCGTGCTTTATGCGGACTACGTGTGGGGCCAGTCGCACAACACCGGCTGGGCCGAGGCTATTGGCAAGGCCGGCGGCGATGTGGTGCAGTCCATCGCCCTGCCTGTGAACAGCAACGATCCGATCTCTTACATCTCGAAGCTCGACCGCTCTGCGGACGGGGTGTTCGTCGCGCTGATCGGTGCCGATCTGCCCAAGGCGTTCGTGGCGTTGCCGCAGCTCGGCTTTACTCGCAAGCCGATCGTTACCGCCGACTACGTCTTCGGCGCCTTCGATCCGCTGAGCAACGGCAAGTATGTGGAAGGCGTATGGGGCATCGACACCCTGCCGTGGGAGCTCTCCGACAAGAACACGCCATACCTGGCGGCATTCCGGGAACGGCTCGGCATCGACCCCAACGGCCGCGAGGTCGGCACTGGCCGCAATGTGTCGGTGGGCGAGACCTGGCCGGTATGGGAAAGCCTCTCGGTGCTCAAACTGGCGGTGGAAGGGGCGAACTGGCGCTCACGTGCAGACAGCGCCACTCTCCCCAAATATATCGAGGCCCATCCGGACTATGCCGCGGGCGAGCTGTTTCCGCAGGGCGCGCTGCACCTGCGCCCGCAGGATCATCAGGCCTTCGCCGCCATCAACCTGTTGCAGATCGAGAAGGGCCGTATCCTCTCCCGGCAGGAGCTGCCGCCGGAGGCAGGCCTCTATCCCACCAAGATGAACCTGGTCGCCGGTTGAGGCCCGATGGCGATGCAGGATGACGATCCATATGTGGCGCGCGCCTCGGCGCCTCAGGCGTTGCTGGAGATCAGCGGCCTTACCAAAGCGTTCGGTCCCCACAGCGTGTTGAAGGGGGTCGATCTGAAGATCGCGCCGAACGCCGTGCATGCGGTGATCGGCCCGAACGGCGCCGGCAAAACGACCCTGGTCAACGTGATCACCGGTGTGCATCCCCCCTCCGGGGGGACTATCGCCTTCGCCGGAGAGGATGTGACAGATCTTGCCGTCCACCATCGCGCACGGCGAGGCCTGGCGCGCACGTTCCAGATCACCAACCTGTTCGGTGATCTGAATGCGCAAGAGAATGTGGAGGTGGCGCTGGCTGGCACGCGCCGGTATCGCCTCGCGCGGCTCGATGCCGATGTGCGGGCACGGGCGGGCGCCACCACGGCGCGGGACCTGCTCGCCCTGGTGGGCCTCGCGACAGCGGCGCAGGTGAAGGCGGAGGTGCTCTCCCATGGCGACCAGCGGCTTTTAGAGGTGGCCGTGGCGCTGGCCTGCCAACCCAGGCTGCTGCTGCTCGACGAACCCAGTGCCGGCATGAGTCCCGCCGAGACCAAGGCCTTCATCGACCTCGTCAATGAGCGTCTGCGCGGCAAGGTCACAATTGTCCTCATCGAGCACGACATGGCGGTGGTGATGGGCACCGCGGACCGCATCTGCGTGCTCGCAGGTGGCGCCGTGCTCGCCGATGGCACGCCGAACGAGATCATGCAGAACCCGTTCGTGAGGGAGGCCTATCTTGGTCGCGCTTGAGCTCAAGCATCTTCATGCCTTCTACGGCAAGGCCCACATCCTCCAGGGCGTAGACCTCGCGCTGGAGCCCGGCGCCGTGGTGGGAGTGATCGGCCGCAACGGAGCCGGCAAGACGACCCTGCTGCGCGCCGTCATGGGCCTTGCACCGCGGGTCGAGGGCGAACTGGAATTGTTCGGCGCGTCGCTCCGCTCCCTGCCCACCGATGCCCGCGCGCGCGCGGGCCTGGCCCTCATGTCCCAGGACATGAGGGTGTTTCCCGAGCTCACGGTGGAGGAGAACTGCCGCACCGCCGCCTTGACTGTGCGAGACCCCATGCCCCTCGGGGAGGTGCTGGGAATGATCCCGGAACTGAAGGAGCATTGGCGGCGGCCGGCCGGACGCCTCAGCGGCGGGCAGCAGCAACTGGTCGCCATCGCCCGCAATCTCACCGTTCGCTGCAAGGTGCTGATGCTCGACGAGCCCACGGAGGGGCTGATGCCCTCCATCGTCACGCGCATCGGCGAGATCGTGCGCGCGCTCGCCGCGCGTTCGGTGGCGGTCCTTCTGGTGGAACAGAACGTGGAGCTCACCCTCGCCGTCTGCACGCGCCTGCACATCCTGGAGAAGGGGCGGTTCGTGGCGCAGGGCACGCCGAAGCAGATCGTCTCCAACGGTTTGCTGGAGCGCTATCTCGGCGTCAGCGGCGCCGGCGCGCACTGAGCCGAGGGCGTTCCGACATGCTTGCCTTTCCCTTCCGGAACATCCGCGTCTTCACGCCAAAGGACCAGCCCTCAGATGGCTTTTGACCAGATCCTATTCGAGCTCGTGAACGGGGTGGTGTGGGGCTTGATCCTGAGCGTCATCGCGCTCGGCCTCTGCCTCATCTACGGCCTCATGGGCATCATCAACCTCGCCCACGGCTCCCTCTACATGGTGGGCGCCATGTGCGCGGCCTATCTGATCAATCGCGCCGGGCTCGACTTCTGGCTGGTGCTGCCACTCGCCGCCCTGTGCGTCGGGCTGCTCACGCTCGCGCTGAACACCGCCATATTCGAGCGTGTGCTCAGCCGCGACCCGGCCATCGGCCTCCTCGCGACAGCGGGCGTGTTTCTCACCCTGGACAACATGGTGCTCGCCATCGCCGGCGGCGACCCGCAGAGCGTATTGCCGCCGGTCTTCGAAGTGGTTGAGTTCGCCGGCGTGTATTATCCGGTCTACCGCCTCGTGGCGGCGGGATTGGCTCTCCTGGTGCTCGTCGCCGTCGCGCTGTTCCTGCGCTTCACCAAATATGGGCTCTGGATGCGCGCGGTCCCTCAGGCGCGCGACCTTGCCGCAGTCACCGGCGTCCCCATCCGCCGGGTGAACGCCGTCACGGCCGCCATCGCCGGACTGACCGTCGGCCTCGCCGGCGCGCTGGCGACCCCCATCAGCGGCGCGCATTTCCAAATGGGCCTGTCGGTTATCGCCGCCTGCTTCATCGTGGTCGTCATCGGCGGCATGGGCAATCTGGTGGGCGCAGTGGTGGTCGCCGTCGCCTTCGGGCTGATCCGGGGCCTCTACAGCACGCTCCTCAGCCCGACCTGGTCGGAGGTGGCGGCGCTCTCGACGCTGCTGTGCGTCGTCTACTTCAAGCCGAACGGCATTTTTGGGAGGCGGTGATGATGCGTCGCAATTGGACTTCCGCCCTCATCGATGCGCTGCAGACGGCCTCGCTCGTCCTGCTGTTGATCGCGCCGCTGCTGGCGAGCGACTACTGGAGGTTCTTCTTCTTCCAGATGGTGGTGATGGTCTATCTCGCGATCGGGTTCGACCTCAGCTACAGCTACGCGCGCATCTTGAGCTTCATGCATGCGCTGTTCTTTGCAATCGGCGCCTATCTGGCGGTTCCGCTGGTCTCCGCGGCGGCCTGGTCTCTGCCGGCAGTCCTGGTCGGATCGCTGGTGGCCGCGGGGCTCGCGGGGCTGCTGGTGGCCGCTGTCCTGGTACGGATGGAGAACCACAATCCCACCATCGCCACCGTCATCATCTCCTCCATCGCGCTGCTCGCCGCCAATGCCATGTCGGGTGTGACGGGGGGCGAGGACGGGCTCCTCATCGACGCCCGCACTATCGGCTTCATGGGATTTCAGGTCGGCATCGGCCCCACGGTGGCGCTCTACTACCTCGCGGTGCTTCCCCTGGTCGCCATCATGCTCGGGCGGCTCGCCTTGCAGCGGGCCGAAACATGGATGCTGGTGCGGGCCGTTGCGCAGAACGAGGACCGCGCCCGCCAGCTCGGCTTCGATGCGCGGCTGTGGCGCCTCCTGATGTTCGCCGCGAGCGCGGCCATCGCGGGCATGGGCGGGGCCTTTTACGCGCTGATGATGCGCCACGTCAGCACCTCCAGCCTGGAGATCGGCCTGTCCATCAATGCCATCCTCTACGCCGTCATCGGCGGGCTGGGCACCGTGTTCGGGCCGCTCATCGGCGTGTTGCTGATCTATCCGATCACGGAGGTTATCTCCCTCTACTTCGTCTACGTGCCGATCCTGGTCGGCGTCGTGCTCATCATCGTCTCGCTCTTCTTCGCCCGCGGTGTCATCGGCACCCTGCGCGGCCTTGGGGCGGGAGCCGCGCCGACGCCCGCGTTCGGCGCAGACGAAGCCGCCGCGGCTCAGGGCGGTTGAGCTGACGCACCGGTCCCGTCCCACCTTTCATGAACACGAGGCAGAAATGAACTCAAAAGCGGCACCGCTCATGGACGGCGAGGCACCGATGTGCTTCGGCGCCACCTCCCTCAGCCCGCAGAAGGAGATCGTGCGCATGTTCTACAAAGACATGTGGGACCATGCGGACGTCGGCCTGATCCCTCAGATCTTCCACCCCGATTTCACCTTCCGCGGCTCGCTCGGGCCGACGCTTGTGGGCCACGCCCAGTTCGCCGATTATGTGCGCTGGGTGACGGATTCTTTGGAGGGCTATACTTCGGATATCCTGATCATGATCGAGCAGGATAACCAGGTTGCGGCGAAGGTGCGCTTCCACGGCATCCATCGCAAGCCGCTGTTCGGGCACGCGCCCAGTGGCCGGCATGTGTGGTGGAACGGTGCACCGATCTTCACCTTCGAAGGTGGTCTGGTGCGCGACCTGTGGGTGCTCGGCGACATCTACGGCCTCATCAACCGGATCGAGGATAGCGCCCTGAGCAAGCCGGAATTCGCGACCGTCGCGTGATGGGCGGACACGCCACCTGCATGAGCCAGGAGACGAGAGATGTCGGGAGATCATGAGCACGGACATGATCATGACGAGGGCAGTTCGCTCTCGGAGATGGAGCTGAGGGTCCGGGCTCTGGAGACGGTGCTGGTCGAGAAGGGCTATGTCGATCCGGCGGCCCTCGACCTCATCATCGAAAGCTACGAGACGCGGATCGGCCCGCGGAACGGCGCCCGGGTGGTCGCCAAGGCCTGGCTCGAACCCGACTACATGGATTTCCTGCGCCGCGATGCCTCCGCGGCCATCGCCACCCTCGGCTATGGCGGCCGCCAGGGTGAGACGATGGTGGCGCTGGAGAACACCGACAGCGTGCACAACGTGGTCGTGTGCACGCTGTGCTCCTGCTATCCATGGCCCGTGCTCGGCCTGCCGCCCGCCTGGTACAAGAGCGCGGCTTACCGTTCACGGGTGGTGAGCGATCCGCGCGCGGTGCTGGCGGATTTCGGCGTGACGCTGCCAGTGGACAAAAAGATCCGGGTCTGGGATTCCACCGCCGAAGTGCGTTACCTCGTGATTCCCCAGCGCCCCGCCGGCACGGAGGCCTGGGACCTCGCCGCCCTCGCCGCCCTCGTCACCCGCGATTCCATGATCGGCACCGGCCTCGTCACCGTGCCTGGAGGCGCCGCATGAACGGGGCCCACGACCTTGGTGGCATGGAGGGGTTCGGGCCGGTGGTTCCCGAGCCCGTCCACATCCCGTTCCACTCGACCTGGGAGCGGCGCGTGCTGGCAAACACGCTCGCCTGCATGGCGATGGGCGTGTGGAACATCGACGCCATGCGCGCGAGCCGGGAGAAGCTGCCTCCGGCGGAGTATCTGACCTCTTCCTATTTCGAGATCTGGTTCAAGGGGCTTGTCTCCCGCCTGGTCGCCGAGGGGTTGGTGAGCCGCGCCGAGGTGGAAAGCGGCATCTCGCAAGGTCCGGGCCGGCCGGTGCCCAGCGTGCTGACGGCAGAGCGGGTGCTCCCGGCGCTGGCGGCTGGAGCGCAATACACCCGCGAGCCGGATCGGCCGGCGAGGTTTGCCGCGGGTGCCCCGGTCCGGACGCGCCAGATGAACCCCTCTCACCACACCCGCCTTCCCCGATACGCGCGCGGCAAGGCCGGCGTGATCGAAGCGGTGCGTGGCTTCTTCGTATTCGCCGATGCCAACGCCCAAGGCCTCGGCCCTCAGCCCCAGTGGCTCTATACTGTCCGCTTCGACGGACGCGAGCTGTGGGGCTCAGAGTCCGACCCCACCTTGTCAGTGACCATCGAAGCGTGGGAAAGCTACCTTGAGCCACCAATCTGACGCCTCTTCGCACCCCGAGCCACCGCCGGGGGGAGCTGTCTTTCAGGAGCCGTGGCAAGCGCGGGTATTCGCGCTTGCCGTCTGCCTCAACCGCGCCGGCCTGTTCTCCTGGATGGAGTGGACCGAGGCGCTGGTGGCGCGGACCAAGGCTTCGCCCAGCGGCGAGGCCAGCTACGAGCTGTGGCTCGACACTCTGGAAGAACTGCTGATTTCCAGGGCCGCCACCGACCGTGCGGTTCTCGACGCGCTACGCGAGGCCTGGCGCGCGGCGGGTAAGGCGACGCCCCATGGTCAGCCCATTGAGCTTGCACCCGGCATTCTGGAACAAGGCTCGTGACCGCAGCCTGGATACGATGAGGGCGCAGCTTTTGCCGTCCCCGGGCGGGTCGAACGACTGATGGTTGCTCTCGGTCTCCAGGCAAGCGGGGGCGTGTGTGGATGCCCCCGCCTTTGCAAGGAGATTTTCTGACGGGGCCTGGGCAGCTTGGCGCTTCTATGGGTCGTGTGTCAGGCCTGTGGTCGTGGCCTGTGCCACGGGGCCGACATGCAGTGCGAAGAGCAGGCGGCCGCATCGGCTCAGAGAGCTTTGCGCGCGAGCCCCCGGACTGACTTTCCCCCCATCCTGGACATTGAAGCCCTTGCCGCATGGGCGCCAGGCGATCTCCTTGCCGGGGGGGGGAGGACGCCGGGGCGCCTGGCGTCCCTTCCGATGGATGCGGCCGTTCACGCCATCCTGCAATTCTGCCCCCCTGTCATGATTGCCCAGACGATCCGAGCTTCTGTTTCGCCAAGGGCGACGGCGGCGATCACTCACGCTTGCCCATCAGCCACGAATTGTCCTTCTTTTTTGACATGCTAAATTGACATGTCAATTCGGCAAGGATAGCGTTTGGCAAGAAGAAGGGAACGGACGTGATCCGACGGCATCAGACATTCGTTGACGGACGGGCCACGTTGCTCGGGTCGAGCATCGCCGGGTACTGCAACCGTGCCGTAGCCTGGCGCCTGAGGGCGCCAACGCCGGGTCGGGTGGCGCTGCTCGACAGGGGCGTCGGAAGATTTTCGTTGACAGCAACATGTCCGGGTATCCGCATCGCGGATGCTCGGCTAGCTTTCTGCCCGCAGGATGGCGCCGTTTCCGCGGCGATCGCGCAAGCGGCTGACAACGAACCGGTCGATCATGGACGACATGCCGAATACCGCCGCCAAGGAGCTCTCCGCCGTCGACCTCGCCTACAACGGCATCATCGATCTGGTCCTGCGTCGCGAGCTGCGGCCGGGAGAGAGAACCTCGGTGTATCTTCTGGTCGATCGGCTGCAGATCGGCAGGACGCCGGTCCGGGAAGCGATCAACCGCCTGCAGAGCGAAGGCTTCCTGTCGGTCGCCGGGCGCAGCGGAACCGTTGTCAATCCCATCGACCAGGCCCAGGCACGCCAGCTCTTTGCTTTGCGTCTAACCTTGGAATCCTTCGCCGCCGATTACGCGGTGCAGAATGTGACGGACGCGGATCTTCAGAAGCTAAAACGCGCCGTCGACAAGCTCGGCGAAGCCGGATCGAGCGCAGATTTCGTGCGCGCGAACACGGAGTTTCATTCCTCGATCGTCGCTCTCGCCGCCAACCCGATGCTGATCCGGTTTTACGCGCAGCTGCAGATCCAATTGCACGTGGTCATTTACCTGGCGGAGCGCGGCGCAGATCCTGCCGCGGCGACGGCCCGCCACCAGGAGCACCTGGATATCTTCGCCGCGCTCGCGAAGCGCGATGCAGAAGCCCTCAAGGCGGCTCTTCAAAGACATATCCGCACCACAGAGCGAGCTGTTCTCGGCAAGTAGTCCGGTCGCAGCCGCCGAAACGGCGGACGGCCGACCGCGCCGCTCATTCTTGCTCCAAGCTTTTGTCCCACCGCTCGCCGGGATCCCTGATCCCGCGTGAGCACCGGCATGCGCGGCGCGCGGCGACAACGCCGCCACGGTCGGCGAGCGAGGTCCACTTCAGCTTTCCCCCTCCGTCGCGATACCGTTCCGGCCTGGCTGTGAGCAGGCGACGACAGACCCTTTCCCGGTGACCTGGAGATTGCAATGCGTTTGAGGAACAAGACGGCCATCATCACCGGCAGCGGTTCAGGGATCGGCCGCGCGGCAGCGCTCGGCTTCGCGAAAGAAGGCGCGTCCGTCTGCGTTGCAGATCGCAATGACGTCGAGGCTTCGCGAACGGTGGGCGAGATCAGGGCGGCTGGTGGTGATGCCTTCGCCGTCACGGCCGACGTCTCGAAATTCGAAGACGTCGCAAGAATGGTCGACGTGGCTCAAGCAACCTGGGGCAGAATTGATATTCTGGTCAACAATGCGGGTTACGGGATCGGCGGAACCGTTGTCGATACGACGGAGGCCGACTGGAATGCGCTGATGGCGACGAATGTCAACGGTGTGTTCTTCGGCTGCAAGGCCGTCATTCCGATCATGGCAGCACAAGGGGGCGGGTCGATCATCAACACGGCCTCGGCGGTGTCGGTGGTCGGCATCTACGATCGGGCCGCCTACGTCGCGTCTAAAGGTGCGGTGGCAGCTCTGACCCGGGCGATGGCCCTCGATCATGCCGACCAGAAGATTCGCGTTAATTGCGTTGGTGCCGGTACGGTTGAATCCCCCTATTACGACCGGCTGTTCGCCGCCAGTCCGGAGCCGGACAAGCTGCGCGCCCATCTCGAGCAGCGGCAATTGTTCAATCGACTGGGACGGCCGGAAGAAATCGCCGCGGCGATGCTTTTCCTTGCCAGCGACGAGTCGTCTTTCTGCACCGGCTCGACGCTGTTCGCCGACGGCGGCTGGACCGCGCGATAGGCGTCTGTCGTCAGTCGGAAAAGGAAGAACTGATATGGACTTCGTTGAAGCCCTGGGTCAGCGCATGGGCGAGATCGCGGACGCGTGCACAGCGTGTGGCAAGTGCTTCACCGCCTGTCCAATGACCGAGGCGGTCGGCATCCATGCCGCCGACCCGACCGGCGTGCTGCAGGGGATGATAGACCTGCTGCGTGGCGGCGACGGAACCGAGGAGGCCGTGCGCTGGGGCGCCGCGTGCTCGAGCAGTGGTCTGTGTGTCGACGCTTGCGACTACGGGGTCGATCCGCGCCTGCTCGTCAGGCTCGCGAACTATGCCCATGGTCAAAGGCGCGATCGCCAGACCGTTAAATTGAATGCGATGAAGTCGTTCCGTGCCATGGCCAAGACCGTCCGGGTTGTGTCGCGCCTTCAGCTACCGAAACGGGAAATCGAACGTCTCCAGCCGGCCGGCCCCTCGCAGAAACCACAGGTCAGGCCCGATGTGGCCCTCTATACGGGATGCAACATCCACAAGACGCCACATATCCTTATCCTGTGCCTCGATGTGCTCGAGCGGATCGGAGCGTCCTACCAGATCATTGGCGGCACCTCCGCGTGCTGCGGGATCAACCAGTTTCGCGCCGGCGATGGCGAGACCTCCGGACGGGCCGGTTTGAGCACGCTGTCGCAAATCCAGGAGGTCGGCGCGGAGACGAAAGTCTCCTGGTGCCCAAGCTGCCAGTCGCAGTTCGATGAGATCATCATCCCCAGTTACGAGAAGATCACGCAGGACCGCTCTTTCAGCCTCCAGCCGTTTTACGAATATCTCGAAGAGCGGCTCGAACTGTTGCGTCCGCATTTCACCCGCGTCGTCAACAAGACGGTCGCGCTGAACGAGCGCCCGGGTCTTCCCGGTGTGACGCGGGCCGTCAAAAACATTCTCTCCGCCATCCCCGGGGTCAAGTTGGTCGAACTCGACGTGCCCCGCGTCGGCTTGATGTCGAACTATCTCACGGTGACGCCGCGGTTCAAGGAGGAGCTTCGCGAAAAGGAGTTTCGGGCAGCCGCGGAGGCTGGCGTCACCACGCTGGCGACAGTCTTTCACGCCTGCCACCGCGAGCTTTGTCATTTCGAAAAGGACGTCTCTTTCGAGATCATCAACGTCATGGAGATCATCGGCGAGAGCATGGGGCTTCACGCCGATGATATCTACAAGCGCATCAAGATGATGGATGGCATCGACCGCATGATCGACGAATGCAGCGACATGATCGCCGAGCATGGGCTCGATCCCGACGAAGCCCGAGACATCCTTCTCGCCGATCAGATCGCCGCCAAACCGGTTCAGGGCGCCGTGATGGAACGCGTCTGAGAAAGGAAGCAAATGCCGAGTGTCGTTTTCGTTTCACCAAGTGGAGCCCGTCAGGAACTCGTCTTCGATCGTCCGACCTCGGCCATGCAGGTGGCCCGCAGCCATGGCGTCGCGGGCATCGAAGCCGAGTGCGGCGGAGCGCTCTCCTGTGGAACCTGCCATGTCTATGTCGACGAGGCGGACACGGGGCGGCTCGCCGTCGCTTCGGAGCAGGAAAGCGACATGCTGGATCTCGTCGCGGCCGAACGCAAGGCGACGAGCAGGCTGTGCTGCCAGATCGAATTGTCCGATCAACTCGACGGTTTGGTTCTGCATGTTCCCGAGACGCAATTCTAATGGATCAATCGAATTGGATGCTGCTCATCCATTTCTAAAAGTTGATCCACCGGATCGAAGACTTGGAGTTCGACCCGTGGGCGCCGGTCGGGTTTCATTTGTCATGGTCGAGCAACAAGCGCGAGCGCGAACAGGGGAGGGGTGAATGGACAGGATCGTCATCCTCGGGGCCGGCCACGCCGGATGCCAACTGGCCTTTGCCCTGCGCGCCGGCGGCCATCAGGGCGCGCTCACGCTGGTGAACGGGGAAGACGCGCTTCCCTATCACCGGCCACCGCTTTCGAAAGCGTTCCTGACGTCGGGCTGGGCGGAAGAATTCCTGCTACGAGGCGAAAGCGCATTCGCCGAAAGCCGCATCCAGCTCATCCGTGACACGGCGCAGGAGATCGACCGCGATCGTCGCGAGGTCAGGATGGCCACCGGAAAGCCGCTGCCTTACGACCACCTGATACTTGCGACCGGAGCGGTCAACCGGCGCCTTCAGGTCCCGAGCGGTGATCAGGGGGTGTTTTATCTCAAGACTGTCAGCGATGCGGAAGCAATACGGCGCGCCCTGCCGGAGGCCCGGCAGGTTGTCATCATCGGTGCGGGCTTTATCGGTCTCGAGTTCGCCGCGTTTGCGGCCGGCGCCGGCAAAGCCGTGGATGTCATTGACCTTGCTGACAGGGCGATGGCACGGACCGCGTCGCACGAGATCTCGACCTACTTTGAGAGGCGCCATCTCCAGGCGGGCGTTCAGTTTCGGTTTGCCGCCACGATTTCGGACATCCTCCGGAAAGAGGGGACGGTGTGCGGCCTGCGGCTTGCGAGCGGGGAGGTGGTTGAAGCCGATCTCATCGTCGCCGGTATCGGGGTTGTGGCCAATACCGAGCTTGCCGATGCCGGGGGTCTGGCCACCGACGATGGAATCGTCGTCGACAGGTATTTGACGACATCCGACCCCTGCATCTCGGCGATTGGTGACTGCACGCGTTTCCCGACCTCCTATGCGTCGCATCCGGTTCGCCTGGAAAGTGTTCAAAATGCCAATGACCAGGCACGCAGCGTCGCCCGGAAGCTTACCGGCAAGGCCCTTCCCTATTCGGCGCTGCCATGGTTCTGGAGCGACCAGGGTCTGGACAAGCTTCAAATCGCCGGCCTCACCGGGGGGAGCGACCGTCACGTTGTGCGCGGATCGCCCGAGGAGAACACGTTCTCGGTCTTCAGCTTCCGCGACGACCGCCTGATCGCCGTCGAATCAGTTAATCAGTCCGCCGATCACATGGTCGCGCGCCGGTTGATCGCCGCGCAGACACTGTTGGATCCGGCATGCGCGGCGGATGTCACCTTCCAACTTAAAACGTTAGTCCAGTGACACTGGCTGGGGTGGATTGATCAATGTTTCACTTCCAAGGCGTCTTTCCCTATATCGTGTCACCCCTTGACGGCGATGGAACTGTTCGCCGCGCGGTTCTGGGACGACTGAGCGACGATCTCATTGGCAAAGGCGTGCATGGTCTCGCCGCCCTCGGGTCGACCGGTGAATTTGCCTATCTCAATCGCTTGCAGAAGATCGATGTCGTGCGAACGGTGGTGGAGGCCGCGGCCAAACGGGTCCCGGTGATTGCCGGCGTATCGTCGACTTCCACCGACGAAGCGGTCGATATGGCAAGGACATACGAAAAGCTTGGCGTGGATGGCATCATTGCTGTCATCGACTCTTACTTTCCCCTGACCGAACCGCAGATCGAGGGCTATTTCCGTGCGATTGCCGATGCGGTCGAGGTTCCCATCGTCATCTATACCAACCCGAGCTTTCAGCGAACCGATCTCAGTCTCGACCTGATCGAGCGTCTGGCCGGGCACGACCGTATTCGGTACATCAAGGATGCCTCGTCGAATACCGGGCGATTGCTTTCCATCCTGGAGCGCTGTCGTGGCAAGATCGACGTCTTTGCCGCCTCCTCGCACATTCCTGCCGCCGTTTTGCTGATTGGGGGGCGTGGTTGGATGGCGGGGCCGGCCTGCCTGATTCCGGAGCAATGCGTCCGGTTGTATGATCTCTGCATGGCAAAGGATTGGGAGCGGGCACTCGCCCTCCAAGCCAAGCTCTGGCGGGTCAACGAGGTCTTCAATCGCTTCAATCTGGCCGCTTGCATCAAGGCGGGCCTGATCATCCAAAGGTATGATGTCGGAGAACCAGTTCTGCCGCAATCTCCCATGGGTTCGGCGGAGCGGGACGAGCTCGAAAGTCTTCTGGCGTCGCTCACCTAAAGCAATTCAGGTGGACTCCTGTTCGCCGGAGGCGCCTTAACTCGTTATTTCGACGCCTGTCAGCTGCGCGAACCGGAATTCACTTCGCTCGACAGCGCCCTGACAGGCAGAAAGGCGGCCAAAAATCGCCCCTGTCGGGCAATTTTTGACATGTCAAATTGACATGTAAATTTATCGTGTCAGAATTTTCCTAAATCTGCTCGAAGAAGCGGACCAACAAAACGGGGGCATCGACTCGATTCATCGGGCGGTGCCCCGAGACGATCAACGATATGACATTCAGAAGGGGAAGTTTATGTCAAACGCTTCACATGTAGTGGACCTTGAGCGGGATATGGCGCCTGCTTCTTCGAGAACCCTGGTGGCCTGCTCCACCATGATCGGGACAACCATCGAATGGTATGATTTCTTTATCTTCGGAACTGCCAGCGCCCTGATTTTCAGCAAGGTTTATTTTCCCTCTTTCGATCCGGCGGTGGGAACGTTGTTGGCCTTGACGACATTCGCCGTCGGGCTCTTTGCGCGACCTTTCGGCGCCATTCTCTTCGGTCACTTCGGGGACCGCATCGGCCGCAAGAAAATGCTCGTCGCTGGCCTGCTTCTGATGGGAATTCCCACCGGGGTGATTGGTGTACTCCCCACCTATGATCAGATTGGCATTCTGGCGCCGATCGCGCTTCTTCTCATCCGGGTTTGCCAAGGTGTCGCGCTTGGCGGGGAATGGGGCGGCGCCGTCCTGATGGCGGTCGAACATGCGCCCTCGCGGCGAGGAGGATTGTTTGGAAGCCTGCCGCAGATGGGGTGTCCAGCCGCTCTGATCCTGTCAAGCGTCGCCTTCTCCCTGGTCGGGCTGCTGCCTGCAGATCAATTCGAGGCATGGGGGTGGCGGTTGCCGTTCATTGCGAGCTTCGTCCTCGTTTTTGTCGGTTTTTTCATCCGCAGGAAGGTCAATGAATCGCCGAGCTTCAAGAAGCTGAGCGCGACTGGTGGCGTTGTCCAGATCCCAATCGCTCGCGTCTTTTCCAAGCATCTTGGGGCCGTGGTTCTGGGAACGGCCGCGAAGCTCGGCGAAATCACGCTTTTCTGGCTGTTTGCGATATTTGTCCTTTCCTACGCAACCGGAAAGCTCCAGCTGCCCCGCAGCGAGGTCTTGAACGCCACGACCGTCGGTGCCGTCATCATGTTCCTCCTGATGCCGGTCTGCGGGATCCTGAGCGACAAATTCGGCAAGCGGATGGTGTTCAACGCCGGAACGCTTCTTCTGATGATCAGCGCGGTTCCACTGTTCCTGCTTATCGAAACCGGAAGGGTTGAGCTGGTCTGGCTGGCAATCGTCTTTGCCCTCGGCATCCTCTACCCGATCATGTACGCGCCGGAGGCCTCCCTTTTCGCCAATTTGTTCCCGGTCGAGGTGCGTTACACCGGCCTGTCGATGTGCGCCAATATCGGAGGCGCAATCGGCGGCGGTATCGCTCCGATCGTCGCGACCGCCCTGCTCGGCCAATTCGGCTCGGCCGTCCCGGTTGGCCTCTATCTGGCGGCCGTTTCCCTCATTTCGTTCCTCAGCGTGCTGGCGATGAAGCCGCGCCACAATGCCTCGGCTGAATGATCCGCAGCCTGGCTGGTAGATTTGCACGACAGCCCATGGGCGCACCGTCCATGGGCCATTCCTGGAGTCTGGGATAGCAAGCAATGCTGATACCTGAACCCCCTTCCCGCGTGTTGTCCGAAACCGAGATCGATCGGTTCTGGAGCGATGGAGTCATCATCGTCCGCGACTTTTATTCCGAGAAATGGATCTCGACAGTCCGGGAGGCCCTCAACGAAATCTGCGGGCTTCGGGATGATGGTGCGGAAGCAGCGAAAGACCCGCGCTTTCGCGCGGACGCCTATACGTGGCATACGAACGACAGGCTGCGGGACTTTTCCCTGTTCGCCCCGACGGCCCACGCCGTCAAACAGGTCTTGCGCTCGGAGCGGATCAATCTGTTCTGCGACCAGATCTTCGTCAAGCAAGCCCACAATGGCGAACGCACACCGTGGCATCACGACTTTACCTTCTTCCCGTTGAGTGGCGACCAGATTGCCTCGGTGTGGACGTCCGTCGACCCTGTGACGACAGCCGAATCCGCTCTCGAGTTCGTCGTGGGCTCTCATCGTTGGTCTCAGCGATATCGGCCCCTCGGGGTTGGCGGCATCGTCAAGTCGGTCGCGCCGCTCGGCCCAACGCCCGATTTCGACGGTGCGCGCGAAGACTACCAGATCGCCAGTTGGGACATGCGGCCGGGCGACGCGGTCATCTTTCACGCATTAACGCTCCATGGCGCCCGCGGACGGCCGGCGGGAAATCAGAACCGGCGCGCGATTGCGACGCGCTGGTGCGGCGACGATGCGCGCTTCACGCCCACCGGCCAGGAGTTGCAGGTCCCCTGGCCGCACGGGCTGAAGGCCGGCGATCCAATCGGTGGCCCGGTGTTTCCGCAGGTTCTTCCCGAAATTCGCGCCGAAGACATCGACGCCCGGATGAAGGGACCGATACCGCCGGACTTGGCGGTCGTGAGCCAGAACGCCGAACTCGCAGCGCGCTTCGAGCGGGTTCCCTTGTAACGTCAGCGCCCGTCCATCGATGTGGCGATCTGCCTGCGCGACCGAAGCATGGTGTTTCGCACGGCGTCTTGGCCGAACCGCGCGGCCCGCTTCCCGCGCCTGCTGACCGCATCATCACCGGATCCCCATCGTGATCGGCGAGGCCGACGTCCCGGTGCCAGTCGGGTGGGGCAGGGGGCGCGCCGCCTCCTGCCCCCGGTTGAGGATGAGGGTGGCCCGTGCGGAAGGCAGCCGGTCGCGCTACAGGTCTACAACCAGGCGCGGGCCGGCGGACAACGCAACGCAAGCCAGGAGGCTTTTCCGGCGTTCATCCGGGCTGAGGCTCCGATCCCGGTGCAGGGGCTCGCCCTCGATCCAGCCCACCTTGCACAGGCCGCAAATGCCGCCGCAGCATGAGTGGGGGATGGCGATGCCGTGGGCCGTCAGCTTGTCCAGCATGCTCGCGCCCGCCTCGACCTCGATTTCCTCCCCGCTGCGCGCGAGCACGAGCCGGTAAGATCGTGCGTCCGGCGGCGGGGTCATGGGAGGGGCGACGAAGCGCTCCACATGGACCCTGTGCGCCGGCCAATGCGCGGTCGCAGCCTCGAAGCCGGTGACGAGCGCCTGCGGGCCGCAGCAGGAGGCGGAGGCCTGCCCCGCATGGGGCGCAAGGAATGCATCGAGCGAGGGGCGGGGAGCCGCGCGCGTGTCGTGGATGCGGGCTACCCCGCGGCAACGAGGGGGGAAATCAGATTCGCAAGCGGCGGTGCGCCGCGGGCGATGACGTGGAGCATGAAGTCGCTGCGGCCGGCCCGGAGCAGGGCGGATGCCGCCGACAGGAACGGGGTGACGCCGATGCCTCCAGCGATGAAGACCTGGGGCTCCGGCCCCAGCCGTAGACCCCCGCGCGGAAGCCCGACGCCGATCTCGTCGCCGGCCTCGATGGCGTCGCACAGCAGGCGGGAGCCGCCGCGCCCAGCCGCCTCGCGTTTCACCGCAATCATGTAGCGGTCGTTCTCAGCCGGGGCGTTGACGAGCGAATAGGTCCGCACCAGCCCTCCAGGCAGGTACAGATCCACATGGGCGCCGGGGCGGAACGGCGGCAGTTCCCAGCCGTCAGGATCCTGCAGGACGAAGGCCACCACGTCCCGGCCCGCCGGGATGCGGGTTGTCACCACCGTGCGGATGTTGCGGGGGGTCATCACAGGTTCTGCACCAGGTCACCCACGCGCACCTCGCCGCCGCTGAGGATGCGGCAATTGAGGCCGGAGCGGTTGATGAGCGGGTCGAAAATGGCCTTGCCCGTGATCTCCTCGATATGACGGCAGGGCACCGAGAGGCGCGTGGCCTCCAGAAGCGTCTCGCCCAGGCGGAAACGCCGCCCGACGAGATGGTTCAGGGGCACGCCCTCCACGGTCACGTTGCGGCGATGGTCCTCGGGGCGCAGGTCGATGCCGGCATCGCGCCTCAGCGCTTCCAGCGTCTCGATCTCGAACAGGGTGATCTGCCGGCCCTCCTCGGGGCGGTCGGAATAGAAGCCCTCCTCGCGGCCGAGCATGTAGCGGTCGCCCTCGATGCCTCTGCCGGCCACCAGGGTGATCGCCGGCATGGCGCGCATGGGCAGAAAGGCGCGTGGGGTGATGTGGAGGAAGCGCACGACGCCGACGAAGCTGAGGGAGACGGGTGGGGACCCCTCGGCCGGGCTCGCGATGAGGCTTTGCACGTCCATGAACTTTTTCCTCAGGGCTGGGGAGAAGGGGCGGCTTCGTGGCCGCCCCGGATTTGGTCAGGTGAGTTCCTTGCCGGCGGTCTCGGGCGCGGCCCAGGTGGCGATCGCGGTGACGAGCGCGCAGAAGATGAGAAAGAGCGACACCGGCCAGGTGGCGCCGCCGCTCCAGGCCATCAGGGAGGCCGCGACCACCGGCGTGAGGCCGCCGGAGATGGCCGCGCCGATCTGGAAGCCGAGCGAAGCGCCGCTGTAGCGCAGGCGGGCGGTGAACAGCTCCGAGTAGAAGGGCGCGCCCACGCCGAACATGACCATCTGGCCGAACGATATGGCGACGACGACGGTGAGGGAGACGATCACCGGGTCCCGCGTCTCCAGCAGCGCGAACATGGGGAAGGCGAAGCCGGCGCAGAACAGGCAGCTCAGGAAGAACAGGGTGCGCCGGCCGAAGCGGTCGGAGAGCCAGCCGAAGGCCGGGATGGAGAACAGCGCCACGAACGAGGAGAGCATCACCCCGTTGAGGATGGTGGAGCGTGTCATGCCCAGATGCTGGGTGGCGTAGGACAGGATGAAGACCGCGGCGATGGACGCGTAGGAGATTTCCGCGATCTTGAGGCCCACGGCGGTGAAGAAGGTCTTCTTATGGTCGCGGAACACCTCGGCCACCGGCATGGCGGCGACGTCGTGCCTGGCCTTCACCTGGCGGAATGCGGGCGTTTCGTGCAGCTTCAGGCGGATGAAAAGGCCGACGCCGATGAGCACGATGGACAACAGGAACGGGATGCGCCACGCCCAGCCGAGGAAATCCTGTTCCGGCAACTGGGAGGCGATGGCGAACACGCCGAGGGCGGCGAGGTTGCCGATGGGGTTGCCCACCTGCACCATGGAGCCGAAGAAGCCGCGCTTTTCCTTCGGGGCATTCTCCACCACCATCAGCACCGCGCCGCCCCATTCGCCGCCGATGCCGATGCCCTGCACGAACCGCAGCAGCACCAGCAGGATGGGCGCGGCGACGCCGATCTGCTCGTAGGTGGGCAGCAGCCCGATGCAGAAGGTGCCAAGCCCCATGATGATGATGGTGGTGGACAGCATGGCCTTGCGACCGAGCTTGTCGCCGAAATGGCCGAAGATGACGGCGCCGAGCGGGCGGGCGAGATAGCCGACCGCATAGGTGCCGAAGGCGGCGATCGTGCCGATTGCAGGGTCTTGCGTGGGGAAGAACAGCTTGTTGAAGACGAGCGCGGTAGCCACCGCGTAGATGAGGAAGTCATACCATTCCACGGCCGTGCCGATCACCGACGACCAGACGATCCGGCGCATCTCCGACGCCTGTAGTTTCGGGGTGGAAAGGCCCATGTGTTCCGTGACGGTCATGTGAGTATCCCCATGGAGGTTTGGAAGGCCCAGGCGCGCACTGCTCCGTTCCACCCGGCTTCTTCACGGCCGGGCGGTTGCTGTTCCTCTCATTGGCCGATGTCTCGTCAGCCGTCGGGCAAAGCCGAGATGCAGCCGATTTCCACCTTGATGCCCGGGTGGGCGAGCCGGCTCTCGACGCAGGCGCGCGCCGGCGCCTCGCCGGGCGGAACCCAGGCGTCCCACACCGTGTTGAAGGCGGCGAAGTCGCCGATGGCCGGCAGCCACACGGTCGCGGTCAGAATGCGGGCCTTGTCGGTCCCCGCCTCGGCGAGGATGGCGTCGATCTTGGCGAGCACCTGCCGCGCCTGGTCCTCGACGCCGGTGGACAGGTCGTCCGGCACGTGCCCCGAGACGTAGACGAGGCCACCGTGGACGGTGGCGGCGGAAAGGCGGGGGCCGCCCCCGATGCGGCGGATCACGACGCCGCCTTCAGGTCGGCGAGCGCGGCAGGCTTACCGAGGGCGCGGGAGATGGTCGCGTCCAGCATCTCCAGCCGGTCCTGGCCCCAGAAGCCCTCGCCGCGGAAGACATAGAACGGTGCGCCGAACATGCCGTTGGCGATGCCTTCGTCGGTGTTGCGGTAATATTGCCCGGCGGCCTCCTTCCCTTTGGAGCGGGCGAGGATGGCTGCGCCGTCGAGACCGAGGCCGTTAGCGATGGCGACGAGGGTCGCCGCGTCCTCGATGTCCTTCTCCTCCACCCACAGGGCGGTCATGATGGCGTGCACGAGGTCGTGGGCCCGAAGGCCCATGTGCATGGCGGCGATGGCGAAGCGCGAAGGGATCTCCACCGACTGAGTCATGTGTTTTGGTTCGAGATTGATGGGCATGCCGAGGATGTCGCGGAAGCGGCGCATCTCCAGGAAGCGGTAGTCGCGCCGCTCCTTGGAGCGCAGCGGCAGCTTGATGCCGCCGGTGCGGGCATAGACCGCGCCGATGTCCACCGGGTAGTAGTTGATCGGCAGGCCGTAGCGCTCGCCCATGGCTTTCAGGCGCGGATTGCCGAAGTAAGCCCAGTCGGAATTGATCCAGAAATAATAGTCGATGGCGTCCGGCGTGGTTTCGCTCATTTTGCGGCTCCGATCAGCATTCAGCGTTCGTTGAACTGGGGCGACCAGCGCAGCAGGCGTCGCTCCAGGCGTTCGGCGAGGGAGACGAGGCCGACGCCGCACAGGCCGAGCACGGTGATGGCGGCGAACATCTCGCTGGCGTTCAGGGTGGAGAGGGAGGAGACGATCAGGTAGCCCATGCCCGTGGTGGTGCCGACGAATTCGGCGATCACCACCCCGACCAGGGAGAAGGAGATGGCATTGGGCAGCGCGGCGAAGGTCCAGGCCAGCGCGCTCGGCACGCGCACGCTCCACAGGATCTGCCGCGGCGATCCGCCCAGCGTCTGGCAGAATTGCAGGATGTGCTTCTCCACCGACAACGAGCCTTTGAAGGTGTTGAAAAAGATCAGGAAGAACACCACGAACCAGACCGTGACCACCTTCGCCAGCAGGCCGAGGCCGAACATCATGGTGATGAGCGGCACCATGGCGATGCGCGGCAGCGAGTTGCAGCAGACGATGAAGGGGTTCAGCGTCCGGGCGAGGATGGGGTTCTGGCTGAGCACCAGGCCGGCGGCGAAGCCTGTCACCCCGGCGACCGCCAGGCCGAGGAGCGTCGCCCCAAGGGTCGAGGCGAGGTGGGGCATGAGGAAGCCGGCCTGGGCGCCGAAGGTCCATGCCCACAATTGCTCGGCGATGAGCGAGGGGCGGCTGATGAAGAACGGGTCGAGGAAGGTGTTCTTGATCAGGTAAGGCACGCGCGTGAGCCCTTCCCACAAGCCGAGGAACAGGGCGAGCAGGACAAGCTGGTAGATCCGGACGCGAGCATCGTCGCTCAAGCCGGCGTGGCGGGCGGGCGGGGCCGCCGGGGGCGCCAGCGGCGTGTGAAGGCTTTCCATTGTGCTGCTCATGCGGCGGCTCCGGTGACGGACCGCGTGCCGTCGGGCGTGCGCTGGTATTCGCGTCCCAGCACCGCCCAGATGGCTTTGAGGTGCTGGCCGAAGGCATCGGTCTCGCGCACGGCGTAAGGATCGCGCGGGTGGGGGATGTCGATAGGGTGGTCGAGAAGCACCCGGCTCGGCGGGCCCGAGAGGACAATGACGCGGTCGGCCAGCGCTACCGCTTCGTCGAGGTCGTGCGTGACCATGACGATGGTCTGGCCGAGCTGCCGCCAGATCTCGTGCAGCTCGCGGTGGAGGTTGATCTTGGTGTGTGAATCGAGCGCACCGAAGGGTTCGTCGAGCAGCAGCACCTGGGGATCGCAGGCGAGCGTCATCAGGAGCGCGGTGCGCTGCCGCATGCCGCCGGATATCTGATAGGGGAAGTAGCCCGCATACGGCTCGAGGTTGGCGAGCTTGAGCAGGCCCTGCACCTTCTCGGCGATGCGGTCGGGCTGAAGGTGGGCAAAACGCAGGCCCAGGCCGACGTTCTGCTCCACGGTCAGCCAGGGCAGCACCGTGTCCTTCTGGAACAGGTATCCCAAGCCCTGGGGCACGGCACCCGGCTGCACCGGCACGCCGTTCACGGTGATCGCACCGGCGGTCGCCGGCTGGAAGCCGGCGATCATGTTGAGCAGGGTGCTCTTGCCGCACCCGGAGGGGCCGACCACGCAGACGAATTCGCCTTGCGCAATTTCGAGGGAGACGCTGCCGATGGCGGTGTGGCGCGTGGCCTTGGAGCTGTAGGTCTTGCCGACGCCGTCGAGGCGGATCATGACGCGCATCACGCCTTGCCCCGCGCCTTGAGGACGAAGGAATTGTCGACGAGGTCGGCAAATTTGGCCCGCGCCGCGAGGTCGGCCGTGGGATACATGCGCCCCTCGCCCATGACCGCCATGAGGTCGGCATAGGCTTTCGGCGTGTAGGTATTGTCGAAATTCCAGGTGGCCTTGAACTTCTTTGCTGCGCTCACGAGCGCGGGGAGCGGGGTCGTGGGCAGGAAGTCCGTCTTCACCAGCTCGGCGATCTCCTCGGGGGAGGCGGCTTTCACCCAGTCCGTGCCCTTTACCAGGCCGTCGACCAGCTTCTGCACCTCGGCCCGCTTCTCCTCGAGGGTGTCCTTGAGCACGTAGACTCCGACGCCCGGAAGGTCGCCCTTAAAGGCGGAGTTCCAGTCGGCGTCGTCATAGGCACGGAAGATCGGCATGCCCCAGCCCTCGGCCTCGGCGGCATCGAGCATGGAGAAGGAGGCGATGCAGCCGTCCACCGAGCCCGCCTTCACCGCGCCAAGCATGGTGGTGAAGTCGCCCAGGGGGCGGAAATCCACCTTGCCCTTCAGTCCGGCCGCCTCGGTGATGGCGACGCCCAGTAGCCATGTGAGCGACTGGGGCTGGGTGACGCCGATCTTGCGCCCGGCGAGATCCTTCACGCTGCGCACGCCGGCGTCGTAGGCGGCCTTGCTGACCACGATATTCGCCAGCGCCGGCCGGCGCTCGAACGAGCACACCAGGACGGAGGGCTTGCCGGCCATGGTCAGCGCGACGGAATCGCTCGATCCGGTCGCGGCGGCGAAGATCTGCCCGGCGGAAAGCATCTGCTTGGTGCGCGGACCGCTCTGGGAGTTGAGGTGTTCCACGTCGAGGCCGGCCTCGACGAAATAGCCCTTCTTCAAGGCGGCGTAGATGAAGGCGTAGGAGACGTCGAGGCTCGCCACGCCGAACGTGACGTGCGGGGCGGCAAGGACGTTGCGCGGCAGCAGGCAGATGCCCGCGCCCATCGCCGCAGCTCCCAGCAGACCGCGGCGGGTGATGTTCAAATTGGCCATGCAGATTCCCCTCGTTCCTGTTTGGCGCCGTAGTTGCGAGCTACTCGCAAAGCCAAGCAAGTTTACTGATGGAAATCAATAGCCGTATTTTTGCGCGATCCCGCCTGCTGCTCATTTCCTGGGCGATGGGTCAAAAAATTTAGATGAAATGACGGTTTTTGACGCTTTTCGCCCAATCCTTCAGCGTTTCGGGCACGAAATTTCCGCACAGACGGTTGTTTACCAGTGGATGTATTCTGATCAAGAAGCTGTATCTAGGTGGGATTAACGTGGCCGTCCTTCCCTGCTCGCGCGCCGTGATCTCGGGTGATTGCGTTGCTCAGCTGGAACGAGTTTAAGGACGGACGCGCAGCCGCGGTTGCGCAGAGGTGAGCGGAGAATTGAGTGCTCGACGTCGCAAAGCCAGATCGTCTTGGCCAGAACCTGCGCAAGCTCCGCGTCGAGCGCAGCCTGACGCTGGATCGCCTCGCCGCCATGAGCGAGCTGACGCGTGGCTACCTCTCGCTTGTGGAACGCGGCTTGAAAACGCCGTCCATCGCGGCGCTCCTGCGCGTGGCGGCGGCGCTCGACGTGCATGTGGCTGAGCTCTTCGATCTCAATGCGACGCCCAGCCCACGTTACACGCTGCAGCGGGCGGCGGACGCCACCGGCGCAGGCGGTGCGGGCAGTTTCGTGTCCCTTGCGCCCGGTCGCGCGCGCAAGGTGATGGAGCCGTTCCTGTTCCGGCCGCCCATGGCCAGCGGGGGCAAGGCGAGCCCGAAATGGTCCCATGGCGGCGAGGAGATGCTGTTCGTCGTCTCCGGCACCATCGCGGTGAAGCTCGGGACGCAAGAGTTCATCATGGAAAAGGGCGATTGCCTCTATTTCGCGGGCGAAGAGCGCCATGAACTGGTCAGTCTCGGCGGCCAGCAGGCGGAGGTGCTGGTGGTGGTCGCCGTGGCCGCCGCCGGGAGCGACGGCGCCTCGACACATTCGGACTAGCTCAAGCCCGTGCCCGACTTGGTCGGGCCATGAGCATGGCAGCAAGATCTGACAGGCGGCGTGGGGAGGCCGGCTTGGGGAAGAGCGGTTTGGGTTTCGAGTCGACGAACCCAGGGCCTTGATCAAACGGACGGCGCAATTCGAACGGCGAGGCTGACGGATTTCTGCGTCACCACCCGTACGAACGCTGCCCGGCGGGCGCGCAAGGAGGGCAGGGGCCCCTCGCACCCGGCGGCGTCGCCGACGGGCCTCGCGGATTGGTCAGTCGCAGAGCGCCTGGGTGAAGACAGGGGATTTCGAGGCGATCTCAAACACCCGCTCGATATGGCGGTCGAGCAGGGCGCAGGCCCGCTCGGCATCGCGGTCGAGGGTCGCGTCGAGGATTTCCTGGTGGTCCGTCGCCACCTGCGGCGGCAGGCGCGCGCTGCGAAAATAAAGCCTGCGATAGCGATCCGCCTGATCGTAGAGGACGCTCTGGAACTTGGAGAGCCAGCGCGATCCGGCGCCTTCGATGAGGGCCCGATGGAAGGCCCGGTGGCGCTCCTCCCAGCGGGCGAGAGCCTCGTCGTCGGACGTCGCGAGCGTTTCATCGAGACGCTTCAGCTTGTGGTAGGCGCCCACGACCCGCGCCTCGTAGTCATCGTCCATCCGCTCGATGGCGCGGCGCAGCGCCGTGCATTCCACCAGCTTGCGCTGATCGGTGACGTCCCGCAGCTCGCTCAGGCTCAGGGGGGGAATGCTGAAGCCCTTGTTCTCCTCGCTTTCCACGAAGCCGTCGGCGGCAAGGCGCGACAGGGCCTCTCGCAATGGGGTCGGGCCGATGCCGTAGCGCGTCTTGAGCGCATCGATCCGCAGCTTGCTGCCCGCCGCCAGGGCGCCGACAAGAATGTCATGATGAAGCAGGCTGTACGCCTGCTGGGACAGCGTGGACGTGTCGGGACTGCTGGTTTCGGGTCTCGCCATCATGGGGTCCTGAAATGCGGCAAATTTGCCTAAGCATGCACCATGCACGATAAAAATCAATAAATAATATAAAGCTAAAAATCATCGATAAAATATCTTTACATCGATCTTGCGTGATTCTAGCTTGCCTCGTGCCTGGAGCGCACCGACGCCCCCAACAACCGGCCCGAGGCAAGAGCCCTGTCATGTCTGGAAACGCCCCCGCCTACGAAGACATCTATGTGGACCTGATCGGATTCGTCCCGCCCCGCATTCAGCACCGGCTGCGGGTCGAGCGAGAGTGCGATCCCGAGCTCCTGGATCTGGTGGAGGCCCTGCGCACGCGCGCCATGTACCCCGAATCCATGGAGACCAAGGTTTCCCAGCTGATCCTGTTCGGCATCCTGCTGTCGCACGTCGCTCCCGCAGCCGAATACCATGCCCGCGGCGCCATCCGGGCTGGCGCGACCAAGCGCGAGCTCCACGACGTGGCCGCGCTCGCCTTCCTGTTCCGCGGCTTGCCCGCCTTCAACCTCGCGGGCGAGCTGATCAACAAGATCTACGACGCACCCGCCGCCGAATAGGCGCGCTGCGCGCCGGCCACCGGACCGGCGGAGCGGCATTCGGGGGACTGGAAGCCGCGCCCGCCCGGCCGGGCGCTGGTGAGCCCCGGCGTGTGCCCATGCCAGCCAAAACGAGGCGAAAGCCCGCCCAAGGAGGAACGCCAATGAGAGTCTGGAGCCGTCTGGCTGCCTTGTTCGCCGCATGTGTCTTGCTCGCCGCTCCCGCGACCGCCCAGACGGTGAAGGTCGGCCTGCTGATGATCGGCAACCCGCTGGTGGTGGGTGTCGAAAAGGGCTTCTTCAAGGAATACGGGGTGGATGTGGAGCCGGTCTACTTCCGCTCGGGGGCGGAGCAGATCCCGGCCCTTTCCACCGGCACCGTCGACGTCATCCTGAGCTCGGCCACCGCGTCCCTGTTCAATGCGATCGCCTCGGGCGTCGATATGAAGATCGTCGCCGACTACATCTCCCTGGTGCCGGGCACCGCGCCGCACGGGCTGCTGGTGCGCGAGGAGCTGATGGCCAGCGGCAAGGTGAAGACCGTGGCGGACCTCAAAGGCCGATCCATCGGAGTCACCGCGGTGGGCGTCTACACGCATCAGGCGGCGGTGCGCATCCTGAAGTCCGCGGGCCTCACCGAGAAGGACGTCCGGCTGGTCAACATGCCGTATCCGGACATGGTGGCCGCGCTCGCCAATGGCGCCATCGACGCCGCCAACATGACCGAGCCCTTCGTCACCCAGGCCCGGGAAATGGGAGTCGCCCGCCTGCTCCTCAACCACACGGAAGCCTTCCCGAACCTCCAGCTCGGCGTGACCATCTACGGGCCGCGCCTGGCGACCAGGGACCGCGATCTCGGGGAGCGCTTCATGCGCGGCCTGGTGAAGTCCATGCAGTACATGCGGGGCGTCCTCACCGATCCGGCGCGCACAGTGGAGGTCGCCGCGATCATGCAGAAGAGCCTGCCGGTGAAGGATCCGAAGATGTACGAGCGCATGAGCTGGCAGCTGACGACCGACGGCCAGAAGGTGAACCTTCCCAGCCTCCAGGAACAGCTCGATTTCTACGCCGCACAAAAACTGATCCCCAAGATGCCGAACCTTGCGGCGGTCACCGACACCAGCTTCCTGGAGCGCGCCCATGCCCGCTGAGGCCTCCCGGACGATCCCCCTCGATGCCACCGCTCGGATGACCTCGCCCACAGCCGCCCCCAAGGTTTCCATCCGCGACGTGTGCCGGACATTCTCCGTCAATCGGCAGGTCTTCCACGCGCTGGCCGACATCAACCTGGAGATCCGCGCCGGCGAGTTCCTCTGCCTCGTGGGCCCGAGCGGGTGCGGCAAGTCGACCTTGCTGCGCATGCTGGGAGGGCTCGACCAGCCCTCTTCCGGAACCGTGAGCGTGCGCGTGGAGGATTCCCGGCGCCCCACCAGCGCCATCGTGTTCCAGCAGGAATCGGTCTTTCCCTGGCTCACGGTTGAACGCAACGCCACCTATGCCGTGCGCATGCTGGGCCTGTGGAACGGCGCCGAGAGCCAGCGGCGCGTGGACTATTTCCTTGAGCGCTGCGGGCTGTCGAAATTCCGCGACTTCTACCCGCACCAGCTTTCGGGCGGCATGAAGCAGCGGCTCTCCATCGTGCGCGCCTTCTCCGCCCATCCCGAGCTGCTGCTCATGGACGAGCCGTTCGCCGCCCTGGACGAGCAGAACAAGCTGCTGCTCCAGCAGGAGGTCGAGCGCCTGTGGGAGGACAACAAGATCTCGGTCCTGTTCATCACCCACAGCCTCGACGAGGCCATCCTGCTGGGCGACCGGGTCGCGGTGATGTCGGCGGCCCCCGGCCGCATCAAGGAAACGATCGATATTCCATTCGAGCGTCCGCGCAATCTCCTCACTCTCAAGAGCACTCCCGAGTTCGGCCAGCTCTACGGCCGGCTGTGGGACCTCCTGGGTGAGGAAGTCATGGCCGCGCGCAAAGACCGGTAGGGCACTCAGATGAAGTATCAATCCTGGATCTCTCCCGTCATCGTGCTCGTGGTCTGGCAGGCCGTGGCCAGCCTCGGCCTCGTGGAGACGCGCTTCTTTCCTGCTCCCTCCGCCATCTTCGCCAAGTTCGCCGAGATGGTGATGACCGAGCAGTTCTGGCTCGACCTGCGCGTCTCCGTCGTCCGCCTCATGGTCGGCTTCGTGATCGGCGCAGTGCCGGGCGCGGCGGTGGGCCTGCTGATGGGTCTCTCGTCTTTGGCCGAGCGGATGATCTCGCCGCTCATCAGCATGCTCTACCCGCTGCCCAAGATCGCGCTTCTACCGCTGATCATGCTCATCTTCGGCCTCAGCGAGGCCTCGAAATACGCCATCGTCGCCATAGGCGTCTTCTTCATCATGGCGATCAACACCTATGGCGGCGTCCAGAATATCAACAAGATATATTTCGATGTTGCCAAGAACTTGAAGATCCCGGGCTGGAAGGTCTACCTCACCGTGGCGCTGCCCGGCGCGCTGCCGGGCATCTTCACCGGGCTGCGGCTCGCCACCGGCGTGGCGCTGATCCTGCTCGTCTCCGCCGAATTCGTCGGTGCGACGGAAGGGCTCGGCTTCCGCATCTGGTGGTCCTGGACCGTGTTCTGGGTGGAGCAGATGTACGTGGGGCTGGTCATCATCGCCCTGCTCGGCTTCACCTTCGCCAGCCTGGTGGGGCTGTGCGAGCGCACCTTCCTGCCCTGGCGGCGCGGCGGGGGCAACTAGCCATGGCGCTCGTCTTCACCGGCTCCTACCTGATCCCGGCCCCGCGCGAGCGGGTCTGGGCGAGCCTGAACGATCCCGACGTCCTGGCGCGCTGCATTCCGGGCTGCACCGCCCTGACGGCGACGGGGCCGGACAGCTTCGCGGCGACGGTCGTCGCTCGCATCGGCGTGATCTCCACCACCTTCAAGGGGGATCTGCACCGGGCCGAGGCCGACCCGCCGTCCCGCTACGTGCTCAACGGCCGGGCCAACGGTGGTCTCGCCGGCTTTGCTCGCGGCGGCGCGGAAATCCTGCTCGACGCCGGTGCGGGGCCGGACAGCACCGTCCTCACCTATCGGGCCGAGGCGGACATCGGCGGCAAGGTTGCCATGGTCGGCGGGCGGCTGATCCAGTCGGTGGCGAAGTCGCTCGCCGACGACTTCTTCGGCGCTTTTGCGCGGGAGCTGGGCGGTGACGCCCGTCCCCTCGCCCCGCCGCCCAGGCCCGCCGCTCCCCCGGCCACCTCCGCCGTCGGAACCACGGCTGCGGCCCCTCCCACATCCGTGCACCAAGGGGACATGCTTGTGCCCGTGCGGGTAGCGACGGCGTTCCTCACCGGCATTGCTGTCGGCATCGCCGCCACGGGCGCCGCGGCGCTCGCTTTGGGACTGGCGCGCTGAGATGGCACGCGCCACCGCGAGCGGACCGCGCCGGCCATGAAGCCCGCGCCGTTCGCCCTTCACCGCCCGCCCGACCTCGCCGAGGCCCTTGAGCTTCTCGCGACGCTCGGTCCCGACGCCAAGGTGCTGGCCGGCGGCCAGAGCCTGCTGCCCACCATGAACATGCGCCTCGCCGCCCCCAGCGCGCTGGTGGACCTCAGCCGCATCGCCGCCCTGAAGGGTGTCGAGGTGAAGAGCGACCATGTCCGCATCGGCGCCGCGACGACCTATGCGGCCTTCCTTGCCGATCCCGCCTCCATCCATGTTCCGCTGCTGCGGCTGGCGTTGCCGCATGTCGCCAATGCTGCGGTTCGCAATCGCGGCACGCTGGGCGGGAGCCTGTGCCACGCCGATCCGTCGGCGGAGACGGCGGGATCCCTGCTGGCCCTCGATGCGCGCCTCGAGCTCGCGTGGCGGGATGGGGTGCGGCAGGTGCCGGTGGCTGATTTCCTACGCGGGGTGTTCCAGACCGCGCTGCGTCCCGGGGAGCTTCTGCGGGCCATTCTTGTGCCCCGGCCCGTACCCGCCTGGTCGTGGTTCGACGAGCACGTCCGGCGTCGCGGCGATTTCGCCATTGCCGGGCTCGCCGCGGTCGGCACCCCGGCGGGCGGTGCCGTTGCCGGGCTCCGGCTGGTGTTCATCGGCCTCGGCGACCGCGCGGTGCTGGCCGAGGACACCATGGCGCGCCTCGCGCAAGCACCGTTCGACGCACCGTCAATCGCTCGCGCGGTGGCCGGCCTTCCGGTGGAGCTTGCCGCCCGTGCCGGCGCCGGCGCGGACGCGTATCGGATTGCCCTGACCCAGGACCTGCTGGCGCGCGCTCTCGCGGCGGCGGGCGCGTCCGTTCGGGAGGATCACCCATGACTGCTCATCGCCGTGCAATGGAGCATCCCCCCACGAATGTCGGCAGCGGCGTCGAGGTTGACATCACCGTCAAGGTCAATGGCGAGTGGGTGCGTCAGCGGGTCGAGGCGCGACTGTCCCTTGCCGACTTCCTGCGCCAGTGCTGCGGCGCCACCGATGTTCATGTGGGCTGCGAGCAGGGCAAATGCGGCGCCTGCACGGTGCTGCTGGACGGGCTGGCCGTGCGTGGCTGCCTCACCCTCGCCGCGCAGGCCGACGGCGCGGCGGTGGAGACCGTGGTCGGATTGACCCAAGCCGGCCGGCTGACCGCGCTACAGGATGCCTTTCTCGCCCGCAACGCCCTGCAATGCGGCTTCTGCACGCCCGGAATGCTGGTGGCGGCGATGACCTTGCTGGAGACCGGGCCCTGCCCCGACCGGGCCGGGATCCGAGAGGCCATTTCCGGCCATTACTGCCGCTGCACGGGCTACGAGGCGATCGTCGATGCCATCGCCGCCGCGGGGGAGGGCAACCCATGACGGGCCGTCCCTCCCACGGCGCGGCGATCGGCCGCCCGCTGCCCCGGCGCGAGGTCCGGCGCCTCCTGGAGGGGGGCGGCCGCTACCTTGATGATGTGACCCGCCCCGGCCTGCTCCACGCCGCCTTCGTGCGCAGCCCCCACGCCCATGCCAGCATCCTCGGCATCGATGTGCTGTCGGCCCGCCTGATGCCCGGCGTGGTGGCGGTGCTGACCGCGGAGGAGGTGGACCAGGTCTGTGCCCCCTGGTCCGGCGTCCTGGAGCGCCCTCCCGGCATGCGCTCGCCCCTCCAGCGCCCCCTGGCGAGGGGGCGGGTGACCTACCAGGGCGAGCCGGTCGTGGTGGTGGTGGCCACCAGCCGCGCCCGTGCGGAGGATGGCTGCGATGCCGTCGAGATCGCCTACGAGCCGCTCCCGTCCGTGACCGATCTCGCCGCCGCCTGCGAGGCGGGAGCGCCGTGCGTCCATCCCGAGCACCCGGACAACATCGCCTTCCACAGCGTGACGACGGCTGGCGATGCCATTGCGGCGCTCGCAGCCGGGGGCCTGACCGTCGTGGAGGAGACCCTCCACTTTCCCGGCGTCACCGCCGTGTCCATGGAGACCCGCGGCGTCCTGGCCGACTACGACGCGGCCATGAAGCGGCTCGACGTCGTCTGGTCGGCCCAGGCGCCGTTCCAGATGCGGGACGTGGTGGCGAGGTGTTTCGGCCTCGCGGAATGCGACGTCAACGTCGTCGTGCCCGACGTCGGCGGCGCTTTCGGCCTGAAGCTGCATGTCTTCCCCGACGAGATGGCGGCGGTTGCGGCGTCGGTGCTTCTTGGCCGACCGGTGAAGTTCGTGGCCGACCGGCTGGAATCGTTCATGAGCGACACGCAGGCCCGGCGGCAGATCGTGCAGGGGCGCCTCGCCGTCGATGCCCAGGGGCGGATCCGGGCGATGATGGTGGATATCCGCGCCGGCATCGGCGCTTACTCGGTCTATCCGCGAACCAGCTTTTTGGAGCCCAACCAGGTCAGCCGCCTGTGTGGCGGGCCCTATCTCGTGCCGCATTACCGCGCCGTCGCAACCTGCATGTTCCTCAATACGCCGCCGAGTGGGCAACTGCGCGGCGTCGGCCATCCGATCGCCTGCGCCCTCACCGAAGCGCTCATGGACAAGGCCGCCCTGGCCCTTGGCCTCGATCCCTTCGAGATTCGCGCCCTGAACCTGGTTCCCGCCGACGCCTTTCCCCACCAGTCGCACGGGGGCTTCCGCTTCGAGCGGCTGGGCCAGCAGGCGGCGCTGGAAACGATCCGGCAGGTCACGGCCGAAGCGCGGGCGCGGGTCGTGGCGCAGCGCGGCGCGGGCGGACGCAAGCGGCTCGGCCTCGGCATCGCGCTGTTTGTCGAGCTCACCTCCCCCGGCGTCGGCTATTACGGCCTCGGCGGCGCCCATATCTCGTCCCGCGAGACGGCCACGGTGCGCCTCGAGCCCGATGGGGGCGTCACGGTTCAAGTGGGCATCACCGACCAGGGGCAGGGCATCGAGACCGTGATCGCCCAGGTGGTGGCAGACGGTGTCGGCGTGGACGTGGAGCGGGTGCGGGTGCTGCACGGGGGCACGTCGGGCGCTCCCTTCGGCGGCGGCGCCTGGGCCTCTCGCGGCGCCTCGCTCGGCGGAGAAGCGGCCTGGCTTGCCGCGCGCGCCCTGCGGCACCGCATCCTGGCCGTGGCCGCCGCGGCGCTGGATCGGCCGGACGGGACCCATGCCCTCGCCATCGCCCACGGTCTCGTCGTCGACGGGGACGGCCAGACGCGCGCGAGCCTCGCCGATATCGCCCGCCGGGTTCACTACCGGCCCGACACCCTGCCGGGCCACGCGCTGGAAAGCCTGACCGCCACCGAGACCTATCTGCACGAGGACTTTCCCTACACCTTCACCAACGGCGCCCATGCGGCCCTCGTGGAGGTGGACGAGGTCACCGGGGAAGTCCGCCTCGCCGGCTTCTGGGTGGTGGCCGATTGCGGCACCGTGCTCAATCCGCTGCTGGCCGACGAGCAGGTGCGTGGCGCGGCGGTGATGGGCATCGGCGGCGCCCTGTGGGAGGAGTGCCTCTACAGCGCCTCGGGTGATCTCGCGACCGCCACCATGGCGGACTACTTCACGCCCATGGCCGTGGAACTGCCCGACATCGTGGTGGTGCACATGTCCACCCCCACCGCGCAGAGCCAGCTCGGCGCCAAGGGTGCGGGGGAATCCGGCATCGCCGGCGCCCAGGCGGCCATCCTTAACGGCGTGAACGCGGCCCTCGCGGAGACCGGCGCGCGCCTCGACACCTTTCCGCTCACCGCCGAACGCATCTGGCGCGCCTTGCGCGCGCGTCCGGCGCCGATCCACCCGGCGCCCGGCACCGAACTCGTTAGCGACGTCACGTGAGGAACCAGACCATGACCAGTGCCGCTTCGAGCGTCGCGGCCGCCTGCGCGGGCGCAACGCCGCGACGCTACCCGCATTTTATCGCCGGCCGTTTCGTGCCGGAGGGGCGGACCGAATTCGAGAACATCAATCCCGCCACCGGCGCTGTCGTGGGCCTCGTGCCCGAAGCGGACAGCGCGTTGGTGGACGCGGCGGTCCGCGCCGCGCGCGCGGCGCTCGACGGGCCGTGGGGCCGCAGCAGCGAACAGGAGCGCGCCGCGATCCTGCGCAAGGTTGCGGACGGCATCCTCGCCCGCTTCGACGCGTTCCTCGAAGCGGAGATTCTCGACACCGGCAAGCCGCGCAGCCTCGCCTCGCACATCGACATTCCGCGCGGGGCCGCGAACTTCAACGTATTCGCCGACCAGGTGCTCACCCTGTCCACGGAAGCTTTCCGCACCGCCACGCCGGACGGCGCCGGTGCGCTCAACTATGCCATTCGCGTGCCGCGCGGGGTCATCGCCGTGGTCTGCCCGTGGAACCTGCCGCTGCTGCTGATGACGTGGAAGGTGGCTCCGGCGCTGGCCTGCGGCAACACGGTGGTCGTGAAGCCCTCGGAGGAGACCCCCGCCACCGCGACCCTGCTCGGGGAGGTGATGAACGCCGCCGGCGTGCCGCCGGGCGTCTACAACGTGGTCCACGGCCGCGGCGAGGACAGCGCCGGGGAATACCTTACCCGCCATCCCCTGGTGAACGGCATCACCTTCACCGGGGAAACGCGCACCGGCGAGGCGATCATGCGCGCCGCCGCCACCGGTGTGCGACCGGTCTCCCTGGAGCTGGGCGGCAAGAACGCGGCGATCGTGTTCGCCGACTGCGACCTGGACAAGGCCCTGGAAGGGGTGACCCGCGCGGTGTTCGCCAATTGCGGGCAGGTGTGCCTCGGAACCGAGCGGGTCTATGTGGAGAGGCCGATCTTCGCCGCCTTCACGGAGCGGCTGCGGCTGGCGGCGCAGGCGCTGCGCCCCGGCAACCCGTTCGACGCCGCCACCACCCTCGGCCCGCTGATCAGCCATGCCCACCGGGGCAAGGTGCTGCGCTATTACGCCCAGGCCCGCGCGGAGGGGGCCGAGGTGGTCGCCGGCGGCGGCATTCCGGACCTTCCCGCGCCCTATGACGGCGGCGCCTTCATCCAGCCGACCATCTGGGCCGGCTTGAGCGAGCATTCCCCGGTGATGCGCGAGGAAATCTTCGGACCCTGCTGCACCCTCGTGCCCTTCGACGACGAGGATGCGGTGCTCGCCGCGGCCAACGACAATCCGTACGGCCTCGCCGCCACCATCTGGACGCGTGACCTCGCACGTGCCCACAGGGTCGCCTCGCGGATCGAGGTCGGGCTCTGCTGGGTCAATTCATGGTTCCTGCGCGACCTGCGCACGCCGTTCGGCGGGTCGAAGCAATCGGGGATTGGCCGGGAGGGCGGAGTCCACTCCATGGAATTCTACACCGACCTGCGCAACGTCTGCATCAAGCTGTAAGGGGCCTGCCGCCATGTTGACCGAAGAAGAACGCGCGCGCGCCGTCGCGGGCCTGCTGGAAAGCCACCGGACCAAGGTCCAGGGCCTGCGCCCGTCCGAAATGTTTCCGCACATCGAGATCGCCGACAGCTACGCCATCTCCTCGGCGGTGGCGCAGGCCCGCATCGCCGCCGGCGCGCGGATCATCGGCCACAAGATCGGCCTCACCTCCAAGGCCATGCAGGCCTCCTCGAAGATCGACGAGCCGGACTACGGCTACATGTTCGACGACCAGGTGCTCTCGGATGGGGCCAAGGTGCGCTTCGAGGACTTCTGCGTGCCGCGGGTCGAGCCCGAGCTGACCTTCGTGCTCAAGGAGCCGCTCAAGGGGCCGGACGTCGGCCTCGTCGACGTGCTGCGCGCCACCGAGTGGGTGGTGCCCTCCATCGAGATCATCGATGCCCGCGTGCGGGAGCCGCGCCGGATCTTCGACACCGTGGCCGACAACGGTGCGGCCGCGGGCCTGGTCCTCGGCGGCCGGCCGGTGCGGCCGACGGATGTCGATCTTCGCTGGGTGGGGGCCATCTTCTATCGCAATAGCGAGATCGAGGAGACGGGCCTTGCCGCCGGCGTGCTGGGCCATCCGGCCATGGCCGTGGCGTGGCTCGCCAACAAGCTTGCTCCCTTCGGCGTGACGCTGGAGCCCGGCCACATGCTGCTGTCCGGCAGCTTCACGCGTCCGGTGTGGGCCAGAAAGGGCGACACGCTGCATGCGGATTTCGGGCCGCTCGGCTCCGTCGCCGTCCAGTTCGTATGAGGCGCGCATGAACGCTCCCGAAAACCGCTTCAAGTCCAGGCTTCTGGCCGGCGAGGTCCTGCACGGGCTGTGGATGACGCTGGCAAGCCCTGTGGCAGCCGAGGCCCTGTCCCTGCTCGGGCACGACTGGCTGATGTTCGACACCGAGCATACGCCGCTGGACGTCGCCGGGGTGCAGCCGTTGCTCCAAGCCGCGGCTGCAGGCCGCGCCGCCACCGTGGTCCGGCCGGCATGGAACGATCCGGTCCTGATCAAGCGCGTCCTCGACATGGGCGCGCAGACCCTGCTGGTGCCGTTCGTGCAGACCCCGGAGGAGGCGCGCGCGGCCGTGGCCGCCACGCGCTATCCCCCTGAGGGCGTGCGCGGGGTCGCCGGCCTCACCCGGGCCAGCCGCTTCGGCCTCACCACGGACTATTTCCGCGTGGCGAACCGCGAGGTGTGTGTTCTGGTGCAGATCGAGACGGGGGCGGCCCTGGCGCGGCTGGAGGAGATCGCCGCGGTGGAGGGGGTTGACGGGGTCTTTCTCGGCCCCTCGGATCTTGCCGCTTCACTCGGGCACCTGGGGCAGCCGGGGCATGCCGATGTCCAAGCCGCGCTCGAGGATGCCGCCCGCCGCATCCTCGCCGCGGGCAAGGCGCCGGGGATCCTCGCCACCGCCGCCGTCGATGCCCGGCGCTATCTGGGGTGGGGCTACCGGTTCGTCGCCGCCGGCGTCGACCTCGCCCTCCTGCTCAAGGGCGCCCAGCGCCTGCATGAGGAGGTGACGGCGGAGAACTGAGGCCGACGGGCGTGAGGCCGCGCGGCGCCTCGCCCTCACGCCCCCGCCGTCAGCCGCAACGTCGCCATGCCGGAGCGCAGTCTCGGTGTCCGGCTGTTCCAGCGCTCGACACGCAAGCTGGTGCTAACCGAGGCGGGCGAGCGCTTCCTCCCGTCCATCGGCGACACGCTCGGCATGCGCCAGGCGGCGATCGCCGACGCCTCGTCCGGCGCATCGGAGCCGGCCGGCGTGCCGAGGGCGAGCCTGAGCCCCACTTTCGGCACCACCCACATCCTGCCGCTTCTGCCCGAATTCCTGGCCCGCTACCCACGGGAGATGAGCCGGCCTCCGGCGCTACCGGCTCCCGGGCTGCGCGCCCGGTCGCGAGGCGATTGCGGCGGCATGGCCGTCGACCTGCGGGACACTGCGGAAACCGGGGCGATGCCGCGCGGGATATCGCCGGCGCGGCTATCCTCAAGGTGGTAGGTGACCTGGACGAATCGGCACCGCCGAAGGGGCGAGCGTCGCGGGCCCGCCTTTTTTCCGATTGCTGTCGTGGCAAAAAATGCGGCGGCGCCAGCCCGGCGCCGTCGCAATCTGTGCACTCGGGGAGGCCCTATGGGGCGAGCTGCCAGTCGCCGTCCTTCACCACCGCGATGATAAAGGCGGAGCTGTCGAGGCCCATGTGGTCCTGCGGCGTCATGTTGACCACGCCGTTGAGGCCCACATAGCCCCTGGTCTTCTCAATCTCGGCGCGGATCGCCTCCGGGGTCACGGGCTTGCCCGCCGCGACCACGCGCTCGATGGCGCCAACGGCGATCTTCAGCGCGTCATAGGCGATGCCCGCACCATAGGAGACGGGTTCCTTGAGGCTGGATTCAAAGGCCGTCCGGAACGCCTCGGCGACGGCCGCCTGGGGATGGGAGGCCGGCAGCTTCCCCGCCAGCAGCACGGCGGACACCGGGATGTGCACGCCCTCGGCGGCGGCGCCGGTATTCTCCAGGAAGGCACGGGAGGCGACCGCCGGAGACAGGTAGAGTGCCTGTGTAAGGCCGAGCTGCTTGACGTTGCGCGCGATGATGGAGGGGCTTGCGCCGATGCCGAAATTGAGGATCGCCTGCGCCCCCGAATTTCGGATGCGGGTGAGCTGGGCCGTCATGTCCGTGTCGGTCGGCGCATAGATCTCGTCGGCGACGATGTCCACGCCCACCTCCTTGGCGGCCTTCAGGGTCTGCTCTCGGCCGGACTGGCCGTAGCCGTCGGAGCCATTGAGCATGGCCACCTTGGTGAGGCCGCGCGCCTTCATGTGCGCGAGGCTTCGCTCGGCGGCGATGCGGTCGGTGGCCGGTACCTTGAACACCCACT
Organism: Xanthobacter dioxanivorans; assembly: GCF_016807805.1. Taxonomy (NCBI): domain Bacteria; kingdom Pseudomonadati; phylum Pseudomonadota; class Alphaproteobacteria; order Hyphomicrobiales; family Xanthobacteraceae; genus Xanthobacter; species Xanthobacter dioxanivorans. The sequence continues at coordinate 152,586 of NZ_CP063362.1, read as the reverse complement.
CCTTGGTGGGCGAGGTGACGACGATGGCACCCGCCAGCGAAATGAAGGGGATCTCCTCATCCTGGAACACGGGCACGGCGGCCATGGTGGTGCCCGTGTTGCTGCCGCCGAGGACCACCACCACCTTATCCTGCTTGACGAGGCGCAGGGCGAAGGAGCGGGCCTGGGTGGCGTCGCCCGCATCATCGTAGGCGAAGAGCTCCAGCTTCTGGCCCTTGATCCCGCCTGCGGCGTTGATGGAGTCCACTAAGAGCTTCAGCGTCTTCATCTCGGGGTCGCCGAGAAAGGCGTTGGGACCGGTGGCCGACACATAGGCGCCGATCCGGATCGGCTCCGCGATGGCAGGCCCCGCGGCGAGCGTGAAGGCAGGCGCCGCGGCGAGCGCGAAGCCTGTAGCGAGGGCGGCGAGGGTAGCCTTGAGTGTCACGTGTTCCTCCCGTTGATGGGTGATGTTGTTGTTCCCGCCGTGCGGCGGGTGCGCTTTGGGCGGGGTCAGGCGCCGAGATAGGCGGCGCGGACCCGTTCGTCGGCGGCCAGAGCCGGGCCCTCGCCGGACAGGACGATGGCACCGTTCTCGATCACATAGGCCCGGTCGGCCAGAGCGAGTGCGGCGGACGCGTTTTGCTCGACGAGGAGAATGGTCATGCCGTCCGCGCACAGGAGGTCGATGGCGTCGAAGATCTGTTCCACCACCACCGGGGCAAGCCCCATGGACGGTTCGTCCAGCAGCAGCAGCTTCGGGCCGGTCATCAGGGCCCGGCCGATGGCCACCATCTGCTGCTGGCCTCCGGACAAGGCGCCGGCGAGGCTGTCGCGCCGCTCCGCCAGGGCGGGAAACAAGGTGAAAACCTGTTCCAGCGTCGCCTTGCGCTCCGCCTTGCGGCGCAGGTAGCCGCCCAGCTCCAGATTGTCGTCCACCGACAGCTCGGCGAACACCATCCGCCCCTCCGGCGACTGGGCGATGCCCGCTGCGACCCGCGCCGAAGCCCGGGCGCGGGTGATGTCCGCCCCCTCGAGGCGGATGGTGCCGGCGGCGACGGATTGCACTCCGCTGATGCAGCGCAGGAGCGTGGTTTTGCCCGCCCCGTTGGAGCCCACCAGGGTGACGATCTCGCCCCGCCGCACCTCCAGCGTGACGCTGGACAGGGCGATCACATGGCCGTAGGCGGACGACAGGTCGGTGATTTCGAGCAGCGCCCCGCTCATTTCCGTCTCCGCCTGGTGGTGCCGGAGCCGAGATAGGCGGCGATCACCGCCGGGTCGGCGCGCACCGCCTCCGGCGACCCCTCGGCGAGTTTCCTGCCACGATCGAGCACCACGATGTGCTCGGACAGGTTCATGACCAGCTTCATGTCGTGCTCCACCAGCACGACGGTGACCCCGCCCGCCGTGATCCGGCGGATCAGCTCCGTCATGGCGACGGTCTCCGAAGGGTTGAGCCCGGCGGCCGGTTCGTCCATCAGCAGCAGGCTCGGCTCGGTGGCGAGCGCGCGGGCGATGTCGAGCCGCTTCAGGGCGCCGTAGGGCAGGGCGTCGGCGCGGGCGCCGAGATAGGCGGAAAGGCCCACCGTCCGCATCAGCGCCTCGGCCTTGTCCTGCGCCGCGCGGTTGGAACGGCGCACGCCGGGAAGTCCCAGCATGGCGGGCAGGAAACGGGTGTTGGAATGGATGTGCCGCCCCACCATCACATTCTCCAGCGCCGTCAGCTCGCCGAAGGTCTGCAGGTTCTGGAATGTGCGTTGCAGGCCGGCGCGGGCCCGCAGCATGGGCGGCAGACGGGTGATGTCGGCGCCGGCGAAGGTCATCTGTCCGGAACTGGGCGTGACGACGCCCGCCACCAGGTTGAACAGGGTGGTCTTGCCGGCCCCGTTCGGGCCGATGAGGGCATGGATGCGGCCCGGCGCGACGGAAAAGCTCACGTCGTCCACGGCGCGCACGCCACCGAACGCCTTGACGAGGCTCTGCACCACCAGAAGGGGGACGGAAGAAGGTGATGTCGCGGCGGTCATGGCCGACGCCTCCCGCGTGCGGCGAGGCCGGTGAGGGTCGGCACGATCCCCCTGGGCAGGAACACCATGGTGAGGATGAGCACGAGGCCGATGGCGATGTTCTTGTATTCCGCCACTCCGGCGAACACCTGCGGCAGAGCGGTGAGCAGCCCCGCGCCCACCAGCGCGCCATAGGTGGAGCCGAGCCCGCCCAGCACGATCATGGTGAGGAATTCCACCGAGTGCAGGAAGCTGGCGTCGGCGGGCGTCACGAACCGTTCGGCCCACGCGAACAGCGAGCCGGCGAGGCTGGCATAGACCGCCGACAGGGCGAACACCCGCGCCTTGCCCCGCGCCACGTCGATGCCCGAGGTGGAGGCGGCGATCTCCGAGCTGTGCAGGGCCCGCAGCGCGCGGCCGGACGGCGAGTGGATGAGGTTCTCCGCCAGATACACCGCGACGACCACGCCCACCGCCACCACCACGTACCAGGTCTCGATGGCCCGCACCTTCACCCCGCCGATCACCAGCGCCGGCACGGTGAGGCCGTCCGGTCCGCCGGTGAGGCCGATCTCGCGGTTGAGGACGATGGAGATGATGGAGCCGAGGCCGAGGGTGGCCATGGCCAGGTAGTGGCCCTTCAGCTTCAGGATCGGCAGCGCCACCAGCGCGGCGAACACCCCCACCACGGCGGCGGTGAGCAGCGCTGCCGGGATGGCCGGCAGGCCGAGACGCAGGGGCAGAAGCGCGGTGCCATAGGCGCCGAGGGCGAAGAAGGCGGCATGGCCGAGGCTGATCTGGCCGGCATAGCCCACCAGCAGGTTGAGCCCGACGCAGACGATGGCGTTGACGGCGATCTTGACCGCCACGTCATAGTGGAAGGCATTGGAGAAGGCCAAGGGCGCCAGCGCGAGGACCAGGCACAGCACCGCGAGGCGCGCCAACGGCACCCCCACCGGCAGCGGGCGGAAGGCGGTCAGCGGCTCGGTCACGGCCCGGTCGGGGACGACGGGTTCAGTCGTCGCCATGGCTCACACCCGCTCCAGCTTGACGCGCCCGAACAGGCCGGCGGGTCGCAGCACGAGGAGGCCGAGAATGAGCAGGAACGCCACCGCATCCTGGTAACCGGAGGAAATGTAGCCGCCGGCCAACGCCTCCGCGAGGCCGAGCAGGAGCCCGCCGGCCAGCGCGCCGTAGGCGCTGCCGAGGCCGCCGAGCATTGTGGCAGCGAAGCCCTTGAGGCCGAGCATCAGGCCCACGTCGAAGCGGGTGAGGGTGATGGGCGTGACGAGGGCGCCGGCCAGCGCCCCGAGGGCGGCCGAGAGCGCGAAGCTCGCCACCAGCACGTTGCGCACGTCGATGCCCACCAGCTGCGCCGCCATCGGGCTCTGCGCCGTGGCGCGCATGGCCTTGCCGAACAGCGTGTGGTCGAAGAACAGCTTGAGGCCGATGGCGACCAATACCAGCGTGCCCAGCACCCACAGGCTTTGGACATCGATGGCGGCGCCGAACAGGTGGAGGGGGCCGGTATCGGTGAAGGCAGGATAGACGAACTCGCGCTTGCCCAGCACCACCTCCACCACGCCGCGGATGAGGATGGAGCTGCCGATGGTGATGATGATGATGGTGGCGAGCCGCGAGGGCTCCACCTGGGCGACGGCGAAGCGATAGAGGGCGATGCCCACCAGAACGGTGACGAGAACGGCCAGCGGCACCGCCAGGACGAGCGGCAGCAGGCCGGTGGTGACCACGAGATAGGCCGTCACCATGCCGCCCAGCATGACGAATTCACCCTGGGCGAAATTGATGACGTTGCTGGCGCTGTAGATGATGGCGAAGCCTGCGCCCACGAGCGCGTAGATCGCCCCCCGGGTGAGGCCCGAGGCGACGAATTGGGCCAGATCCTGCAACGGCGGTCCTCCAGACGATTATTTGCGGACGATTTTTTGATTGCGCCGGATCATCTGCCCCGGCCGGAGGGGAGCCCATCCCCCCCAGGGGGGACAGGCCGGCGCCCGCCGCCTCCCCAATCGGCGGAGGAGGAGCTTCGCGGACCCCAGGCCGGCGCCACCCCTAAAGATCGCAGCGGGCGGCGCTCACCGCGTCGGCGATCCGGCCTTCGTCACCCACCAGATTCGCCAGCACCAGAGCAAGCTTGGCCAGGAACAGGGGGCGCTTGTCTTCAGGGGTTGCGTCGATGGCCTCGGCGATGCCGTCATAGGCGGCTTCGAGCGCGGTGTCGGTGATGTTCCTTTCGATCATGGACGCTCTCCGGCAATGGCAGTGGTGAGCGCCGCCGTCACGCCCTCCGGGGTGGGGGCGCGCCAGCGGGCGCATACGTGAAGGTCCGGCCGCAGCAGATAGGCGGTGCCGGGCGCCGCGCCGTAGCGGGCCGCCACCACGCCATCGGGATCTGGAAGCACGACATCTGCCCCCTCGGCAGCGCCCCGTCCCAGCGCCAGGACCGTGACCGGCAGGCCGCTGGCATGCATTGCGGCAGCCAGCGGCGCGACATCGGCGGGCGTCGCGGGGAAGCACAGGAGCTGGAAGCCGGGACCGAAGTGGTCCTGCAGATGGTCTCCCTCGGCGATCCGCGCATTGAGCGCCGGCTCGCCCGGCGCGGGACCGGTGATGAAGGCGTCCGCGGACGGGCTGTTGAGGGCGGAGTGGGCATAGACGTGGGGCCGCGAGGTGCGCCAGTGGAGCAGGTTCCTGCAGAAATCCTGGCTGAGGCTCAAGGAGAGGACCGCGTCGCGCATCAGCCGATAGCCAGGGGTTGGCGGGCTCATGAAGCGGGTGCTCTTGGCCGCCTCGTCGCAGATCTCGCGGGCGGCGGTGACGCGCTCCTGCGAATAGCTCTCCAGCAGGCGCGGCGGCGCCAAGCCCTTCGCCACGAGCGCGAGCTTCCAGGAGAGGTTGCCCGCGTCCTGGAAGCCGGTGTTGGCCCCGCGTACGCCAAAGATGGGCAGGAGATGTGCGGCATCGCCGACGAAGGCGACACGGCCGCTCACATAATCGGGCAAGGTCAGGGTGGAGGCCGAATAGACCGTGGCCCAGTCCAGCTCCCACGGCACCTTCCTTCCGATCATGGCCAGGATGAGGTCGATGCGCGCGGCGAGGCGGGAGCGCTCCAGCGCCTCCTCCGCCGTCTCCCCGTCCGGCAGGCGGAAGTCGAGGCGCCAGATGTCGTCGGGCTGGCGGTGCACCAGCACGTTGTTGCCCGGGTTCCAGTCGGGATCGAAGAAGCACAGGCGCTCGGTGGGCAGGTCGATGTTCGCCTTGATGTCGGCGATGACGAAATTGCCCGCGTACGCCCGGCCCTCCATGCGCAGGCCCAGCAGGCGCCGCACCGTGGAACGGCCGCCGTCCGCCGCTACCACGTAATCGGCGGTGAGCGCATATTCACCCTCGGGGGTGTCGATGCTGAGGAGCACGGCATCGGCGTTCTGGTGGATGTCGGTGACCTTGGAGCCCCAGCGCAGGTCCACGAGGCCCGTGCGCTCGGCGGCGTCCACGAGATATTCCTCGATATATTGCTGGGAGATGTTGAGGCCGGGCAGGAACCGGTCGTTGGAATCGTGGGGCATCACCATCTGGTAGACCTCCTTCCCGCGGAAGAAGGAACGCCCCTTCGACCATTGCAGGCCCTTGCGCACGAACGGCTCGGCGACGCCGGCGTGCTGCAGGATCTCCATGGAGCGGCGGGTGAGCACTATGGCGCGGCTGCCGTGGGAGACCTGCTGCTCGGCCTCCAGCACCACGCTCCGCACCCCGTAGCGGGCAAGATCGATGGCGGTGAGCAGGCCTACGGGGCCGGCGCCGACGATGACCACCGGGGCCCTGGCCGCGCCTCCCACCAGTTCCTCGGGGCGGCGGAACGGATAGATCTTGTAGGTGTAGAAAACCGATGCTCTCGGCTGCGTTTCTGGCGTGTGCATTCTTGGCTCTTCTTGTGCGTCGAGGAGATTTCGTCGGTAGACGCGCAATTCCACGCCTCGACGAACTAACCCCTGGGCCGCCGCTGATCTGTCCCTTCAAACGGGGACAGCGGGCGGGATCATGCGATCGCACGGAGCCACGCCGAATTCGAAGCCCCTTCCGCTTGTCGTCGACGCGCGGGAATGCTTTCATGGGTTAAATAAAGGAAACGCTCGCCCGCCATGCCGACGCTTCATGCACGCCAGGGCCAAGGGACCGCCCAGCCTCCCCGGCTCGGCCCGCAGCGGCCGGATACGCTTGCCGGCGGCAGCGAGGTCGGTGCGGTCTGCCGCCTCATCTCGGTTCTCGGCCATGCGAACTTCATGGACGAGCTGGCCCAGGAATATGCGGCGCTCACCGGCGCGGCACAGGTGACCACGTTCTTTCTGGAACAGCAGCGGGTGCGCTGTGCCCTCGCCTACCGTCCGAGGGAGCCGCGTCTCGTGGAAACCCTGTGCCGCAGCTACGCGCGCGGCCAGTTCGAGCGCGATCCGGTGCTGCAGCGCCATCTGGAGGGTGGGCGGCAGGGCGGCGACTTCATGGCGCGCAGCTTTGTCTCAACAGATATCTACGATGAACATTATCGAAGCCGATTTTTCTCCGGTGCCGACCTCTCTGGAAAGATGGCGCTGATCTCAAGACGCGGTGAACGTGTCGTCTATGTGAATTTTTACTTTCGTGACGCGGCGCCGGATGCCGTTCCCGGCCTCGGTCCGGACACCAGCGGCACATTGCTGGCCGAGCTGTTGCACAAGCATGATGCTCTCACCGGCGGGCAATTCGGTGCCGGTACCGCCAGGACGCGCGCGGAATCATACCTGAAGGAGCGCTTTCCGGGCCTGTCGCCGCGGGAGGCGCAGGTCTGCGCGTTGATCGCCTGCGGATTCTCGGTGGCGGCCATCGCGCTCGAGCTGCACGTCAGCGAGGAAACCGTCGTCACCTTCCGCAAGCGCGCCTACGGCAAGCTCTCCATCACCAGCCGGGGCGAGCTGTTCGCCCAATGCGCCGGTCTCGCCATGTGAGACGGGCTGCGTGGAACGAACGGCGTGAGGCGGTCCGGTGCGGCGGTCCGGTGCGGAAGGACGCCGCCCCGCGGCCACGTTCCTCAAGCGCAATCGCAACACCGCCGGTCCGACAAGGCGGCACGGCGATTGCGCGCGAGGAGGTTGCAGTCAGCGGTGGTCGCACTCCAACTTGCCGCCGGCCGCCTTCAACGCTTCGGTCAGCACCGCGCGGTTGCCGATATGGTTGGCGAGCAGGAGGATGAGCTTGCAGTTCATGAGCTGCGCCTCTTCCTCGCTGAGGTTCCGCTGGCTGTCGATCAGCTCCTCGTAGTAGCCGTCGGGGTCCGGGATATTCGGCGTCAGCACGAGGCTGGTGTGTCTCGGGGCTTCCCGCAACATGGGCATTCCTCCTTCAGGCGGCCACGGCGCGCCGGATCGCGCTTTTGATCTTCTGGGCGTCGAACGTGCGCCAGCGCGCGGCCACGTGCTGGTCGGGGCGGATGAGATAGGTGGTGCCCGGTGCGCCGTCATAGCGCTCGGCGAGGCGTCCCTTCGCGTCCGTCACGTCGGATCCCACACGGATGACCGGGGCGCGGATGCCGTCCCACACCACGTCCGCCACCGGGGCCGCCCCGAAGGTAACCACCGTGAAGCCGGCGCCGAGGAGCCCGAGGAACCAGCACTCCCGTCCGTCCACCACCACCGGGGCGTCCGCGCAATTGGCGCCCGGCATCATGCAGCCGGCGAACGGCGCGTCATCCGCCGAGTTGAGGGAGGAATGGAGATAGGGCGTGGGCATGGAAAGCCGGCCGGAATTCACCAGCGGCCGCGCGAAGGGATACTCCTCCGCAAGCTCCAGCACCGCATTGCGGAAGCGCCGGCTCATGGGGCTCTTCGGGGTGATGAAGTCGGTGGAGCGGGTGGAATTGGCGATGTTGTCGTCCGCCGCCAGCGCCCGTTCCTCGTGATAGGTATCGATGAGGGCCTCGGGCGCCAGCCCGTCCAGTACAAGCTTCAGCTTCCAGCTGAGATTGTCGATGTCCTGCACCCCGGAATTGGCGCCGCGGGCACCGAAGGGGGAAACCTGGTGGGCGCTGTCGCCGGCGAAGACCACCCGGCCATGGCGGAACCGGTCGATGCGCCGGCAGGCGAACTGATAGACCGAGGCCCATTCCAGCTCGAACTGCGTATCCGGTCCCAGCATGGCCTGGACACGGGGGATGATGTTCTCCGGCTTCTTCTCCTCGGTGGGGTCGGCGTCCCACCCGAGCTGGAAATCGATGCGCCACACATCGTCCGCCTGTCGGTGCAGGAGCACCGACTGATTGCGATGGAACGGCGGATCGAACCAGAACCAGCGCTCGGTGGGGAAATCCGCCTTCATCACCACGTCGGCAATGAGGAACCGGTCATGGAAGAACTGGCCGGTGAACTCCGCCCCCACCATCTTGCGGGTGTCGGAATTGGCGCCGTCACAGGCCACCACCCATTGCGCCTCCATGTTGAAGATGCCGTCGGGGGTTTCCACCACAAGGGTGGCGAAGTCACCGTCCTGCCGCAGGCTGAGCAGCTTGTGTTTCCAGCGCAGGTCCACAAGCGGCTGACGGGCGCATTCTTCCACCATGAACTCCTCCAGATAGTATTGCTGGAGGTTGATCATGGCCGGCATCTTGTGGTCCGGCTCGGGCAGGAGGTCGAACTGATAGCGCAGGTCTTCCTCAAAGAAGACCTTGCCCACGCGCCAGCTCACGCCTTTCGCCACCATGCGCTCGCCGCAGCCGAGGCGGTCCCAGATCTCCAGCGGGCGCTTGGCGTAGCATACGGCGCGCGAGCCGATGGAAACGGTGTCGTTGTCGTCCAGCACCACGGTGGGAATGCCGCGGCTGGCGAAGTCGAGGGCCGCCGTGAGCCCCACGGGACCGGCGCCGATCACCACCACCGGATGGAGCAGGAGGCGGCCCGCCTCCTGCTCCGCGGAGATGCGGTAGGGGTACTTTGGATAGGTGTAGGTGCTCATCATCGGAGCGCTCTCCCGGAAGATGTGCGGGCCGTTCGGCCTCTCGATTTGCCTTTGTCTCACGCCCCATGGCGGACGTGGGGCGTCACGGTTTCCGCAACCTCAGTTGGCGGAAAACTCCTTCTCGTGCAGCCAGGCGGCATGGCGCGGCGGCTTTTTCGTCTGCGCCCATTCCTCGACCATGGCAGGGGCCACCGCCTTCAGCCGCGCCAGGGTCTCCGGCGTGGTGGTCCAGGCGGCGAGCTCCAGCCGGTGGCCGGACGGATCGAAGAAATAGATGGACTTGAAGATATCGTGGTCGGTGGGCCCGACCACCTCGACGCCGGCCGCCTCGGCCTTCGCCTTCACCGTCTCCAGCGCCGCCAGGTCCGGCGCCTGGAAGGCGATGTGCTGGGTCCATTCGGGGGTGTTGGGGTCACGGCCCATGGGCGGGGAGTTGGGCAGCTCGAAGAAGGCGAGGATATTGCCGGAACCCGCATCCAGGAAGATGTGCATGTAGGGGTCCGGCTCCTTGGTGGAGGGAACCTTGTCCTCGGCGATGGCGCCGATCAGGTCCATGTCGAGGATGCGCTTGTAGAAATCGACCGTCTGCTTGGCGTCCTTGCAGCGATAGGCGACGTGGTGAATCTTCTCGACGAGCATATCGGGATCCTCCCTTTTGGTGGTTGGGCTGTGTGGGGCCGCATTAAAAGTAACAAGTGTTACCAATTGGCGCAAGCGAAATCCGTTGCGATCGCGACGAATTATACCCTCAACCTCAAACCCACATCCCGATGGCACCTTTCCGTTCCGGTTGGTGTATAAGTCACCTGTGTTATCAATGAGCCGGTCGGCGGAAAGGCGGAGCGAGCATGTCGAAACACGAGCCGGTTCCGTTCGCGCTCTCGGACTTCTTCCCCTACCGCCTGGCGGTGCTGGCGGAGCGGGTGTCCGTCGCTGTGGCGCAGCTCTATGCCGACCGCTTCCACATCAGCCGGGCCGAATGGCGCGTGCTGGCGGCGCTCGGCGCCAACAACGGCATGGCGGCAAAGGAGATCGGCGCCTATTCCACGCTCGACAAGATGCAGGTGAGCCGCGCGGTGAGCCGCCTCGAGGAAGCCGGCCTCATCACCCGCGCGCCCGACGACACCGACCGGAGGGCGAAGATCCTCACCCTGACGGCGGCGGGGCGCATCCTGTTCCAGAAGATCGTGCCGTTGGCCCGCGCCCGGGAAGACTACCTGCTCGAAGATCTCGATGTGGAAGAACGTGCGGTCCTGGAAAAGGCCATGGACAAGCTCCTGGCCCGGGCCCAGGGCCTGATCGAACGGGGCTGATGTCCGGCTTCAGTCCGCGCACTGCACGAGATCGAAGCTCTTCTCTAGCTTGTCCATGAGGTGATCGAGCTGGGCCCGCTCCTCCTGCGTGAGGCAGGCGAGGATCGCCTCCTCGCGCTTCAGCAGCAGCGGCACGAGCTCGTTGTAGATGGCCCGCCCCTTGGGCGTGAGTTCGAGCATCACTTCGCGGCGGTCATCCGTGCTCTCCAGGCGGGCGACGCAGCCGAGCGTCACCAGCGCGCCCACCGCCCGGCTGATGCGGGATTTGTGCGTGCGGGTGCAGCGGACCACATATTGGGCACTGCGCGGCTCATCGTGCAGGCCCAGCGTCGCGAGCACCCGCCATTCGGGAATGTCGATGCCGAAGCGGGCCATGTATTCCATGGCCAGCGCGTTGGAGAATTCCGCTGCCAGCCGGTTGAGCCGGAACGGCATGAATTTCAGCAGGTTCAATCGCTCCACCTTGCGCTTTGACATGGTTCGCGACCCGCACCTTTCCATCCAGGCCGCCATCCGGCCCTTGACTGTTGCAGTTGCAACTGTATAACATCGTCTCAGTCGCAACCAATTGCGCTATATCAAACTGTTGGGGATCAAGGAAGCGTCCGGCGGACCTCGGGTTCAAGTGACCCGGTCCGATCCGTTCCGGCGTGCCTTACACCCGAACGGGAGGACGACCGCGTGAGCACCGCTTCAGGAACTGCGGCCAAGGTTTTTGCGAGCCAGGCCGATCTCGTCGAGAAGAAGGAAACCTTCACCGAGCTCGCGGACGGCGTCTTCGCCCTCACCGCCGAGGGCGATCCCAATTCCGGCGTCGTCATCGGCGACGACAGCGTGCTCGTCATCGATGCGCGAGCGACGCCGGTGATGGCGCAGGAACTGGTGGCGTGCATCCGCACCATCACCGACAAGCCCATCCGCCACATCCTCCTCACCCACTACCACGCCGTGCGCGTGCTGGGGGCGGCGGGCTTCGAGGAGCGTGTCAACGTCATCGCCAGCGACGTGACCCGCGACATGATCGTCGAGCGCGGGGCGCAGGACATGGCGTCCGAGATCCAGCGCTTTCCCCGCCTGTTCCGGGCGCGGGAGACCATTCCGGGCCTCACCTGGCCCACCGTCACCTTCCACCAGGAAATGACGCTGTGGCTCGGATCGCGCGAGGTGCGCATCATCCATGCGGGGCGCGGCCACACCCGCGGCGACACCGTCGCCTGGCTGCCGAAGGAGAAGGTGCTGTTCTCCGGCGACCTCGTGGAATTCGGCGCCACGCCCTATTGCGGCGACGCCCATTTCCGCGACTGGCCGTCGACCCTCGACCGGCTGGAAACGCTTTCCGCCGAAAAGCTGGTGCCGGGCCGCGGCGAGGCCCTCGTCACCCCCGCGCAGATCAAGGCGGGGCTGGACGAGACCCGCGCCTTCCTGCGCGATGCCTTCGCCATCGCCGAGGCGGGGGTGAAGGCCGGCCACGATCTGAAGACCGTCTATGCCGAGGCCATGCGGCAGATGCGGCCGAAGTACGGGCACTGGGTCATCTTCGACCACTGCATGCCGTTCGACATCTCCCGGGCCTATGACGAGGCGCAGGGCATCGACACGCCGCGGATCTGGACCGCCGAGCGCGACATCGAGATGTGGAGCGCCCTCGAGGGCTGAAAGCGGGCGCCGCCAGCGAACGGCGGCGCCAAGGTCTCGACAAGAAGAAAGAACCAACCCGCGCTGCGTCGCAGGGAGCGATGCCGCGCGCCCAAGGGAGGAAGAACATGCAACGGACGGATCAATCGCGCCGGGTGCGGGTGAGGCTTTGCAAGCTCGCCACTTCGGTCATTCTCGCCACGTCGGTTCTGTTGCCGGCCAGCGCCCGTGCCCAGATCTCCGACACCGTGGTGCGCATCGGCGTGCTCGGCGACATGGGCGGGCAGTTCGCTGACATCGGAGGCAAGGGGTCGGTGGTGGCTGCCCAGCTTGCCGCGGAGGATTTCGGCGGCAAGGTCGCTGGCGTTCCCATCGAGATCATCGCCGGGGATCACCAGAACAAGGCGGACATCGGTGGCGCGACACTGCGCAAATGGTTCGACGAGGGCGGCGTGGACGCGGTGGCCGATCTGCCGGTCAGCTCCGTTGCGCTGGCCGCGCAGGAGATTGCTCGCGAGCGGAAGAAAACCCTGCTGATCTCCGGTGCCGCCGTCTCCGATCTCACCGGCAAGGCCTGCTCTCCCTATTCCACCCATTGGGCGGACGACACCTATGCCCTGGCCAATGCCACCGGGCGGGCGGTGACCGCCGCCGGCGGCAAGACCTGGTTCTTCCTCACCGTGGACTATTCCTTCGGCCACGCCATGGAGCGCGACGCGTCGGCGGCGGTCACCGCGGCCGGCGGCAAGGTGCTCGGCGCCACGCGCCATCCCCTTGGCACCGCCGATTTCTCATCCTTCCTCATCCAGGCCCAGGCCTCCAAGGCCGAAGTGGTGGGCCTTGCCAATGTCGGCGGGGACACCACCAATTCCATCAAGCAGGCGGCAGAGTTCGGCATTACCTCTGGAGGGCAGAAGGTGGCCGGCTTCCTGGTCTTCATCACCGATGTGCACGCCATCGGCCTGCCACTGGCCAAGGGCCTGCGCGTCACCACCGGCTTCTACTGGGACCAGAACGACAAGGCCCGCGCTTTCGCGAAGCGCTTCTTCGCCAAGATGGGCCGGATGCCCACCAAGCAGCAGGCTTCGGTCTATGCCTCGATCACCCATTACCTCAGCGCCGTGGCCGCCTCGGGTACCGATGAGGCGGGCAAGGTCAATGCCGAGATGCGGCGCCTGCCGGTGGACTATTTCGGTCACGCCGCATCCATCCGGGCGGACGGGCGCGTGCTGTACGACCTCACCCTCTACGAGGTGAAGAGCCCCGCCGAGAGCAAGGCTCCGTGGGACTATTACAAGCCGGTCACCACGCTGCCCGCGGCAGAGGTGTTCCGTCCCGCCGGCGAGACGGGGTGCCTGCTGGGCAAATCCTGAGCCCTGCTTACGGCTCTTGCTCCGGGCCCCCCGCAGGCGCGGGGCCCGGGCGTCCGCCGCCGAGCTCCAGCACGTCTTCCAGCCGGTCGAGCGCGTGCAGCACCGCGCGCGTGCCGTCCGGCCCGAGCGAGGCCAGCAGGCGCGCCTCGAACGCGGTCATGTCCGGGACGATGGCGCCGTAGGCCTGCAGGCCCGTTGCCGTCAAGGCGAGGAATTCCTCGCGCCGGTCATCCGGGTTTTCGCTGCGGGCGAGCCAGCGCCGCTCCTCGAGCGCCTGGACCGCCCGGCTCACTTTGGTCTTGTGCAGCCGCGCGTGCCGGCCCGCCGCCTTCGCCGTGCTGCGGGGAAACTGGGCGAGGGTCGCCAGCACGCGCCATTCGGGAATGGTGAGGCCGAACTTGCGGCCATAGACCTCACGCAGCTGCTCGGAGACGGCAGTCGCCACACGGTTCAGCCGGTAGGGCAGGAATACTTCGAGGTCGAGAGTGCGCATGGCTTGTTAGTTACATTTTCAACCGTCATGCTCGCAACCAGTTTCGGGAGGCCATCATGAACATTCTGCCCCAACCCACTCTCGAAGGAACAAGGTCGAGCGCTCTCGTGCCCGGCTACATGTCCGGCTTCGGCAATTCCTTTGAAACCGAGGCGCTGGACGGCACCCTGCCCATCGGCCGCAACTCTCCGCAGAAGATCAATTACGGGCTTTATGCCGAGCAGCTCTCGGGCTCGCCCTTCACCGCGCCGCAGGCGGTGAACGAGCGCTCCTGGCTCTACCGGATCCGCCCCGCGGTGAAGCATTCGGGCCGGTATCACAGGGTGGATAAGGGCTTCATCCGTACCGCCCCGATGGCCCGTGACGAAAGCGACATCGCGCTCGGACAGTATCGCTGGAGTGCCATTCCGCTGCCGCAGGAGAAGCTCACCTTCATTGCCGGCCTGCGCACCATCACGACCGCCGGCGACGTCGACAGCCAAGGCGGCATGGCGGCGCACATGGCCTTCGTCACCGCCTCCATGGAGAACGAATATTTCTTCAATGCCGATGGCGAGCTGCTGGTGGTGGCGCAGGAAGGCGCCTTGCGCTTCCGTACCGAGTTCGGCGTCATCGACATCGCGCCCGGCGAGATCTGCCTCATCCAGCGCGGCGTCATCTTCAAGGTGGAGCTGATCGACGGGCCGGCCCGCGCCTATGTGTGCGAGAATTACGGCGCCACCTTCACCCTGCCGGATCGCGGCCCCATCGGCGCCAACTGCCTCGCCAACCCGCGCGATTTCCTCACCCCCGTCGCCGCCTATGAGGACAAGGAGGAGGCCTCCCTCCTCTATGTGAAATGGGGCGGGGAGCTGCACGTGACCGAGATCGGCCAGTCACCCCTCGACGTGGTGGCCTGGCACGGCAATTACGCCCCCTACAAATACGACCTGCGGCACTTCTCGCCGGTGGGCGCGCTGCTGTTCGACCACCCGGACCCGTCCATCTTCACCGTGCTCACCTCGCCCTCCGGCACGCCGGGCACGGCCAACATCGATTTCGTGATCTTCCCCGAGCGCTGGATGGTGGCGGAGAACACCTTCCGTCCGCCGTGGTACCACCGCAACATCATGTCCGAATTCATGGGCCTCATCTATGGCGTGTACGACGCGAAGCCCGCGGGCTTCGCGCCGGGTGGCTTCTCCCTGCACAATCTGATGCTGCCCCACGGGCCGGACGAGCAGGCGTTCGAGCACGCCTCCACCGGCGCGCAGACACCAGTGAAGCTGGAGAACACACTCGCCTTCATGTTCGAGACGCGCCTGCCCCAGCGCGTGACCGCCTATGCGGCCGGCGTGCCGCAGCTGCAGGCGAACTATGTGGACTGCTGGGCGGGCCTCAAGAAGCGCTTCGATCCCACCCGCCGGAACGCATGGTAGCGCGCATTCGAGATTGATCGGCGCCCGCGCCAGCCTTTGTCGGCGCGCGAGCTTTCGATTTTCTGCCCCTCCCGTTTCGGAACCCTCCATGATCGACGCAACCCACGCCCCCGACCGCACCAGCTGGGTCTCCACGGCCAACGGGCATCCCGCCTTCCCCCTCCAGAACCTGCCCCTCGGCATCTTCAGTCCGGCGGACGGGGGACCCCGCGGGGGCGTCGCCATCGGCGACGAGATCTTCGACTTGCCGGCCGGCCTTGCGGCCGGGCTGTTCGAGGGATTGGCGAAGGAAGTGGCGCAGGCCGCGGCAGGGCCGAGCCTCAATCCGCTGTTTGCCCTCGGCACCGGGCATCGGGTGGCGTTGCGGGCGCGGCTCGCGGACATCCTCGATGCGAAGGGCCCCGACCGCGTGGCGGTTGAAGCCCTTGCCGGCACGCTGCTCCATCGGGCTGCAGACTGCCGGATGCACCTGCCCGCGGTCATCGCCGACTACACCGATTTCTATGCGGGCATCTCGCACGCCACCAATGTGGGCAAGCTGTTCCGCCCGGACAATCCACTTTTGCCCAACTACAAATACGTGCCCATCGGCTATCACGGGCGGGCCTCCTCCATCCGCCCTTCGGGCTTCGACGTGCGCCGGCCCAACGGCCAGCGCAAGCGGCCCGACGAAGCGGTGCCCACCTTCGGGCCGGCCCGCAACCTCGATTACGAGCTGGAGCTGGGTATCTTCGTCGGGCCGGGCAACGAGCTGGGCGAGCCGATCCCCATCGCCGGGGCGGGCAGCCACATCGCTGGCTTCTGTTTGCTCAACGACTGGTCGGCCCGCGACATCCAGGCGTGGGAATACCAGCCGCTCGGCCCGTTCCTCGCCAAGAACTTCGCCTCCACGATCTCGCCCTGGGTGGTGACGCCCGAGGCCCTCGCCCCGTTCCGCATCGCCCAGCCGTCGCGGCCCGAAGGCGACCCGGCGCCGCTGCCTTACCTGCTCGATGCCGAGGACCAGGCGCGGGGCGCCCTCGACGTCACCCTTGAAGTGCTGCTGGAGACCGAGGGGCTGAAAGCGAAGGGCCTGCCGCCGCACCGCCTTTCGGTGGGCTCCACCCGCGACCTCTACTGGACCTTCGCCCAGTTCGTCGCCCACCACACCTCGGGGGGGTGCAACCTGTCTCCCGGCGACCTGCTCGGCACCGGCACCATCTCCGGCACCGCCCCGGGCAGCTTCGGCAGCCTGCTGGAGCTGACGCAGGGAGGCAAGGCACCCATCGCGCTGGAATCGGGGAGACGCGGCGCTTCCTGGAGGACGGCGACACCGTGGTCATCCGCGGTACCGCCCGGCGCGAGGGCTTTGCCCCCATCGGCTTCGGCGAATGCCGGGGCACCATTCTGCCGGTGCGGTGAGGGCCATGCGGCTCTACGGCTATTTCCGCTCCACCTCGTCCTACCGGGTGCGGATCGCCCTCGCCTTGAAGGGCATCTCCTGCGAGCAATGGCCCATCCACCTGGTGCGGGGGGGCGGCGAGCAGTTCTCACCCGCCTATCTCGCCCTCAACCCGACGGGTCGCGTGCCGACCCTGGTGCTCGACGACGGCACGGTGCTCATCCAGTCCCCCGCCATCCTCGAATATCTCGACGAGGCCTTCCCGCGTCCCCCGCTGCTGCCTGCATCCCTGGAAGGGCGGGCGCAGGTGCGCGCCGTGGCCGCCATCATCGGCTGCGACATCCACCCGTTGAACAATGTTTCTCCGCTCAACGTCCTGCGCCGGGAGCTGGGACACACGGAGGAGGATGTCTCGGCCTGGATCGCCCGCTGGATCCATGCGGGATTCAGGGCCGTGGAGCAATGGATCGGCGCCGAGGGCTACTGCTTCGGGCCGGAGCCCGGCCTCGCCGACATCTATCTCATTCCCCAGGTGTTCTCGGCACGCCGCTTCAATGTTCCGCTCGACGCCTATCCGCGCATCCTGCGCGTCGACGCCCTCGCCGCGGAGCACCCGGCCTTCCGGACGGCCCATCCTGCGCATCAGGCCGATGCGGAATGAGCGTTCACCGCTGACGCCTTTGCAATGCCAATGCGAGCGGAGCAAGGACCCTCGCATCGACGATGCCATTGGGCCGGCTTCATGGGTCCGTCCTGCCCGCCAGCGTGCGCGCAAGCTTGCCGGAAGCAGGCATGGCCGGCGGCAGCGAAGGGGCAACCCATGACCGTCAGCCGCGCCGCGCCGCCTCGATCCCGGCGACATCGATTTTCTTCATGTTCATCATCGCGGCAAACGCGCGCTTTGCTTCATCGCCGCCGGCAGCCAGCGCCTCGGTCAGCACGCGTGGCGTGATTTGCCAGGAGATGCCCCATTTGTCCTTGCACCAACCGCACGCACTTTCCTGGCCGCCATTGTCGACGATGGCGTTCCAGTAGCGGTCGGTCTCCTGCTGGTCGTCGGTGGCGATCTGGAATGAGAAGGCTTCGTTATGTTTGAACACGGGCCCGCCATTGAGGCCGAGACAGGGGACGCCGGCGACTGTGAATTCGACCGTCAGCACGTCGCCCGCCTTGCCGGACGGGTAGTCGCTGGGAGCACGGTGGACGGCGCTCACCGAGCTGTTCGGAAAGGTCTCGGCGTAGAAGCGGGCGGCAGCCTCGGCGTCCTTGTCGTACCACAGGCAGATCGTGTTCTTTGCCGTTGCCATTGCTTGTCCTTTCGGGTTTTGAAGCCGATTGCGGCCCGGATTTCCCCCGCGCTCCGGGCGCGTTCGCAGTCAGCCTCGGCGACACCACGAGCATAGAATGCGCTTGCGCCATCTGACGTTCCACCGGCAATGCCCGACCGGTTATCGCGGTATCTGAGCTACCGCTTTCAGGACCAGATGATGAGGGCCGCGCCCCGATCAGGGCAACGGCTGCATCATTCGCGGTGTCCTTTACCCTCTGCCGGAATCATGCGCCCTCGTGCGGCCGATGCGCTGGATTGAGGAGCAAGCGGGATCGAGAGAACAAAGGTTGCGCCCTCCGCGGCGCCGTCGCTTCCTCCCAGCACGATGCTGCCGCCATGGGCCTCCAGCATGGCCCGCACGATGGACAGGCCCATGCCGGTGCCTCCGCTGTCCCGCCGGGTGGTGAAGAAGCTCTCGAAGACCTTTCCGCGGTTGGCGGCGGAGATGCCGGGCCCGTCGTCGCGCACGCTCACGCGCAGCCTGTCGGCCTCGCGATGGGCGGATATGGCGAGGGAGCGCGCCCCGTGGCGCAGGGCATTGTCGGCGAGGTGGGAGAGGACGATGCGGGCATTCTCCGGGGAGATGCGGACCGGCTCGGACACGGCGCCCTCAGTCTGGATCTTCAGCGTGGCGAAGCCCGAGCGCAGGTCGGCGACGGTAGCGGTGAGGGTGGTTGCGCCTGCGGTCGGCACCCCCTCCGCCCGCGCCAGCTCCCGCAGGCGCTGGACGATGGTGGTGAGGCGCCCGGTGTCCGAGACGATGTTGTCGAGGAAGCGGCGCCGGTCGGCGCGGTCCATGCCGGGTGTGCCCGCGTCGAGATCGTCTCGCAGCAGCTCGGCCGCGCCCTTGATGGCGGTGAGCGGCGATTTCAGCTCGTGCGAGACATGGGCGGCGAAGGTGGCGATGAAGTCAGAACGGTCCTGCAGGGCCTGCGCGGTGTCGAGGAAGCCTTGGGACAGGGCGGCGAATTCGGCGGTGCCGTGATGGGCCAGCGGCGTGAGGGCCACGCGGTCGCCCCGCCCGATGGCCTCCGTCCGCTTCATCAGCTCGCGGATGGGCCGGGTGATGGCCCGCTGGAAGATGAAGCCGATCAAGGCGGCGAGGGCGAGGATCGTCAGCCCGGCGGCTATCAGCTTGCCACGTTCCTCGTGGAAGCTCTTGAACACGTTGCTGGGCGTACGTGAGGCGTAGACCACGCCGGCGACGCGCCCCGCCACGATCACCGGCATGGCCACGAACAGCCGCACCGAGGTGCCACGGCTCAGCGAGTAGAGCGGCGGCGGCTCATGCTTCGAGACCCGCAAGCGCATGACGGCCCTGAACCGACCATCGAGCGCCGCCGCCACCTCCTCCACATGGGCGAGGGACAGGCCCAACTCCTCGCGCCCGGCGATCACAACGCCACGCGGGTCCAAGAGGCGGAAGCCGGCGAGGGTGGTCTTCTGCGTCGCCACGAGATCGGGCGCGAGCCGTGCCCCGAGGGCGACGAAGGCGGGATCGGCCGGCACGGGCGCCGCCGCGGCAGGCGGCCGGCGGTCGAGGATGGGATCGTGCGCCAGGTCGAGCGCCGGCAGGATCGGCCGGTAGGGCATGTCTGCCTCGGCCGGGGCAGGCGGCTCGGCGCTGCCGAGCGGCACGCCGGGTGGCAGCGCCGCGATCTCCCGGGCCATCACGGTGGCAAGCACCGCGCTCTGGCCGATCAGGTCCGCCTCCGTCTGGCGGATCAGCTGGTTCTCGTAGATGCGGAAGAAGAACAGCCCGGCCAGCGGCAGCGCCAGGGCGGTGAGGATGACCAGGCCGACGATGAGGCCCATGGTCGGCCGCCATTTGCGTGCGACCTTCGGGGCCGATACGCGCGCGCTCACGGCTCGGCCCGGCATCGGCCGATGCGAAATCCCACCCCATGCACCGTGTCGATGACGCTGTCACAGCCGGCGGCGGCGAGCTTGGCGCGGATGTTCCGTACGTGGCTGTCGATGGTTCGGTCCGCCACATGGATCACCCCGCCATAGGCCGCATCGAGGATCTGGGTGCGGCTGAACACCTGTCCCGGCCGCGTGATCAGCGTCCTGAGGATGGCGAACTCGATGGCGGTGAGGGCGATGGGCTCGGCGCGGAACGTCGCCGCGTGTGCATCGGGATCGAGGGCGAGCGCGCCGTGCGAGAGAGGCGCAGGGCCGGGGGCGGGCCTCGTCTGAACCCGCTTCAGGATGGCGTTGACCCGCGCCACCAGCTCGCGCGGGCTGAACGGCTTGGTCACATAATCATCGCCGCCGATCTCAAGGCCGATCACCCGGTCGATCTCCTCGTCCCGCGCGGAGAGGAACAGCACCGGCACCTCGGAGGTTTTGCGGATGCGGCGGCACACCTCCAGCCCGTCCATCTCCGGCATGCCCACGTCGAGCACGACCAGATCGGGTGCGCCTAGACCGAACTGGCGCAGCGTCTCGGCTCCATCGCGGGCGGGGAGGGCGGTCATGCCCGCCTTCTCCAGCGCGAAGCAGATGATCTCGCGGATGTGCGGGTCGTCGTCGGCGACGAGGATGCGGTAGGCCACGGCGGCCGCCTAGTTCGCCGATGCGGGCGCGGTGCCCGACGGCGCCGCATCCAGGGGATGGGCCGCGAGAACGCGCTTCAGGCGCCAGTTGCGGAAGGTCCAGCTGCGCCAGTTCGCCTGTTCAAGCATGTGCTCGGCGGAGCTCTGTTCACGTTGCAGCCTGACGACTTGCCACCCGGCGAGCCGATACGGATTGGCGCCCACCGCGATCCCGGCATAGGCCGGCAGCGCGTCCGGCCCGAGGGCGGCCAGATAGGCGACGTCGAGCACAGGTCCCATGTCACTCCTTTCCTGCCAGTGCGTCAGGTTGTAGCGCGCGACCATATAGGGAAAATTGGCGAAGCAGCACAGATAGAGCGTCGCCACGACCGCAATCGCATTGGCATCGAGCAGCCACGCGTTCGATTTGCTGCACAGGATCTTGACCACGATCAGCGCGAGGCCCCAGCCCCACCAGTCCCATCCAGATGAACGCGGCGAGCCGCAGCTGGGTCAGCCCATAGGCTTCCACATAGAGCGCCGTGCGCAGGATGGAGGAGGCCACCAGCGCCACATTCTGCGCCACGAAGACGAGCACCAGCGGCCGGATTCTGCGCGACGCCCCGGCGGGGCCACCTGGGCGCATGGCGGCGAGCACGAAGGCGGCGGCCAGCAGCGCGGTGACGATCAGCGGATAGGCCCCGCGATGGGCATAGGCCGCATAGGTCATGCCGTCCGGCAGTGCGAGCCCGCCCCAGAGATAGGCCGCGTCGAGCCCGGTCTGGAGGGCGAACAGGGCATTGAACAGGATCAGCGAGCGCAGCACGGACGCCGGGCCGAGAAGGGCCTGCATTTCCGGCAGGTCAGGTGGCTGCATTGCAGTCACCGGCGCCGCCCGCCTGCGGGCGCGCTTCAGGTGCACGAGCGGCCAGATGAGGCAGAGCGCCACGAGCCAGAAGCCCAGCCGTGGCAGCGAGATCAGCTCGGGAAGGCGCTGGGGGTCGAGCGCGCGCAGCCATTCGTGGATCAGAGGGTTCGCCGCATCGAACAGACCCAGGAACACCAGAGTCAGCACCACCGGGGCGATCCACGCCGCCAGCGATGCAGCGCCCTTGAACCCCCTTCGGCCACATGCCGAAAGGCGGCGGACACGCGCGAGGTCCGTCGCAAGTCGGAACGGACCGGCGAAAGGCCGGCCAGCGGAACGTAGCAGCCCCACCGTCCAGCGCTCTCCGCCGCCGCCGACGAGCAGGCCGGCGAGATGGAGGGAGGTGAGGCCCGCCACGAGCACCGACAGCCAGGACACATCCTCGACCAGCGCGGCGAGCGCCAGGAGAAACGTGAGCGCGCAGAAGATCCTGAGCCGGGCGGACGCCCGGATAGGGTTCACCGCCACCACAAGCCCGCCGCAGGTGCCGAGGAAAAGGGGCAGCGAAATGCCGATGGCGTGCGCGTTGAAGAACAGCCAGTCGGCCAGCGCGATGGCGGCGAGGGCGAAGCCCGTCCGCTGGGCCAGCCAGCACAGGGCCGCCCGCCGGGTACGCAAGTGCGCGTCAGGCGTCATGGGACAACTCGTGAGAGGCGGGCGGGAAGGGGAGAGGGCGGGGCAGCTGTGGAGCCGGGAGCGGGCCGGAAGGCGTCGCCGTTGAATGCAGAGGGGACAGGCACGAGCCACCAGCCGTCCCGGGTCAGGCAGCGCGGCAGCGGGGCGGGTCGTAAGGGAAGATCGATCAGGTTTTGCATGCCGCGCAGGATGAGCGGCGGCTGTGCAGTGGCCTTGAGGGCCGGGAGGAGATTTCGAGGATTGTCGTGCAGTTTCTATGCAGGGGCGCCGCCTGGTCCGAATCGGGCGAGGTCAAGCTCGCTGGCCCCATGCCCCGGGGAAGGCGTTCGGGGGTCCGGCATCCACGCCGACGGTCATCGTCCGTTCGTGCAGACCCGCTCCGCTTGTCCACGACCAGATGTTCGGCCGGACCATCAGGAGCGCTGAAGGCCCCGGTCACGACGGTCCACCGCGGCTGCCGGACCGACCCGCCCTTCCCGGTCCTGTGCGGGCCGGACCTCGACCAGACAGCCCATGGCGTTCGGGCCCTGTGTCAGCAGCGATGTTCCCACATCGAGCGTGAGGACATTGGCGGTGCCGGCCCGTTCGGCGCCGTTGCCGCCGAGGTCGGGATCGAACCACGCCCCGGTCGCCATCACCGCGACGCCACGGCGCACGCCGTCGCTGATGCGCAGGCCGGCGAGGCATGCGCCGCGCGCGTTGGACACTTCCACGAGGTCGCCGTCGCGGCAGCCGCGGCTGGCGGCATCGGCGGGATTCAGGGCAATGGCTTCCCGCCCCTTCACCTTGTTCGCCTGCGGCAGGGGGGCGAAATCCAGCTGGCTGTGCAGACGGTCGGCGGGCTGCACCGAGAGAAGATGCAGCGGGTAGCGTTCCACGGACGGCGCTCCGAGCCACTCGGCCGGCGGGATCCAGGCGGGATGCGGGCGGCAGTCCGGCAAGGCGAGGCGGGCGATGGTCTCGCTGAACAGTTCGATCCGCCCGCTCGGCGTCTTCAGCGGATGTGACACCGGGTCGGCGCGGAAGTCCGAGAACAGGACGAAATCGCCCTCAGGCTCTGGCAACTCCACCGTCCCGGCGGCCCAGAACGTCTCGAAATCGGGAAACGGGATGTCCGCTGCCCGGTTGGCGGCAGCGCAGCGGGCATAGATGTCGCGCACCCACCCCATCTCGTCGCGACCTTCGGTGAAGGCCTGCGCATGGCCCAGTCGCGCGGCAAGGTCGTGGAAGATGTCGAAGTCGGATCGCGCGGCGTGGAGCGGTTCGATCGCCTTGTGCATGGCGACCACATAGCGGTCGCGCGAGGAGCCGCCGATGTCGTTGCGCTCCAGCGTCGTGGTCACCGGCAGCACGATGTCGGCGAGGCGCGCGGTGGGCGTCCACCAGATCTCGTTGACGATGACGGTCTCGGGCCGCCGCCAGGCCTCAAGCAGGCGGTTGAGCTGCTGGTGGTGGTGGAAGGGATTGCCGCCCGCCCAATGGATGAGGCGCACGTCCGGATAGGTCTCCTGCCGCCCGTCGAACGCATAGGGCGTTCCGGGGGCGAGCAGCATGTCGGCGATGCGGGCGCAGGGAATGGCGCGCCTCAGCGGGTTGCGGCCCACCGCCATTTCCGGGCCGGGCGTGGCGGGGCGTGGATTGCCCACCCCGTTCATGGAGCCGTGGCCGAAGCCGAAGCCGCCACCCGGCAGGCCCACCTGCCCGAGCAGGGCGGCGAGCGCGATGGCCATCCAGTAGGGCTGCTCCCCGTGCTGGGCGCGTTGCACGGCAAAGGAACAGGTGATGTAGGAGCGCTTGCCCACGAGGCGCGCGGCAAGTCCGGCGATGGCGGCCGCGGGCAGCCCGCAGATCCCCTCCGCCCAGTCCGGCGACTTCGGAACGCCGTCGCTCTCGCCGCGCACATAGGCCGCCAGCGCCTCCGCGCCGACCGTGTGGCGCGCGAGGAAGTCCTGGTCCGCGCCGCCGAGCCGCAGGATCTCGAAGGCGAGGGCCAGCATCAGCGCCACGTCCGTATTGGGACGGATCGGCAGCCATTCGGCCTCGAGAAAGTCGGGGCAATCGTCGCGGGTGGGCGAGATGTTGACGATCGGGATGCCCTTGGCGGCCAGACGCCGCAGCCAGAGCTCTTGGGTATGCTGGACGGCTCCGCCGGAGGAAACCTGCCCGTTCTTGAGGGCGAGGCCGCCGAAGGCGAGGAAGATCTCGGTATGGGCGAGGATGCTGGGCCATGCGGTGACCCGCCCGGTGAGCGGCTGGTAGGTGCCGATCACATAGGGCAGCAGGAATTGCGCGGTGCCCCAGCTGTAATTGCCCACCTGGTCGACGGCGCCGCCGCCAGAAAAGTAGAAGCGGCGGATGAGCGAGCGCGCATGGTGGAAGCGGCCCGCCGAGGACCAGCCATAGGAGCCGGCGAAGAGCGCCTCGCGCCCGCGCTCGGCTTCCACCCGGCGGATTTCCCCGGCGACGAGGTCGAGCGCCTCGTCCCAGTCCACTTCGATCATCTTTTCCCGGCCGCGCCCCTCGCCTCCGGCGCCATGGCGGCGCTTCAGCCAGCCTTCGCGCACCGCGGGCCGGCGGATGCGCTTGTCCGAATAGACCCCGGGCGCGACGCTCCCCAGCATGGACGAGGGATTGGGGTCGGCGAGAAACGGCTCGCAGGCGACGAGCACGCCGTCCTCGACCACCGCCGTGAAAGCCCCCCAATGGGCGAGATGGGGATAGCGCCGGATCGCCATTGTGGATGCTTCCGCGTTCAGGCCGGGACGTTGGACCAGTGTTCCGCGACGAAGGCCACGCGGTCACCGAAATGCACCACCGGATCGCGCCGGATGCCGATCACCAGGGCATCGAACGGCAGCGTGATCTGCTCGCGCACCACCCCGTGCAGATCCATGACCTCGCCGAGGGGCTGCCCCGCCGGGATGACCGTGGCCGGGCGGGCGAGGACCCGGAAGATGCCCCCTTCCGCGCAGGTGACGTGCCGGCGCTTCGTCACCTGGCGCAATTCGGCGGGCGCCACCGCCGCGCCCGGCAGCAGGCCGAGCCGGCGCGCCAAACCCTCGAAGCCGGTGATGCCCTGGGCCACATGCTCCGCCACCAGGCGTCCACCCCCGCCCAGCTCCACCATGAAGGCGATCTGGCCCCGGTCGAGGCACTGGAAATCCAGCGCGCCGGCGAGGTTGCCGGGCAATTCGCCGGTGCCGCCCGCCACGTTCATGCGGCAGGCCACGGCCGGGGCGAACGGCGCGACGAGGTGGAGCAGGGTCTCCTCGCTCACCCGACCATTGGGATGGACCTTGTAGACCGCGTAGGGATCGGCATCGAAAGTGGTGCCCATGGTGTGGAGGTTCACCACCACATCGGCGCAGGTGCAGGCCTCGAAGAAGATCTTCGCCATGCGTTCGGAGGAGAGGCCGCCGGCCGAGCCGGGAAACGACTGGTCCAGGTCGATATCGTCCTGCGGCGCCTTCTTGCGGCGTCCGTCGAAGGCGAGCGGATTGGCGGTGGAGCTCACCACCACGCTGCCCGACAGCTCGGAGAGGTCCAGCTCCCGGGCGAAGTCGAGGGCGGCGACGATGCCGTTGATCTCGTCGCCATGCACCTGCCCGTTCAGCCACAGGCATTTTCCGGGCTTCGCGCCCTTGGCGATCACATAGGGAATTTCCACGGCCGCGCCGGAGGCAAGGCGCCCGACGAAAATCGCGCCCGTCGCGAGGCGGCCGGGCTCGGCCATGGCGAGAATCTCGGAGAAGGCGCGGGAGGAAGACGAAGCGGGCATGGGCAGAACCTGCAAGAAGCGATGAAGATCGAAGCGGGCGTCACGCCCGCGCGGCGGATGGGGCTGCGCCGTCCTGCGCCGCCCGCATGGCATCAAGGGCGCCGGCGAGGTCGCAGATCAGGTCCTCGGGGTCTTCAAGACCCACGTGCAGGCGCACCAGCGCGCCGGACAGGGGGAAAGGCCGCGCCGCGCGGGTGAAGCGGGCCGGCACCACCAGGCTTTCAAAGCCGCCCCAACTGGAGCCGATGCCGAACAACTCCAGCCCATCCACGAAGGCTGAGACCGCCGCCGGTGCGGTCACCGCCAGCTCCACGCCGAACAAGGCCGACGCGCCGGTGAAATCCCGCTTCCAGAGCGCGTGACCCGGATCGTCCTCCAGGCCCGGATGGAGCACACGGACCACGTCCTTCTGCCCCGCCAGCCAGCGGGCGACCGCGAGCGCGCTCTTCTCCTGGTGACGCAGCCGCACGCCGAGCGTCCGCAGGCCGCGCAGCACCAAGTAACAATCGTCGGGGCTGGTGGAGAAGCCGAGGTCGGCCACCACGTTCCGCACCGGCCGCCACCAGGCCTCGGTGGTGGCGATGGTGCCCATCATCACGTCGGAATGGCCGGACAGATACTTGGTGGCCGCCTGGATGGAAATGTCCACGCCATGGCCGAGCGCATCGAAGAAGAGCGGGCTCGCCCAGGTGTTGTCGAGCAGCACCGCAATGCCACGCTCCCGAGCGACGGCAACGATGGCGGGAATGTCCTGCACCTCGAAGGTGAGGGAGCCGGGGCTCTCGCAGAAGATGGCGCGGGTATTGTCGCGGATGAGATCGGCGATCCCCGAGCCGATCAGGGGATCGTAATAGGTGGTGACCACGCCGTTGCGGGCGAGCAGGCCGTCGCAGAAGGCGCGGGTCGGGCCATAGACGGTATCCACCATGAGCAGGTGGTCGCCCGGCTTCACCACCGCCATGAGCGCGGCGGTGATGGCGGCGAGGCCCGACGGCACGATGATGGCGCGATGGCAGCCTTCGAGCCGGGTCAGCGCCTCCTCGAGGGCGAATAGGGTCTGCGTGCCGTGGATGCCGTAGCGCAATCCGGCGAAGCGGTCGCCGCGCAGGGCATCGTAGGCGGCGAGGTCCTCGAACAGGATGGTGGAGGCGCGGGCGACCGGCGGGTTCACCGGCCCGGTGGCACTGCGCCCGGCGTGAACGAGAAGCGTGTCCTTCTTCACCGGCGGCACTCCCGCCCCGCACAAGGGACCTTGAGGGTTGCTAATGGATCGACTGAAAATTCGGAGGCCATCGACAAGGCGTCTCCATCCGCGGAATGACCGGCGCAATGTGACGCAAAGCGCCGATTGAAGCCGAATTGACACTGTATCCGGCGTCATGGATACGCATCCGCGGGGCGCCGGACAATTTAAAAGTCGTGACGCGATCCATTAGATACGCTAACTTTTATCCCCCACCTGCTGCCTTGGCCTCCGCCGTGATGCGCAATCTCGACCTCGATCTCCTGCGGACTTTCGTCGCCATCGCGGACGCTGAAACGTTCGCCGCCGCCGCGCATCGCGTTCATCGCACCCAGTCGGCGGTGAGCCAGCAGATGCAGCGTCTCGAAGGGCACGTGGGCAAGACCCTGCTGGTGAAGAACGGGCGCTCGAAGCGCCTCACTGAAGACGGCCTGAAGCTGCTCGACTACGCCCGCCGCATCATTGCCCTGAACGACGAGGCCAACATCGCCCTTGCTGCCGGCCCCGGACAGGCGGACGTGGTGCGCCTCGGCGCCAATCACGACATGGCGGACAATATCCTGCCCATCATGCTGGGACGCATCGCCAAGGCCCATCCCAACGTGCTGCTGGAAATCCGCACCGGCCGCAGCCCCTTCCTCATGGAGGAATTGCGCAAGGGCGAGCTCGACCTCGCCATCACCACCCGCCTCGATCCCGAGCGTCCCCGCATCATGCTGCGCACCTCGCCGACCGTCTGGCTGTGCGCGGCCGATTTCCCCTACGAGCGCAAGAAGCCGCTGCCGCTCATCGTCTCCAACGAGCCGAGCCTGTTCCGTGCCCTCGCCATCGACGCGCTGGACAAGGCGCACATGGCTTGGCGCATCGCCTATCTCAGCCTCAACCTCGGCGCCATCCGGGCGGCGGTGCGGGCGGGGCTGGGGGTCACCGCCCGCAATATCGAGATGCTCACCCCGGATCTGCGCGTGCTCGGCGAGGCGGAGGGGCTACCGCGGCTGCCGGACGTGACCTTCCACCTCTACATGCGCGACGAGAGCGTCAGCGACGCGGTCAAGCGCGTGTTCGAGACGTTCCGCGGCATGGCTTTCTGAAGACCCTCCGGCCCGGCCGTCAACCGGCGCCGGGGGGTCGCTCAAGCGCGCGGGCTATGGCATGGCCTGCCTCAGGGCGCGAGGCGGAACAGCCGCCCCGGCCCCGCCGGCGCGTGGACCCCGAGCCGGCCGAGCGCCATCCAGAGCGTTGCCTGATTGGAGGAGACCACGGGCACGCCGAGCCCGACCTCCAGCCCCTCGATCTCGTTCATGGTGAGCAGATTGGTGCAGCTGACGAAGAGGGCATCGCATCGGGCGATCCGCGCCCGGTGCCGCAAGGCAAGGCCCGCAACCTGATCCGAGGTCAGCGCCCGGATCTCGGCCGAGGTGGCGCAGCCGAACGCATCGACGCCCGCCACTTCGAACCCGTAGTGGGTGAGGAAGGCCACCTCCTCCGCGTTCACGGCGTCGGGGTAGGGGGTGATCATGAAAACGCTCTGTGCCCGCAACGCCTTCAGCGCCGCCACCACGGCCTCCGACGTGGTGAAGGCGGCAACGCCGGTCACCGCCTCGATCTGCCGCGCCACCGCGCCCTCCGCGCCGCTGCCTTCGAGGAAGGAGCCGGACGTGCAGGCGTAGGCAATGACCTCGGGCTTGGCGAAGGCGAGGTCCCGGGCGGCCCGTTCCACCGACGCATTCATGGCCAGAAGATCGTCCTTCGCCACCAGGGTGGACGGACGGGACAGCCGGTTGTGGTTCATCACCACGTCCGCCGGCAGATAGCGCGGCCATTCGCGCTCGACCGCAACATTGGCGGGCGGGGCGAGGACGCCGATGCGGCGGACATTGTGGTCCATGACATGGTGATCCATGGCTCAGGTCAGGGGCGTGGTCATGAGCTGCGCCGCGGCGGGGCGCAGCTTCAGCCGGCCGTGCCAGGCAGCGAGGCGGGGAAGCGGCGGGCGCTCCAGCGGCAGGCCGTCGAGCGGCAGGTTGAACCAGCGGTGCGCCGCCGCGCCGAGCGGAATGTCCGCCATGGTGAAACGATCGCCCACCAGATGGGTGCGCCCCACGAGTGCGCCGTCAGCCACCACGAACACCTCTTTCAACTCATCGAAGGCGCGGGCGATGGAGGTCATGTCGCGCGCCTCCGGCGCCGTGCGCACGAGGCCGCGGAAGACCGGCGAGAGCAGCGGCGCCACGGTGCCGAGCTGGAAGTCCATCCAGCGTTCCGCGTCGGCCCGCGCGTGCGGGTCCAGCGGCATGAGGGTGCCGGAGCCGTGGCGGGCGGCGAGATAGCGCACGATGGCGTTGGATTCCCACAGGACGAACCCGTCGTCCTCGATCACCGGGACGCGGCCGCAAGGGTTCATGGCGCGGAATTCCGGCGTGCCGACCACTCCGAACGCGCCGCCCGCATCGATCCGCTCGAACGGCAGCCCGAGCTCGAGGGCGCACCAGACCACTTTCTCCACGTTCACCGAATTGAGCCGGCCCCAGATCTTGAGCATGTTTCTCTCCTTCCTCGAACGCGTCGGGGATTTGCGGCCTCAGGCGAAGTGGCAGGCGACCTCCTGGCCGCCCGGCAGGGTGCGCAATGCCGGCGCCTCGGTGGCGCAGACCTCCTTCGCGATCGGGCAGCGGGTGCGGAAGCGGCAGCCGGAGGGAATGCGGGCCGCGCTCGGCAACTCGCCCTTGAGCGCCACCGCGGTGCGCTTGCGGTCGATGTCATAGGAGGGCACCGCCGCCATCAGGGCGCGGGTGTAGGGGTGCAGCGGATTGGTCCACAGCGTCTCGTAGCTGCCGCTCTCCACGATCTGGCCGAGATACATCACCATCACCCGGTCGGTGAAATAGCGCACCACCGACATGTCGTGGGAGATGAAGAGGTAGGACAGCCCGAGGTCGCGCTTGAGGTCCACCAGCAGGTTGAGGATCTGGGCCTGGATCGACACGTCGAGGGCCGAGACCGGCTCGTCGCAGACGATGAGCTCCGGCGAGAGCACCAGCGCCCGGGCGATGCCGATGCGCTGGCGCTGGCCGCCGGAGAATTCGTGCGGAAAGCGGTCGAGCGCGCTCGACGACAGGCCGACGCGCTCCACCATCCCGGCCGCGCGCCGGCGGCGTTCGGCCCGATCCGCGACACCGTGCACCTTGAGCACGGTTTCCAGCAGGGTGCGCACGGTCTGTCGCGGGTTGAGCGATCCGAACGGGTCCTGGAAGATCATCTGCATCCGCCGGCGATAAGGCGAAAGCGCCCCGCCCTTCAGCGGCACGATGTCGGTCCCGCCGAGGCGGATGGCGCCGGCTGACGACGGCACGAGGCGCAGGATGGTCTTGCCGAGGGTGGACTTGCCGCAGCCGGACTCGCCCACGAGCCCCACCGTCTCGCCCTTCTCCACGCGAAACGAGACGCCGTCCACTGCCTTCAGGACACGGCCGTGGGAGCGATAGCTGGTTTCGAGCTTCTCAACATCCAGCAGCGACACGGGCGGCCTCCTTCGGCGTCTCGGTGGCGAGCCGGCAGGCGGCGAGCCGGTCCGGCAGGGGCACCAGCGGCGGCGGGGCGATGCGGCATTGGGCGATCACCTGCGGGCAGCGCGGCGCGAAGGTGCAGCCCGTCTCGCCGGTGGCCGACGCCACCGAGCCGGGGATCTCGGTGAGCCGGGCCGTGGTGTAGTGGGCGCCGCTCTCGAGCCGGACGGTGGAGCCCATGAGCCCGCGCGAATAGGGATGCAGCGGCCGCTCGAACAGCGCGTGCGTCTCCGCCATCTCGACGATGCTGCCGGCGTACATCACGGCGACGCGGTCCGCCCACTGCGCCACCACGCCGAGATCGTGGGTGATGAGCAGCAGCCCCATGTGGAGCTGCCGGCGCAGGCTGTCGAGCAGTTCCAGCACGTCCGACTGCAAGGTCACGTCGAGGGCGGTGGTCGGCTCGTCGGCGATGATGAGTTCCGGATTGCAGGCCACCGCCATGGCGATCATCACCCGCTGGCGCATGCCGCCGGACATGTTGTGGGGGTAGTCGTCATACCGGCGGTGGGCGTCGGGAATGCGCACGAGGTCGAGCAGCTCCACCGTGCGGGCCCGCGCCAGGCGCGCGGTCAGCCGGTCGTGGCGGATCAGGCTCTCGGCGATCTGCTCGCCGATGGTGAGCACCGGGTTCAGGGAGGTCATCGGCTCCTGGAGGATCAGTCCGATGCGCTTGCCGCGCACCTCCCGGAGCATGTGGGCGTCGGCGCGGACGAGATCGGTGCCGCCGAATAGGACCTGCCCGGAGAGGCGGGTGCCGCGCGGCAGGAGCTGCATGATGGCCAGCGAGGTCGCCGACTTGCCGCAGCCGGATTCGCCGACCAGCGCCAGTGTCTCCCCGCGCCGGATCTGGAAGGAGATGCCGCGCACCGCCAGGTGCCCGGGAAAGGCGACCGACAGGTCGCACACGTCGAGCAGCGGCACCGGCCGGTTCGATGTTTCGCCGTGAAGGCCCTGCGCACTCATCGCTCGCGCATCCTTGGATTGAAGACTTCGTTGAGGCCGTCGCCAATGAGGTTCAGGGCGAGCACGGTGAGCGCCGTGGCGATGCCGGGCAGGGCGGTGAGGAACCACGCCGTGCGCAGCATCTCGCGGCCGCCGCCGATCATGGACCCCCAGGACACGAGGTTGGGATCGCCCATGTTGAGGAAGGACAGGCCGGTCTCGGTGAGGATGGCGCCCGCCACCATCACCGAGGCCGTCACCACCACCGGTGGCAGCGCGTTGGGCAGGATCTCGACGAAGATGATGCGCGCGTCCGAATAGCCGAGGCTGCGCGCCGCCATCACGAAGTCCTGCTCCCGGAGGCTGCGGAACTGGGCCCGCACCAGCCGGGCGATGGTGGGCCATGAGGCGATGCCGATGGCCGCCGCCATGACCGGCAGGGACGGCTCGCCGATGGCCACGATGACGATGACGAGGAGGAAAGTCGGCACCGTCTGGAACAGCTCGGTGAGCCGCACCAGGATATTGTCCACATAGCCACCGAAGAAGCCGCCCGCCGCGCCCACCAGGGTGCCGATGACGAGGCCGATGGCTGCCGCCGAGAAGCCGATGATGAGCGAGACCCGGGCCCCGTGCACCAGCCCCGCCGCCACGTCGCGGCCCAGGGAATCGGTGCCGAGCGGATATTCCATGTCCGCGAACGGCCACAACAGCGGCGGTCCCACCATATCCTGCGGATCGCCCGGATAGAGGATGTCGGCCCCGAGGGCGAGCAGCACGACGATGGCGAAGATGAAGAGGCCCGCCGCGAAGGTGGGGTGGCCGAGGAGCAGGGCCGCAAGGCCCCGCCGGGACTTCGGCACGAACAGCGGCAGGCTGGCCGCCCGGGTGGTGTCTGAGGACATCAGTGCGCCTCGATGCGGGGGTCGAGCCAGGCGTGCAGCAGGTCGATGAACACGTTGGCGAAGATGACCACGAAGGATGAGAGGAGCAGGACGCCGAGCAGCACGCTGAAGTCGCGCGCCATCACCGCGTCGAGGGCAAGGCGGCCCATGCCGGGCCAGCCGAAGACGGTCTCCACCACGATGGCCCCGCCCAGCATGTTGCCAAGGTGGAGGCCCGCCACGGTGGTGACCGGGATGAGCGCGTTGCGCAGCACGTGCCGGGTCTGGATGGTGAAGGCGGAAAGGCCCTTGGCCTGCGCCGTGCGCACGAAGTCCTGCCGCTCCACTTCCAGCATGGCCGAGCGGGTGAGGCGCGCGTAGACGGCGATGAAGAAGCAGGCGAGCGAGAAGCTCGGCAAGGCGAGATGGGCGAGGCGGTCGGCGATGGCGGGCCATCCCGAAAGGTCGGCGCCGATGGTCATGGCCCCGCCGCTGGGCAGCCAGCCGAGCTTGACCGAGAACAGCACGATGGCCATGAGCCCGACCCAGAAGCCGGGCGCCGAATAGAGCACCAACACCAGGACCGACAGCAGCCGGTCCGGCCAGCGGCGGGCGAACGCGGCCATGAGCGTCCCGAAGGCGATGCCCAGCACCAGCGACAGGGTGAAGGCGCTCACCATCAGCAGCAGGGTGAAGGGCAGGCGGGACATGATGAGCTCGCCCACCGGCATGTTGTAGCGCGGCGAGAAGCCGAGGCTGAAGTGGGCGAGATGATCGAGATAGCTCAGCAACTGCACCAGCACCGGCTGGTCGAGGCCGAATTGCCGCCGCAGGGCCTCCATGCTCTCGAGGGTCGCGGAGCCCGATTCACCGGCGATCACGTCCGCCGCATCACCGGGCACGAGCTGGAGGAAGAGGAAGTTCAGGACGACGATGCCGAGGACCGTGGGCACCGCCTGAAGAAGCGTGCGCCCGAGGCTTCGGCCGGCGCGGGACAAGAGTCTCATGGACGAGGCCTCCGGCCGCCGTCGCCGGCCGGAGGCCGCCGAGGCGGGCACTGGCGGGCGAAGGCGGCCATTGCGGGATCTGCTACTTGACGTTGACGTGGGCGAGATTGCCTTCGGCACCGTCCGCGGTGGTGACAAGATCATGGACCCGCACATTGTGCAGGGTGAGGAAGGTGGGCGACACCAGATTGATGTCCGGGATGTCCTTGCCCACGATCTCCTGGAACTTGCGGAACAATTCCACGCGCACCTTGGGGTCGTTCTCCACCGCCGCCTGCTCCAGCAGCCGGTCCACCTCCGGGTTTGAATAGTGGGTGGCGTTCGAGAAGGGCACGCCCTTCTGGAAGCTCTTCGACCAGTAGAGCCGCTGCACGCCCACCGTGGGATCGAACAGGTTGCTTGCCCCGTTCACCACGAAATCGAAGTCGCGGTCGGTGTAGATGCGACGGACGAAGGCAGAGATGTCCTGCGCACGCAGGTCCACGGCGATGCCGATGCGCGCCAGCGAGGCACGGATGTATTCGGCGAGGCGGCGGCCCTCGGTGGTGATGGGATTGTAGTCGAGGGTGAGATGGAAGCGGGTGCGCCCGTCCTTCGGCGTCAGCCCGGCCTCGTCCAGCAGCTTGGCGGCGGCCTTGAGGTCGTAGGCGTAGGGGCTCGGGGCGGGATCGTGGAACTGGGCCAGCCCTGGCGCGATGGGCGAACTGGTGGGGGTGGCGAGGCCGTAGTGTATGGTCTTGACGATCACATTGCGATCGATGGCGTGGGCGATGGCCTGGCGGACGCGGGGATCCTTGAAGTATTCGTTGTCGAGATTGAATTCGAGGCGGGTGACGTTGGACGAATAGCTCGCGCCCTTGGTCTCGAACTTCAGGTTCGGCAGCGCCTTCAGCCGCTCCACGTCGGACAGCGCCACCGGCGTGCGATAGCCGAAATCCACTCCCCCGGATTCAAAGGCGATGGAACGGGCGGCGGCGTCGGGGATGAACTTCACGATGAGCTGGTCGACCTTGGGGTCCGGCTTGCCCCAGTAATCGTCGTTGCGCTCATAGGCGATATAGTTGCCGCGTGCCCATTCCTTGAACTTGAACGGACCGGTGCCGATGGGGGCGTTGCCGTTGGGGTTCGAGGCCGGGTCCGTGCCAGCGTAGATGTGCTTGGCGACGATGGGCGTTTCCGCCGGGGCGAAGGCCTTGATGAGGTAGGGCGCCGGCTTCGACAGGCGCAGCACCACGGTCAGCGGGTCCGGGGTCTCGATGGCGGAGACATTGGCGAACGTGGTCTTGCCGCGCGGATGCACCTTCTTGAGCAGGTCGATGGAGAACGCCGCATCCTCCGAGGTGAAGGGCTTGCCGTCGTGCCACTTCACCCCGTCGCGCAGCTTGAAGGTGTAGGTGAGGCCATCCGGGCTCACGTCCCAGGCGGTGGCCAGGAGCGGCTTGGGATCGAGCTTCTCGTCGTATTCGAGCAGCCCTTCGGTCACCTTGGCGCTGACGGCGAGGGCGGTGGTCGCCACATTGGTCAGCGATACCAGGGTCGGCGGCTCGGTTGCCTGCACCATGGTCACCGTGGCAGCCCCTGCCGGAGAGGCCTGTGGCAGCAGGATCGCCGCGCCCAGCAACAGGGCCGCGAGGGCGCTTCTGCGCCAGATGGACGCGCTACGGCCGCTGGCTGCTTCGCCACCCCAACTCGTCAGAACCATCATGTGACTAGATCCCTTCAGCTCTGGAAGCTCTCGGCCGCGCCTTCAGGCGTCTGCTGCCATTCATTGTTCGGACCGCATCGGGACCGCTTCCCCTCATCCGCCGCCGGGCCCCGTGCCTTCAGGTCCCGCCACGCGGATGCGCTTCATTGTCCGGCGATCGGCCATGGGGCGCCCCCGGTGTAACCCTCCGCCACCGCACCGGAGCCGGTACGGAATGGGACTGTCAGGCGTGCAGTAAAGCCATGCCCGGCGCACGGCACAATTTAAAAGTCGCACGCACATAGGTAAGGGGTCCTAATGAATGGCGCTCGGGTTCGAAGGAGGGGTATCTTTCAAGCCTTATTTTTCAACGCGCATATCGGGCAGCCCGCTGCATCGGCGATAAAATCATTACACAGCCTAATGCTTCTCCGACGACAATTAAATTGTTGCCGGATTCGGCCTGCCTTAAGGCTCATGGTCAGGACCGGGCCCCAAGGCCCCTTTTGTCAGGGAGACGAGGGATGAACCTGAGCGAGCAGCGCCAGAGCGCCGTGCAGCAGTCGATCGAGCGCATCAAGGCCTTCACCGCCAAGGGCGGACTCGATCGCGGCGTACTCGCCCAGGTGCTGGAAGAAGTCCGCAGGCTGGCCGACGCCCGGGACTTCTGGACCGGAGACGCGTTTCCGGTGCCGGACGAGACGTCGCGGCAGGCGCGCTATCTCATCCAGGAAGATCCCGATCACGGCTACGCGCTCTATCTCAACGTGATGCTGCCCGGCCGGCGCATTCCCCCGCATAATCACACCACCTGGGCCTGCGTCGCCGGCATCGAGGGCGAGGAGCACAATTTCGTGTATCGCCGGCTCGACGACGGCGGCACGCCCGGCCACGCGGAACTGGAGCTTTCCGATCTGGTGCTGGTCGGGCCGGACAGCGGCATCGCTTTGCTGCCCGACGACATTCACGCCGTGGAGATCCGCGGCGACAAGCCCATCCGTCACCTCCACATGTACGGGCGCGCCCTCGAGACGCTGTCCGAGCGCCTCACCTTCGACATCGAGGCGAAGACCTGCAAGCCCATGCCCATCGGCGTCCAGACCCGGCGCTGAGCGAGATCGAGCATCATGAACGACATGTCTGCGGCGCCTGTCGCCCATCGCGCGCGCGTCTCCGCCCGAGAGCTGAAATCCTGGCTGAACGACGGCGGCGAGATCGCCCTTTTGGACGTTCGGGAGCATGGCCGCTACGGCGAGGGGCACCTGTTCTTCTCGGTTTCGGTTCCCTACAGCCGGCTGGAGCCGGAGGCGCGCCGGCTGGTGCCGCGCCGGTCCACTCGCGTCGTCGTCTATGATGGCGGCGACGAGGGGGTCGCCGATCGTGCCGCCCGGCGCCTTGCCGCCCTGGGATACAGCCGGGTCTTTGTGCTGGATGGCGGGGCGGCGGGTTGGG
The DNA here is from genome assembly GCF_016807805.1 of Xanthobacter dioxanivorans. Classification (NCBI taxonomy): domain Bacteria; kingdom Pseudomonadati; phylum Pseudomonadota; class Alphaproteobacteria; order Hyphomicrobiales; family Xanthobacteraceae; genus Xanthobacter; species Xanthobacter dioxanivorans. The sequence continues at coordinate 115,993 of NZ_CP063362.1, read as the reverse complement.
CCAAGGCCGGCTTCCAGCTCTTCGCAGGCGTGAATGTTCCCAGCAAGACCTTCGGCGAATTGGCCGAGATCGCCTTCCACACGCCGCGCATCGGCGCGCTCGAGCTGTCGGAGCGCCTGGCGAAGGGCGAAAACCTCGTGGTGCTGGACGGCCGTCCGGTCGAAGAATACCGGAAGATGAGCATCCCCACGGCGGTGTGCTGCCCCAATGGCGAGCTCGCCTTGCGGGCGGGCGCGCTCGCCCCCGATCCCACCACCACCATCGTGGTGAACTGCGCCGGCCGCACCCGTTCCATCATCGGCGCGCAGACACTGATCGACATGGGCGTGGCGAACCCGGTGTTCGCCCTCGAGAACGGGACTCAGGGCTGGTACCTCGAAGACCTTGTCCTCGATCGCGGGGCGAACCGGCTCTATCCGCCGCCGCCGCCGGAAGCCGCGCTCCCCCGTCTGCGCCGGCAGGCACGGGCCTTCGCCGATGCCTGGAAGGTGCCGTTCGTCTCCGCCTTCGAGGTGGAGGCCTTCCGCGCCGACACCGTCTGGACGACCTACCTGTGCGATGTCCGCACACCCGAGGAATTCGCCGCCGCCAGCCTGCCGGGGGCGCGCAGCACGCCGGGCGGCCAGCTCGTCCAGGCGACCGACCAATATCTGGGAACACGCATGGCCCGCGTGGTGGTGTTCGACGGCGAGGGCGTGCGTGCGCCCGTCATCGCCGCGCGCCTGCGACAGATGGGGTGGGACGCGATGGTGCTCGCAGAAGGCGTCTTCGCGACCCTGACGCCGTGCGAGGAGGCCCCGCTCGCCCTTCCCGACCTGCCCGCGGTCTCGACGCGGGAGCTCGCGGCCATGGGCACCGGCGCGACGTTGCTCGACCTCCGCTCCAGCCCCGCCTATCGGGCGGAGCATCTGAAGGGCGCCATCTGGACCATAAGGCCCCGCCTCGGCGACCTCGCGCTTCCTTCCTCCGGCCCGGTCATACTCATTGCCGACAGTGCGGAGGTGGCCCGGCTCGCGGCCCTGGAGCTCACCGAGCGCGGCGTTCGTGACCTGCGCCTGCATCTTGCCGATCCGGCCGGCTGGGCCGCGGCAGGCCTTGGGACCGAGGCGACGCCCGATGTTCCCGCCGACGCGGAGTGCATCGATTTCCTCTTTTTCGTGCACGACCGCCACAGCGGCAACAAGGCGGCGGCTCGGCAGTATCTGGCGTGGGAAACGGACCTCATCGCCCAGATCGACGCCGACGAGCGTGCGAGCTTCCGCATCTGAGCGGACGCGAGAGACGGCCTCCCGGTCCGTTCCGGCGGTGCCGTCTGGAGCGTCCGAGATGCGCCCGGACCCAGGCGCGGCCGGAAAACCTGCTCACGTCTATTCCGGCCTTGACGCGGGGGGCGATGGTTTCCGGCCTGTCCTCCCGCTAATGGGGCCCGCTTCCGTCCTGGGCCTCGCCAGCTTTCCGCTCATGCGTCGCGGTCGGAGAGCGAAGGCCGATCGGATCGACGCCGAGGCATGGTGTTCATCCTGCGCGCCTACATCGGCGGGAGACCTGTGCGCCCGGTGCCGCGCAGCACCACATAGATTGCGGGAATGACCAGAACCGTGAGCGCGGTGGACGAGGCGAGGCCGAACAGGAGGGAGATGGCGAGCCCCTGGAAAATCGGATCCGTCAGGATCACGGCCGCCCCGATCATGGCGGCGAGCGCGGTGAGGAGGATCGGCTTGAAGCGGATGGCGCCCGCCTCCAGCAGCACGTCAACCAGGGGCCGCTCGGGCGTGCGCGCATGGCGGATGAAGTCGACCAAAAGGATCGAGTTGCGCACGATGATGCCGGCAAGCGCGATGAAGCCGATCATGGACGTTGCCGAGAACGGTGCCCCGAACAGCCAGTGGCCCAGCATGATGCCGATGAAGGTCAACGGGATCGGCGTCAGGATGACGAGGGGCACCTTGAAGGAGCCGAATTGGGCGACCACGAGGATGTAGATCCCGAGGATCGCCACGCCGAAGGCCGCCCCCATGTCGCGGAACGTGACCCAGGTCACCTCCCATTCACCGTCCCATAGCAAGGTGGGACGGCTTTCGTCATCGGGCTGTCCGTGGAGTGCGATCACCGGCTTCGGCACATCGCCCCAGTCGGCTTTCTCGATGGCGTCGGCCACCGCCATCATGCCGTAGACGGGAGCCTCGAACTGGCCGGCGAGTTCGCCGGTGATCATTTCGGCGGCCCTGCCGTTGTGGCGGAAGACGGGGTAGGAGGCCGGCTCGCGCGTCACGCTCACCACGTCGCCCAGCTCCACGATGCTGCGGGCGCCCGGCAGGGCATTGGCAGGCACCGGGATGGTGAGCGTGCGCTCGTTCACGACACCGGCGCCCTTGGACAAGGCGAGGCGGATCGGGATCGGCTGACGGGCGCCGCCGCGGTGCGAATAGCCCACCGTCGAACCGGCATAGAAGGCGCGGAGGGCGTCGTACACATCGCCCTGCTCGACCTTGTAATATTCGAGGTTGTCCTGGTCGATGGCGATCCGCACCCGCTCGGGGCGGATGCCGTAGCTGTCGTCCACATCGACGATGAAGGGCACGCTCTCGAACGTTGCGCGCACCTTGGCCGCCACCGCGCGCCGGGTGGCGGGGTCGGGGCCGTAGATCTCGGCGAGCAGCGTCCCGAGCACCGGCGGCCCCGGCGGGGGCTCCACCACCTTCACCGCCGTGCCCGCCGGCAGATCGAGCCCCCTCAGGCGCTCGCGGATGTCGAGGGCAACGGCGTGGCTCGGCCTTTCGCGCTCGCCCTTCGGCACCAGGTTGACCGTGACGTCGCCCTGCTGCGGCTGGGAGCGCAGATAATAGTGCCGCACGAGGCCGTTGAAGTTGAACGGCGCCGACGTGCCGGCATAGGTCTGGAACGAGATCGCTTCCGGGATCGCGGCGAGCCGGTCGACGATGCCCTGCAGTGCCCGGTTGGTGTCCTCCACCGAGGAGCCCTTCGGCAGGTCGACCACCACCTGGAGCTCGGTCTTGTTGTCGAACGGCAGGAGCTTCACCGTGACGTGCCGGGTATAGATCAGCCCCAGCGAGGCGAGCGTGGCGAAGCCGACAAGGAGAAGAAAGGTCCAGGCGCGAGCCTTCGTCTTGAGGATCGGCGCCGCCACCGCCACATAGGCTCGCCCCAGCCAGCCGCCATGCCCGCCACCACCGGCCGCATCATGCCCATGGGCGGTCGCATCGCCCTTGCGGCCCAGCTTCATCATGAGCCAGGGGGTCAGCACCACGGCGACGAAGAAGGAGAACAGCATCGCCGCCGAGGCATTGGCGGGGATCGGGCTCATGTAGGGGCCCATCATGCCGGAGACGAACAGCATGGGCAGCAGCGCCGCCACCACCGTCAGCGTGGCGACGATGGTGGGGTTGCCGACCTCGGCCACCGCCTCGATCGCCGCCTCCTCCCGTGGCCGGCCATCCCGCATGGCCCAGTGGCGGGCGATGTTCTCGATCACCACGATGGCATCGTCCACCAGAATGCCGATGGAGAAGATGAGCGCGAACAGGCTGACGCGGTTGAGCGTGTAGCCCATGAGGCGCGAGGCGAAGAGGGTGAGCAGGATGGTGGTGGGAATGACCACCGCCACCACCAGCGCCTCCCGCCGGCCGATGGCGAGCGCGACCAGCACCACGATCGAGACCGTGGCGAGGGCCAGGTGGAATAGGAGCTCGTTCGCTTTCTCGTTGGCGCTCTCGCCGTAATTGCGCGTGACCGTCATCTCCACGTCCCGCGGGACGATCTGCCCGCGCACCTGTTCCAGGCGCTGGACGACGTCCTCGGCGATCACGACCGCGTTGGTCCCGGGGCGCTTGGCGATGGCGAGCGACACGGCGGGCACGCGCTCGAGCCCGGCGGCGGTCCTGCGCACGTCGGTGACGCGCGCCTCGTTGGGCTCGGTGGCGAGCACCACCTTGGCGACATCGCGCACATAGACCGGCCGGCCGTCGCGGGCGGTGATGAACAGGTTGCCGATTTCGGGCGCGGTCTGCAGGGTCTGGCCGGCGACGAGGGTGCGCTGCTGCCCCTCTTCGCGGACCTTGCCGATCTGGAACGAACGGTTGGCGCCCTCGATCTTGGCGGACAGCTGCTGAAGAGTGACGCCGTAGAGCGAGAGCTTCTCCGGATCAGGCTCGACCCGGATCTCCTCCGGCTGCTCACCGACGATATAGGTCAGGCCGATATCCGGCAGCTTGGCCACTTCCACCTGCAACTCGCGGGCGAGGCGGGTCAGCCCGTTCGCGGTCCAGCGCGCGGCGGCGGTCGGCTCGGGGGCGAGCGTGACCACGACGATGGCCACGTCGTCGATGCCGCGCCCCACGATCAGGGGCTCGGGAATGCCCACCGGGATGCGGTCCAGGTTCGCCCGCACCTTGTCGTGCACGCGCAGGATCGCGGCATCGGAGCTGGTGCCGACGAGGAACCGCGCGGTGACGACGACGCCATCGTCCTCGGTCTGGGAATAGACGTGCTCGACGCCGTCGATGCCCTTGACGATGGTCTCCAGCGGCTCGGTGACCAGTTTGACCGCATCCTCCGCCCTGAGGCCATTGGCCTCGATGCGGATGTCGACCATGGGAACCGAGATCTGCGGCTCCTCCTCGCGCGGCAGCGTGACGAGGGCGACGATGCCCAGCGCGAAGGCGGCCAGCAGGAACAGGGGCGTGAGCGGCGAGCCGATGAAGGCGCGCGTCAGGTTGCCGGCGATACCGAGCTTCATTTCGTGCTTCCCGGCAGGACGATGCGGTCGCCGTCCTTGAGCCCCGTCAGGACCTCCACCCGCGTCCCGCCATTGTCCGGGAAGGTCTCGCCGAGGATCACCGCCACGTCGAGCGGGCCATCGGGGCTGGCGACGCGGATATAGTCGATGCCGTGGCGCGTCGTGACCGCTTCCGGTGGAACGGCGATGACCGCCCGCCTGCCGACCGGGATCCAGACCAGGGTGCGCTCGTTCACAAAATAGTCGCCCAGCCCCGCGACCTCCACATCGGCGATGACGCGGCCGTCCGATATCTCCGGATAGATCTTGACGATGCGCCCCGGCCGCGCGGTCGTCCGGTCGCCCCCCTTGGCGGGGGAAAGGCCGCGCTGCCCGATCAGGACCGTGTCATTCTCCTTGATGTCCGCGGCGTGGCGCTCGGGCAGGGACAGTCGCAGATAATACTGGCCGCTGGCGATACGGGCGACTTCCTCGCCGGCAAGGATGACCGAGCCGAGAGTCACCGGCACCGTCAGAACGCGCCCGGTCGCCGGCGCGACAATGGCGCCCTCGGTGGCCCTTTGCGCAATGACCGCCTTGTCGGCCTCGGCGGCGGCAACCTGGTTGGCGGCCACGTCGAACTGGGTTTGCAACTGGTCGAGCCGGCTCTGGCTGACGACGCCCCGTGTCAGGAGCTGCTGGTTCCGATCCAGCTCGGTGCGGGCATTGGCGAGCTGGGACCTGAGCTCCTTGATCTTCGCCTCGGCGGCGTTGAGTTCGAGGGCCAGCTTGTCGTCCACCACCAGGGCGATGGCTTGCCCTTCCTTCACTTCGCTGCCCTCGGTGACGCCGATCTGGCGGATCGTGCCGCCGATGCGCGCGCGCGCCGGCACGACGGTGCGGCTTTCCACCCGCCCGAACACCGCCTTCAGTTCCGGGACCGGAATTGCTGTGATTGTCAGCTCCGCGGCGGCGGCAGACGCCCGGCCCATGCCGCCCCCGCCTTCGGCGAGAAGCAAGGCCAGCACGAGCGCGGGAACGAGGACGGTGGTTCGTGGCATGGTTTGCTCGGTGAACGAGGAACTGGCCGGACTCCCGGCGGGGTCGGCGCGCGACACTCCGTCATCGGAAGGACGATGGGCAGCGGCGGGGCCGATTTATTCGAAGGCGACACCGGGCTTGCAGCCCAGTCTCTTGAAGATGAGAGCGGCCGGACAGAAGCCGGTTACCGATGCCTGCATCAGGTTCAATCCGACGAAGGCGGTTAAAAAGTGCCAGTAGGGCGACACGTAAAGCCCGAGCGCCAGGGAGACAAGAACCATAAACCCGGCCAACATGAGCACGGCACGATCTACGGTCATTTTGATACGCTCCTTTGTCTTCGTTCGGCGGTGCTGTCGGCTTCGTGACGGGCCTTCCGCTCGAGGCCTGCACGCCGGCGTGCGGAGGAGATAACATTAAAAGAATTTAAATTCAAGATTATGAATGTAGTGGGCAGGATCCCCGCGGCGGAGGGCCGCCGAGCTGGCATGCCGCCTGTCGTTTCCGCAGCGCCTTTGCGGCCGCTCGCCTATTTTTCCCGGAGCCGCAGCGTGCCGCGGACCAGGTTCATCAGCGAGCCCTCCATGAGCAGGGCGATGCCGATCCGCGCGCCCACCGCCATGCCGGCCAGCGCGAGCGGCCAGGACAGGGCGAGCAGCGACCCTGCGGTCAGTCCCTGTCCGATGGTGCAGCCGCCGCACAGGATGCCGCCTGCGCCCATGAGCACCGCCCCGAGCAGGTGGCGCTTCATTTCGCGGGGATCGTCGAATGCTTCCCAGCGGAATTCGTCCGCCAGCCGGGCGGCCGCGAACGCACCGACGGCGACGCCGAAGACGCTTCCGGCACCGAACTCGGCGAGGCTCGCCTGATCGAACAGCACACCGAACAGCGCCCGCGCCACCGGCGAGACGAAGGTGAGGCTCTGCGGCGCGACCGGATGCGCGAACTCGTCCACCAGCAGGGTCGTGGCGAGCCACCCGGCGACGATGCCGAGCCCGAGCAGCGCGCCCGCCGTCATCAGTCGGGGCGCACGGTGGAGCCGGCGGTCGGCCAACGCCAGCGCCACAAGGCCGAGGCCGGCGAGCCCGAACGCGGCCCGCAGGTCATGACCGGACAGGCGGCCGAGAACGGACGGCAGGTCCGCCTGCAGCCCGGCGGGGAGCGCCACCGCCACCCGCTCCAGCCCATCGACCCGAACTCCCGCGAAGATGCCGCGCAAGGTGGCGTAGGCCGCCGCCCCGAACACGATCAGCACCACGAAGCTGCGCAGGTCGCCCGAGCCGCACCGGACCAGGGATCCGAACGCGCAGGTCCCCACCAGCGCCATGCCGAGGCCGAACAGCAGGCCACCCAGAAGAATGCCGAGCCACGGCACCGCTGACGCCACATAATTGGTGCGCTCGGGCGCGAGAATCCCGAGAAGGGAGAGAAGCTGCGTGCCGGCCACCGCGATGCCGAGCGCCAGCCCGAACACCTTCATGCGACGCCAGTCCTGACCGACCATGGCATCTTCCAGCGCACCGAAGGTGCACAGGCGGGCGCGAAACACCGCAAAGCCTACGCAACATCCCACCAGGAGGCCCGCAAGCGCGGTCCACCAGGGGCTCGAAACGTCCATGCGCCTCCTCCCTGAGACGGCCGGAGCGGGACTTATGCAGTGTCCCGTCGCCGGCCCGGCGCCGAATTTCTTTACTTTTCGCCTGTGGCCGAGGCTCCGCAATAGATGCCGTAGATCACCGAGATGACGCTACGCACGTTCTCGTTGGCCAGGCTGTAGTAGATGGCCTTGCCCTCGCGACGCGTGGTCACGAGACCGTCGAGGCGCAGGCGCGCCAGCTGCTGCGACACGGTCGGCTGGCGCAGCGAGAGAATGTTCTCCAGCTCCGTCACCGAGCGCTCGCGCTCGGCCAGAAGGCACAGCAGCAGCAGGCGGTTCTCGTGCGACAGGGCCTTGAGGAAATCGCTCGCCTTGCGCGCATTGCGCATCAGCTGGTCGAGTTCAGGCGAAATCTCCGGGCCTTCCCGCAGTTCGTCCTCGATCCGCGTGGAGACGATGGGCGGCATGTTCTCAAAACCTTTTCGCTCTCGACGGCAGGCCCACGGCGTCACGGCCGGTCGGGCATGAGCTTGTCCGTCAACGCACCGAGCAGACCCCAGAACGCTTCATCAGAAGCATAACCCGTAATGCGCCCGATTTCGCGCCCGTGATCCACGAGCACGAAAGTGGGCGCGAAGCGCACCGGAGCGGCGAGCGCCATGTCCGCCGGCACGCCATCCGACAGGTCGACCAGGCGCAGCGGCGCCCGCTGACCTTCGTCCGTCCGACCGTAGATCGGCAGCACGTCCTGCTCGAACCTGCGGCAATAGACGCAGCCCGGCCGCTCGAACATCACGAGCTCTCCCGCCTGCGCGCCGTGTGTGGCGGGCAGGCACGAGAAGCCGACGACAAGCCCGACCAAAACCCGGCGAATAACGGAATTGCGCATCAATCTACGGCTCGGATGTGCATTTTGCTATTCATATTATCGCATTCGCATATATCATGAGCAACATAAATCCGCGCCGGCAATGTGCGCGGGAGGGAGGATCATGTCGCTGGATGTCAGCCTGCCCGGCGCCTTCCTGGCCGGGCTTCTGTCCTTCGCCTCGCCCTGCGTGCTGCCGCTGGTGCCGGCCTATCTCGGCTTTCTCACCGGCGCGGCAGGAGCGCAGGAGGATGCGCGGCGGGGCAGGGGCCGCCGCCGCGTGATCCTGGCGGCTGGCTTGTTCGTGCTGGGTTTCGCCTCGGTGTTCATCCTGCTCGGCGCCACCGCCTCCACCCTCGGCCAGGCGCTGATGCGCCACGTGGAGATCCTGACCCTCGTTTCCGGCGCGGCCTTGATTGTCTTCGGCCTGCACATGACCGGGATCCTGCGCATCCCGCTGCTCTACCGCCAGGCGCGGTTCGATGCCGCGGCGACGCCGGCCGGCATTCTCGGTCCCTATCTCATCGGCCTTGCCTTCGGCTTCGGCTGGTCGCCCTGCGTCGGGCCGGTGCTCGCCGCCATCCTGATGGTGGCGGGGGCCGAGGGGTCCGTGGGCAGGGGCATGCTGCTGCTCGCGGTCTATGCGGCGGGCATCGGCCTTCCCTTCCTCCTCGCGGCCGCCTTCACCGGGCCGTTCCTCGCCTGGGCGGGGGCGGCACGGCGGCGGCTGGGGCTGGTGGAGAAGGTGGCCGGCGGCCTCCTCATCCTCACCGGCCTTGCCTTCATCACCGGCTTCATGCCGCAACTCGCCCAATGGCTGCTGGAGAGCGTGCCGGCGCTCGGCACCATCGGCTGACGACCACCCGGAGGACCCACATGTCGGACGCTTCCTCGCTCACCCGCCGGGGCCTTCTGGGCGGCGCAGCTGGCCTTGCCGGGGCGATGCTCGGCCCGGACACCGCCGCGGCCGCCCCCCATCTCGGCGAAGACGGGCTCTATACCCAGGACTGGTACGTGGACAGCTTCCTCGATCTTGCCGAGGACCTCGCCGCCGCCACCGCGCAGGGCCGTCACTTCGCCCTGCAGTGGAGCCAGCGCGGCTGCATCTATTGCAAGACGCTGCACACCGGCTATTTCGCGGATCCGGCCATTGAAGGCCCGATCAAGGCGGCGTTCGACATCGTGCATCTCGACCTGTTCGGCGCGCGCGAGGTGACCGCCTTCGACGGGACCAGGCTGGCGGAGAAGGCGCTCGGCCAGCGCGAGCGCATCCGCGCGACCCCGACCTTCCAGTTCTTCGCGCTGCGCGACGGCACGGCGCGGGAGGTGGCGCGCATGCCGGGACTGCTGCCGCAGGCGGAATTCTCGGCCATGTTCACCTATGTGGCGGCGGGGGCCTACGCGCGCGAGAGCTTCGACGCCTGGCTCGCCCGCGCAGGCCGCAAGAGCTGACCCCCGGGCAAACGAAAACGGCCCCGGCGGACCGGGGCCGTCGCGTGCCGGGACGGCCTACTTGAGCGGCTTGTTGACCGGCGACGCCGGATCGAACAGGTAGGCCACCACGTCCTTGATCTGCTCGCTTCCGAGCACGCCATTGTGCCCGAAGCGCGGCATGGAGGAGCAGGCGAACACGGCCTGGGCGTTGTACACCTTGGCGTAGGCGGCTTTGGCGTCCTCGGCGGCGAACTTGCGGTCCGCGCCGTAATTGACGAGGCTCGGCCCGAGCGTGCCGTAGCTCACCTCCCGCGGGTCCATCTGGTGGCAGGCATAGCAATTGCCGCCGCTGACCGTGCCGGGTGGGTCGGAGAACTGGCCGCCGCGGCCGTTCTGGGCGATCTTCTCGCCCTCCTTCCAATTGCCGATGACGCTGCCTTCCGGCACCTTCACCGTCCTTGCCTCTCGGGCCATGATGGCTTCCGCCTCCCTGGCCGATGGCTGGTTCCGCGTGACCGAGCAGATCTGCATGGTCTCGTCCGGCACAAGGCGCGCCGCCCAGCCTTCCGGCAGCTTGGTGAAGCTCTCCTTCACCACCCTGTCCACCACCGACGGCGGGGCCGCCGGGATCTGCTGGGCGAGGGCGGGCGAGAGCGCCACCGGGCCGGCGAGGAGCGCCGCCGCGAAAAGGATTCTCTGCATGTGTCTTCTCCCCGTCAGCGCTTGATGGACGGAACGTTGAGTTCGCCGCCCGCCGCCTGCGCGTTCAGGAACACGGTGAGGGCGGTGACGACCTCCGAGGCGTAGTCCGGCGCCGGCATGCGCATCTGGCGATAGCAGTCCCACATGCGGTGTTGCATGGTCCTGAGCGCGCTCTGGGAAACGCGGTAGGTGGGCCAGGACGCCATGGTCAGCTGCGCGTCCTTTCCGGGCTTATCGAGCTGGGGCAGCCCCTGCAGCCGGATGCGCTTGCCCAGGTCGCCATGGCAGGTGGAGCAGGAGAAGTCGTTGATGGAGGAGCGCCGGTAGAACAGCGCCTCGCCGATGGCATAGGCCTCCTTCTCCTTGGGATGGGAGAGTGGGACCGCGATGTTCATGCCATTCGACTTGTTGGCGATGAAGGCGACGAGGTCCTCCATGTCCGAGCCCCGGCCGGGGCCGGAAAAGGGCTTGGCCACGATGGGCTTGATGTCGAGGCCCTGGATCTTGTCCATGCACCACAGAAGGCGCTGTTCCAGGTCCATCACCTTGTCGGCGTCGGCGAAGTAGCGCGGCAGGGCGGCGTAGGCGCCCTCCAGCTTGCCCGGCCCCCGGCCGAGGTCACAGGTCTCCAGGGAGACGTTCTTCGTGCCCCGCGGCTCGGACCACAGCGCTTCGCCGCGGTCCACCGCGAGATAGCCGGGATTCGCCATGGGATCGTTGATCATGGCGCGGTAGCGCTCGATCTCCTTCTCGCTCGCATCCTCCTGCGCCCTGAGGGTCAGGAGGGGGACGAGCGCCAGGGCGAAGGCGCACAGACATGTGAGTAATGTGGCTTTGGGTCGCATATATCCTCCCGGACGTGGCGGGCCGTGCGGTTGGGCTTTCTGGCTGAAGCCCTTCAAGGAACACGGCGTCCGATCGTGGAACCCGCCCTCGATAGACGAGAGCGATCATCGGATGGGAGCTACTTTACATTCAAAAAAATCGATATCACAATATGTGAAATTGATCGAGGACGGCGCAGCGCGCGCTGTCCACATCATCAAGCAAAAATAATGGCTTATGAGCCGGCATCGCAGCCGGCCCCAGGAGGAAACGGATGACTCTTCACATGGACGCCACCCTTGTGCCTTCGCGCCGACAGGCGCTGCAACTGGCAGGATTCGCCGCCTTTGCCGCGGTGCTCGCCCCGCGCATGAGCCTCGCGACCGAAGCCCAGGTGGCGGAGGAGATGAAGAAGCTCTTCGGCGGCAAGGCGATGGGCGAAGGCAAGGTCAAGCTCGACGTGCCCGAGATCGCCGAGAACGGCCTCGTGGTGCCCATCAACATCGACGTGGACAGCCCCATGACGGACGCCGATTTCGTCAAGTCTGTTCATGTCTTCGCCGACGGCAATCCGCTTCCCCAGGTGGTCACCTACCATTTCACGCCGGAGAGCGGGAAAGCGTCGGCATCGACCCGGATGCGGCTGGCGCAGACGCAGAACGTGATCGCGGTGGCCGAGATGTCCTCCGGCGCGCTCTTCTCCGCCAAGTCGCAGGTGAAGGTCACCATCGGCGGCTGCGGCGGCTGAGCCGGACGCCAAGCCGAATCACAATAAGCGCGGGCGAAAATCGCCCCACCGAAAGTGTTGGAGGACACAAATGGCCATCAAGTCCGCACCTCGCGTGCGCGTCCCCGCCCAGGCGAAAGCCGGCGAGATCATCGAGATCAAGACCCTGATTTCCCACGAGATGGAAAGCGGCCAGCGCAAGGATGCCGCCGGCAAGACGGTGCCGCGCGACATCATCAATACCTTCGAGGCCTCGTTCAACGGCAAACCCTTCTTCAAGGCCGAATGGTTTCCGTCCATCTCCGCCAATCCCTTCCAGTCCTTCTTCTACAAGGCCAAGGAGAGCGGCGAGTTCACCTTCTCCTGGAAGGACGACACAGGCGGCGAGCAGAAGGCCATCGCCAAGCTCACTATGGCCTGACGTCGAAGCAAATCGCTCGCCACTCATCCGGCCTTCTGGTGCGCTGTGTTGCCGGATCACGCGTTGATCCGGCAAACGGCACCTCCATGACTTTTGGAAAGCGCGATCACCATGATCTCAAGGCGCGATTTTCTGTCCGCCGGGACGGCCCTCGCCGGCCTCCTCGCGACCTCGGGAGCGGGGCTGGCGCAGGCCGTCGGGGGGCAATTGACCCAGAACGACCTCCTGAAGTTCGGCCGGCCCGGCACCTGCACGATCCTGCACGTCACCGACATCCACGCCCAGCTCAATCCGCTCTACTTCCGCGAACCGTCCATCAATCTGGGCGTCGGTGACGCGCGGGGCGTGCCCCCGCATTTGACTGACACGGCCTTCCTTACCTACTTCAACATCAAGCCGGGCACGCGCGACGCTTATGCGCTCACCTCGGAAGACTTCACGGCGCTTGCCCGCAGCTATGGCCGCATGGGCGGGGCGGACCGCCTCGCCACCCTCATCAAGGCCATCCGTGCCGAACGGGGGGCGGACAAGGTGCTGCTGCTGGACGGTGGCGACGGCCTGCAGGGCTCCTGGTCGTCCCTGAAGACGCGGGGCGAGGACATGGTGCGGGTGTTCTCCGCCCTCGGGCTCGACGCCATGGTGGGGCATTGGGAATTCACCTACGGCGCCGACCGGGTCACCGAGATCAAGGAAAAGGCCCCTTTCGCCTTCCTCGCCCAGAATGTCCGCTCCACCGAGTGGGGCGAGCCGGTGTTCGACGCGGTGAAGACCTTCGAGAAGGGCGGCGCCAAGATCGCGGTGATCGGCCAGGCCTTCCCGCGCACCCCCATCGCCAACCCGCGCTGGATGATCCCCGACTGGGAGTTCGGCATCCGCGAGGAGGAGATGCAGAAGCAGGTGGATGCCGCCCGCGCCGGCGGCGCCGACGTGGTGGTGGTGCTCTCGCACAACGGCTTCGACGTGGACCGCAAGATGGCCTCGCGGGTGAAGGGCATCGACGTGATCCTCACGGCCCACACCCACGATGCCATGCCCGCCGCCACCGAGGTGGGCAAGACCTTGCTGATCGCCACCGGCTCCCACGGCAAGTTCCTGTCGCGCCTCGACCTGGACGTGAAGGACAAGTCGGTCACCGGCTACAGGTTCCAGCTGATCCCGGTGTTCTCGGACGTGATCGCGCCTGATCCGGAGATGGCGAAGCTGGTGGCGGACATCCGCGCACCTTATGCCAGGGACCTCGCCCGCGAGGTGGGACGGGCGGAGAGCCTGCTCTATCGGCGCGGGAACTTTAACGGCACCTTCGACGACATGATCTGCGACGCGCTCATGCAGGAGCGGGATGCCGAGATCGCCCTCTCCCCCGGCTTTCGCTGGGGCGGCACGCTGCTTCCGGGCGATCCCATCACCTTCGAGGCCATCTCCAACGCCACCGCCATCACCTATCCCGCCTGCTACCGCAACGCCATGACCGGCCGGCAACTGAAGGATGTGCTGGAGGATGTGGCCGACAACATCTTCCATCCCGATCCCTACTTCCAGGGCGGCGGCGACATGGTGCGCGTGGGGGGTGTCGGTTACGCCATCGACGTCTCCAAGGGCGTCGGCCAGCGCATCTCCGGCCTGACCTTCCTGAAGAGCGGCAAGCCGCTGGACGCGGACAAGACCTATACGGTCGCCGGCTGGGCCTCCATCGCCCAGAACGTGGAAGGGCCGCCCGTCTGGGAGATGGTGGAACGCTATGTGGCCGGCGCGAAGACCGTGAAGATCATCCCTAACGCGTCGGTGAAGGTGACGGGGGCGTGAGGGGGATGGTGGAGCGTTTCGCGCACCGTTCCGTTCAGCTTTCGCCATAAATATTCAAACTTGCGAATAAAAGAATATCAGGGAGGACACCATGCCCGACAACACGGTCCCCCGGACCGGCCACTCCGCCGGAAACGGTGCCGCACCAGCCCTCTCGCGCCGCCGCTTCCTCTCCGTGGCGGGGCAAGGCGCCGTCGTCTCGGCCGGTGTCGCGGCGGCGGCCACCGGTCCCCTCCTGGCGGCTCCGGCCGCCGCCGGGCCCGATCCCAACATCGTGCCCGTGCCGAACTGGTCGAAGGCGCTGGGCGCCGGAGTCAACGTCAACCCCTATGGCAAGCCTTCGAAATTCGAGAAGGACGTGGTGCGCCGGGAAGTGACCTGGCTCACCGCCAGTTCCGAGAGCTCGGTGAGCTTCACCCCGCTCTATGCGCTCGACGGCACCATCACGCCCAACGGCCTGTGCTTCGTGCGCCATCACGGCGGCGAGGCGGAGATCGACCCGGACAAGTATCGCTTCATGGTCCACGGCCTGGTGGACAGGGAACTGGTCTTCACGCTCGAAGACATCAAGCGCATGCCGGGTCGGGTCAACCGCGCCTATTTCCTCGAATGCGCGGCGAATTCCGGCATGGAGTGGCGCGGCGCGCAGCTCAACGGCTGCCAGTTCACCCATGGCATGATTCACAACGTCTATTACACCGGCGTGCCGCTGCGCGCCTTCCTGGACGTGGCCGGCGTGAAGCCCAAGGGCAAATGGGTGCTGGCGGAAGGCGCGGACGCGGCCGTAATGACCCGCTCGATCCCCATCGAGAAGGCGCTGGACGACTGCCTCGTCGCCTTCGCCATGAACGGCGAGGCGCTGCGGCCCGAGCAGGGCTATCCGGTGCGGCTGGTGGTGCCCGGCTGGGAAGGCAACATGTGGGTCAAATGGCTGCGCCGCATCAAGGTGGGCGACCAGCCGTGGCAGCAGCGCGAGGAAACCTCGAAATACACCGACCTCCTCGCCGATGGGCGCTCCCGCCGCTTCACCTTCATCATGGATGCGAAGTCCGTGGTCACCAGCCCCAGCCCGCAGGCGCCCCTGAAGCAGAAGGGCCCCACCGTGCTCACCGGCATCGCCTGGTCCGGGCGCGGCGCCATCAGGCGCGTGGATGTATCGCTGGACGGCGGGCGCAACTGGACCACGGCGCGCATCGAGGGGCCGAACACGCCCATGTCCATGACACGCTTCTACCTCGACTTCGACTGGGGCGGCGAGGAGCTGATGGTGCAGTCCCGCGCCATGGACGACACCGGCTACGTGCAGCCGACCAAGCAGGAGCTTCGGGCCATTCGCGGCACCAACTCCATCTATCACAACAACGGCATCCAGACGTGGCTGGTGCGCTCCAACGGGGAGACGGAAAATGTGGAAGTCGGCTGAGGCGCTGATCGTCGCCGCCGCCCTCGCGGGCACCTTCGCCGCGGCTTCCGTCTCCGCCGTCGCCGATCCCGCTTCTGCGAAGGGCGAGGCGACGAAGGCGGGAGCGCAGGCCAAAGGCGAGAAGGCCCCGGACAAGGACAAGGCCCGGCAGGCCGTCAACGTGCCGGCAGTGGTGCGACCCGGCGTCCCTCCGGCGAAGGCCATCGCCCTCGGCCGGCCCGCGCTGCCGGAGGAGATCGCGGCCTGGAACATCGACGTGCGCGCCGATGGCGAAGGACTTCCCGCGGGCAAGGGATCGGTGAAGCAGGGCGAGGAGCTCTTCCTGCAGAGCTGCGCCGTCTGTCACGGCGAATTCGGCGAGGGCGCCGGCCGCTGGCCGGTGCTTGCGGGCGGTCGCGGCACGCTGAAGTCCGACCGGCCGGAGAAGACCATCGGCTCCTTCTGGCCCTATGCTTCCACCGTGTTCGACTACGTCCACCGTGCCATGCCGTTCGGCAACAACCAGTCGCTCACGCCGGACGAGACGTATGCGATCGTCGCCTATCTCCTGAACCTCAACGACCTCGTCCCGGAAGATTTCGTGCTCTCGAAGGAGAATTTCCCGAAGGTGAGCCTCCCCAACGAGGCGACCTTCTATGACGACGACCGGGAGACGACGGAAAAATCGTTCTGGAAGGCCGCCCCGTGCATGAAGGACTGTTCCGGCGAGGTGCATGTGACCGCCCGCGCCCAGATCCTCAACGTGACGCCGGACGCCGATCCGCCGAAGGGCAACCTTGAGTGATATTCACCGCGGCCGGCATCCGCGACTCCGTCAACGACAGACAAGCGAAAGGATCCGCGGGTGCGAAAGATCTTCCTCCTTGCCGCCCTCATCACCATCGCCGCAGGTCCCCGGGCCATGGCGGAGCCGGATGCGGCCATGGGCGAGACCATCTTCAAGAAGTGCATGGCGTGCCATGCGGTCGGCCCGGATGCCAAATCGAAGGTGGGGCCGCCGCTGAACGGCATCGTCGGTGCGAAATGGGCCCATTTCGAGGGCTATTCCTATTCCCAGGACATCAAGGACGGCGGGGCTGCCGGAAAAATCTGGGACGCCCCGACCCTCGGGGCATATCTTGAAAACCCGAAGGCGCTCGCACCCAAGGGCAAGATGGCGTTCGCCGGCATCAAGAAGGACACCGAACGCGCCGACCTCATCGCCTACCTCGCCCAGTTCGACGCGAGCGGTGCGAAGAAGTGAGGCCGCTGGAGGACACGCCACGCCGGACGTTCCCAATTGTCGTGCGCCGCCGCCCCACATGACGATATGACGCTTTCGTTCATACCCTGCACGGAACGAGTGCTCGAAATGGACGACCAAGGCGCGCCAAGCGCCGAATGACGGGAGGGAGACGATGCCCCATTTCGACCGCCGGGCTTTCCTCGGCACCATGGCCCTCGCCGGCGCGGTTCCCGCGGCGGCGCATGCCGCGCAGAGCGTTGAAACGAAGGATATCGCCAAGGAGGCCGACCATGCCTGCCTCTATCACTGCGACTATGGCGATCCCAACCGCTTCGCCCAGACCCTGAACAACATCTCGAACCATTATGCCGCCTACGGTGCCGACCCGTTCGCCATCCAGCTGGTGCTGGTGGCTCATGCGGGCGGGGTGAAATTCTTCCTGGACAGCCTTTCCGGCACCTTGTGGGAAAAGGAGACGCTGGACCCGCAACTGGTGGAGAAGATCGATTCCCTCGGCAAGAACGGGCTCAAGATCTATCTGTGCTCCCTGACCTTCGAGCGGAACAAGCTCGACAGGGAGAAGGCCCGCAAGGCGCCGTACATCAGCTTCGTCCCGTCCGGCGTCGCCACCGTCGGCGAACTGCAGAACAAGGGCTTCGCCTATCTCAAGGTGGGATGATCCCATGGCCCCCCCGGGTGCGATCTCCCGCAGGGCCTTTCTGGGCGGCGCGGTATTGGCCGCGGGTGCCCTGCAGGCGCCCCACGTGCACGCCCGGGCAAGGCCCCGTCTGGTGATCGTCGGTGGCGGCGCGGGCGGTGTCTCCCTCGCCCGCGCGGTCGTCACGGACAGCGCCGGCGGGATCGCGGTGACGCTGGTGGAGCCGCACGCTCGCTACTTCGCCTGCTTCCAGTCCAACCTCGCGCTCGGCGGCCTGCGTGATCCCGACAGCCTGCTGTTCTCCTATGCCGGGCTGGCGAAGGCCGGCGTGGAGGTGGTGCCGGCCGCCGCCTCCGCCATCGATCGCGATCGTCGAGAGGTGCGGCTCGGCGACGGCCGCCGCCTGGCCTATGACCGCCTCGCTTTGTCTCCCGGCATCGACCTGAAATACGATTCCGTTCCGGGCTGGAGCCGCGAGGCCGAGGACGCCATGCCGCACGCCTGGACGGGCGAGCGCCAGTTCCGCCGCCTCAAGGCACGGCTCGATGCGGTGCCGGATGGCGGGCTCATCGTGATCATCGCCCCGCCGAACCCCTCGCGCTGCCCACCGGCGCCTTACGAGCGCGCGTCCATGATGGCGCATGCGCTGAAATCCACCGGACGGGAGCGGGCGAAGATCATCATTCTCGATCCCAAGCCGAAATTCCCCAAGCAAGGCCTCTTCCAGGAGGGTTGGGAGGCCCATTATCCGGGCATGATCGAATGGATGGCGCCGGATATCTCGGAGGGTGTCCAGTCCGTTGATCCGAAGACCGGCACCGTGGTCACCGGCTTCGAGACCTATGCGCGCGCGGATCTCGTGAACGTCATCCCGGCGCAATGGGCGGGCGCCATGGCCCGTGCGGCGGGGCTTGCGGATGTCTCGGGGTGGTGCCCCGTCGTCCCAGACACCCTGGCCTCGACCATCGACCGCACCATCCTCATCATCGGCGACGCGGCGAACGCCGGTGACATGCCGAAATCCGCCTTCGCCGCCAACAACCAGGCCATGGTGGTTGCCGCAGCCCTGCGCAGCGAGCTGCTGTCCGCCCATGCCGATGCCCCCGGTTACGCCAACACCTGCTGGAGCGCGATCGCCAGGGACGACGTGGTGAAGGAAAGCAGCCGCTACGCTGTCGCGGACGGCAGGATCCGCGAAACCGAGACCTTCCTCTCCCAGTCCGGCGAGCCGGCCGACCTGCGGGGCCGGCTCCGCGCCGAAAACGACGCGTGGTATGCGGCTCTGGTGCGCGGCCTCTTCGATTGATCGCCATCGTCGAGGCCGGGCCTCCCCACGGGAGGTCACGCAGGTGATCTCGTCACAGGAAGACTGCCCCCTCGCGGCTTCGCATGGGAGCAGTCCGCCTTTTTGTCCAATCAATAGGTCGCGGCGGGATTGACCTGCCAGATCTCGTCGACGAGCTTGCCGTCGCGATAGACCAGCACGTAGCGCACCTTGACCGTGCTCTTGCCGGCGAAGGCGACGTCCGCCGTCACCGTCGCGCCCTTGGGATTGGCGGCTTCCGCGAGGGTGGCGACACTTGCCTTCTGGGCGCCCTGGGCGGTGAAGAACTTCGACCACACCTGCTTGATCGCGTCGGGCGCGGCATAGCTGCCGTCGAGCGGGCCGCCGACCCAGTGCAGGGTCGCGCCGGGTCCATAGGCGCTGGTGACGGCGGCGAGATCGCCGCCGGCGACGGCATCGATGCGCAACCTGGCAAGGTCCTCGGCGGGGCCGGCGACCGCCGCGGTGGCGCAGAAGGCGGCGAGGACCAACGGGGCGGCGAAGGCGGACAGGCGGATCATGGACGGCTCCTCTCGTGGAAGGGACGTGAGGCAGACGCGCCGCCGCCCCGCTTTATTCCCTCGCCCCGCGCTTTTTTCCGCACCCGTCCAGGAACCGCCTTTGCGGACCGCTCCGGGCGCACCGGAAAGATTCGTGCCGCCTCGGAATAAATGCCGCCCGGCGGAGTCCACCCTCCTGAAGGCGCCGTCGCGCCGCAGGAGAACCGTCATGCGCATTCGCGCTCCATCCCTCGCCATCGGCCTGATCGCCCTTGCCGCGGCGTGCACCGCGGGGACCGCCGCCACGCAGGCGCAAGATGTCGCTCCGGCCGGCCCGGCAGCCGCCCGCCCCGTCGACGAAGCGCCGTTCCTCGCCGAGAACGCGGCGGCGATGGACAAGATGATGGCGGACATGGACGTCGCCCCGACCGGCGATGTCGATGTCGATTTCGCCGCGATGATGATCCCGCACCACCAGGGCGCCGTGGACATGGCGGTCGCCTATCTGCGCTACGGCCGGAACGAGCAGCTGCGGCGTCTCGCGCAGGAGATCGTGGTCGAGCAGCAGCAGGAGATCGCTGCGATGCGCCTCGCCCTCGGCCAGTCTTTGCCGCCCTCGGCGCCGGCGCCGACCAAGCTCGGGGCGGAGGCCGCCGGCCCGGTCCACGCCCCGTCCGCCCAGGGGGCCATGCCTCACGGCGGCATGTCTCACGGCGGCATGTCTCACAGCGCCGCGTCGCCGGCGATGCCGATGTCGATGAAGTAGGAGACGACCGATGAAGACCCATTTCCTGACCGGCCTGCTGGCGAGCGCCATGCTCGCCTGCGCGCTGCCCGCATTGGCCGGGCAGGCGCCCTTCGCCGCCTCGGCTCCCGACATCCCGCTGAGCAGCCGCGACCGCGTCTACGCTGCCGAGCAGTTCTCCAATACCGTTTCCGTCACCGATCCCGCCACCAACCGGCTGCTCGGCGTCATCCGCCTCGGCGATCCGCAGCCGGGCAATTTCAGCCCGCTCTACAAGGGGCAGGTGCTGGTGCACGGCATGGGCTTCTCGCCGGACCGCAAGACCATCGCCGTGGTCTCGATCGGCTCCAACGCGGTGACCTTCGTGGACACCGCCACCAACAAGGTGACACACACCACCTATGTCGGCCGCTCGCCACACGAGGCGTTCTTCACGCCCGACGGCAAGGAGGTGTGGGTGACGGTGCGCGGCGAGGATTATATCGCCGTGCTCGACGCGCAGAGCTACCAGGAGAAGACCCGCATCAAGGTGCCGAACGGCCCCGGCATGCAGATCTTCTCGCCGGATGGCGCATACGGCTATGTCTGCTCGTCCTTCACTCCCGAGACCGAGGTCATCAGCGTCGTCGACCACCAGGTCGTGGCCCGGGTGAAGCAGGAGAGCCCGTTCTGCCCGAACATCGCGGCGACGCCGGACGGCAAGCAGGTCTGGTTCACGCTGAAGGACATCGGCAAGACGCAGGTGTTCAACGCCCGGCCGCCCTTTGACATCATCAGGACCATCGACACCGGGGCGATCACCAATCACGTCAACTTCGCCCGCAACGCCAACGGCACCTTTGCCTATGTGACGGTCGGCGGGCTGAACGAGATCAAGGTGTTCCGCACCGACGACTTCACGCAGGTCGCGACCATTCCGGTCGGCAATCTTCCCCACGGCATCTGGCCGTCGGGCGACGGATCGCGGGTCTATGTCGGGCTCGAGAATGCCGACGCGCTCGCGGCCATCGACACCCTGACCAACACGGTGGTCGCCACCATCCCGATCGGCCAGGCACCGCAGGCGGTCAACTACGTGCCCGGCGCGGTGCCGGATGGCGACGGCATGGCGGGTCTCCAGACGCTCGGCGTGGCGGGACAGACGGCGCACCTCACCCTCGGCCGGGCCGGCAGGGGAGAAGGCAAGGCGCCGACCAGCGTCTCGCTGTTCGACCAGGGCCTGATCCAGATCCTGCAGGCCTCGGTGACCGGGCTGGAGCCGAAGAAGCCCTACGTGCTGGCGCTCGCCGGCCAGCCGGACGGCAAGGGCGCGCTGGAGCCGCTCTCGGCCTTCATGACCAACCCGGCGGGCTCCGCCATCGTCAACGCCACCGGCCCGATCCGCCAGATCGTGCAGGGCGACGCGAAGGCGGCGCGGCGCTACCTGGTCATCGCCGAGGGCACGGCCGCCCAGCCCGGCGCCGTGGTGCAGCGCCAGACGATCAACTGACGCGCAGGGCCGCCTTTCCCGCCGCATTCGTGCGGCAGAAAGGCGGCCCTCGGCCCTGTCCTCCACGGGATGCCTGCGATGACCGAGATGGTGCGTCTGATCGAACCGCTCATTCCCGCGCTGCGGCGCTATGCGCGCGCGCTGTTGCGGGATCGCGCGGCGGCCGACGATCTGGTGCAGGACTGCCTGGAACGGGCGATCGGCCGCTGGCACCAGCGCCGCGCCGACAGGGAGCCGCGGGCCTGGATCTTCGCCATCCTGCACAACCTCGCCATGACGCGGCTGCGACGGATATCCAGCCGGCCTCGCCCGGTGGCGGTCGAGGACGTGGGGGAGGGCGATCTCGCCAATCCGGCGTCGCAGGAAGACGGCCTGCGCTACCGCGATCTCGTTTCCGCCTTGTCGCGACTGCCGGACGAGCAGCGCACGGTGCTTCTGCTGGTCTGCGTCGAGGAACTCTCCTATGCCGAGGCGGCACGGGTGCTCGACGTGCCGATCGGCACGGTCATGTCGCGTTTGTCGCGGGCGCGCGAGCGGCTGCACAAGGAGATCTCCGACACGCCGAGGCCGGAAAGTGCCCACCCGCACCTGCGGAGAGTGAAATGACCACCCGCCCGATCGCCGAAGACGACCTCAACGCCTATGTGGACGAGGCCCTCGACGCCGAGCGCCGCGCCGAGGTCGTCGCCTATCTCGAGACCCACCCCGAGGTGGCGGAGAAGGTCGCCGCCCATCGCGCCGAGCGCGACCTGCTGCGCGCCGCCTTCGCGCCGGTGGTGGAGGAGCCGCTGCCGCCGCAGCTCTCGCTTGCGCGCATGATCGAGGCCCGGCGGCGCCCCGCGGGCACGCCCCGCTGGGCCATGGCTGCGGCCGCCGTCCTGCTGCTGGGCGTTGGTGCTGTGGGCGGGTGGTCGCTGCGCGGCATGGGCGTTGCCTCCTCCGGTGGACTGCAGGCGCTTGGGCGGGAAGCGGCGGCGAGCTATGCAGTGTTTGCGCCCGACCAGGCGCGGCCGGTGGAGATCCGTGCCGAGAACCGGGCGCAACTCGTCGCCTGGACCTCGCGCCGGCTCGGACGGCCGGTGGCCATTCCCGACCTCGCCTCTTCCGGCTACCGCCTCATGGGCGGGCGTGTCGTCGCCACCGAGCACGGACCAGCGGCGCTGTTCATGTATGACGACGACAAGGGCAATAGGCTGGTCATGTTCGCGCGGCCGATGGCCAGCGGCCCCGACATGCCGATGGCGCCGCACGTTCAGGATGGGATCAACGGCTACACCTGGGCGGACGATGGCCTCGGCTACAGCCTCGTCGGAGCGGTGGCGCCCGGCATGCTGCATCCGCTGGCCGACGAGGTCCGCCGCCAGATCCGCAGCGAGGCGTGAATGCGGAAAATCCCGCGTCCAACATGGAGCGTGGGTGCGGCCTCACACCGCTGTTATCCGCGCCCTCCTTCGAGGGCCTCTTCGACGCACTTTTGTGCGGGGAGGTGATCAACGACCTTAGTTGCATCGCGCAGGCTGGCGCGAGCGGGCAAACAGGCCCGGTGACATGCCGACGCGCCGCCGGAACGCTGTGCTGAAGGCGCTGGCAGATTCATAGCCGATCTCCTCCGCGAGGCGCTCGAGCGATTGTCCGCCGCGGCTCAGCGCGTCCTGCGCCAGGGCCATCCGCCAGCGCGCGAGATACTCGATGGGGGCGCAGCCGAGGGTCTCGCCAAATCGGGCGGCAAAGGCCGATCGCGACATGCCGGCGAGGGTCGCCAGATCGGCCACGGTCCATCCGACCCGAACGTCGGCGTGCATGGCGCGCAGAACCTTGGCCAAGGCCGGGTCTCGCATCCCCGCCAGCAGGCCGGCGGGCCGGGTATCGTCGGTGAGGCCGTGCCAGCGCAGGCACTCCACCAGCATCACCTCCAGCAGCCGCTCCAGGATCATGTCCCGGCCGGGCCGATCAGCTCCGCATTCGTCCATGATGAGATCGACGATGCGGCCGAGGCGACCGGTGTCGGCGTCGCTCGACCGGACATGGATCATCGCCGGCAGCAGCGCCAGCAGGACCGGCGCATTGACCGGGTCGATCCTGAAGCTGCCGCCAAGCATCCGGAAATCCGGCTCGCCTTCCGGCTCGCCGTGATGGACCGCCACCTCCGAGGGTTCGCGAAGGACGCAGGCGACGCCCGGCCGGCTGAACAGGGCAAAGGCCGGCGTGGCGGGCAGGAGCACGAAGTCGCCTTGATCGAGCAGGACCGGATCTTCCTGGCCGATGGCGAGCCAGCATCGCCCCGCGAGCACGATGGCGAAGCCCGGCTGCCCATAGGCGGCATAGCGTACCCCCCAGTCGCCACGTCCGGTAATCGGCTTGGAGAGCGCGGCGCACGGGCGGAGCAGGGCGATGACGTCGCTGAAGGGATCCATTTTGGACGATCGATAATGTTTGATAGCGTATCGATTATATATCGTATCGCCCGCCTGTCTATCCTGACATCGGAAATGGAGACAGGCATGACCAGGACAATTCTCATCACCGGCACATCGTCGGGCTATGGCAAGGCCATCGCGGAGCACTTTCTGGATCTCGGCTGGAACGTCCTCGCCACCATGCGGCGGCCGGTCCCCGATCTCTTCCCGGCCTCGGACCGGCTGAAGGTGCTGCAGCTCGACGTCACCGATGCCGACAGCATCGCCCGCGCCATCGCCGACGGCGTGGCGGCCTTCGGCGCCATCGACGTGCTGGTGAACAATGCCGGGATCGGCATGGCCTCCGTGGTGGAGGCGACGCCGGACAGCATCATCCGCGAGATCTTCGAGACCAACAGCTTCGGCGTGTTCGCCACCTGCCGCGCCATCATCCCGCACATGCGCCGGCAGGGGCACGGCGTCATCGTCAATATCACGTCGAGCACGGCCATCGGCGTCATGCCACTGGTAGCGATCTACGCCGCCAGCAAATGCGCCGTCGAGGGCTTCACGGAATCATTGTCCTATGAGCTGGAACCGTTCGGCATCAGGGCTCGCCTCGTGGAGCCGGGCTACGGGCCGACGACGAACTTCACGGCCAATGGCGGGGCCCGCATGCAAGGCCTGATCCCGGAGGGCTATGGGGCCTTCGCCCAGTCCTGTTTCCAGAAGATGGCCAGCTATCCGACGGCCTATTGCACCGAGGCGGAGGTGGCGCAGGCCGTGTTCGCGGCTGCGACGGCGGAAGGGGAGGAGATCCGCTATCCGGCGGGCCCCGACACCAGACTGCTTGCGGAGCTACGCTGGACCACATCCGAACCCCATTATCTGGAGAAGATGCGGGAGATGTTCCGCCCGAACTTCTCAACACCGTCCCTGGCCGAAGGGCGTGCGCTCTAAGGTCGCGTTCCCACGTCCGCCCTCACGTCGGCACGGGCGCCATTTGCGGGTCAGGCGACGCCGTCTTGCCGATCGTGGAGTCTCGCCGATCGCGGAGATCGCCAAAGCTCCGCTGGCGATCAGGCCTGCGGACAGATGCTGAAGCCGGCAGTCACCCGTCGCGTGTCGGGGACCGCCGGCTTCAGCTCTTCGGCCGGTTCCTCCGCAGGCGTCACGGCCATGTCCAGGGACGCGGAGAACGACCCCAGCGGGGCGGGGGCTACAGGGCCGGTGCACCGCGGGCGAGGATCGAGCGGGCACGGATGCGGACCGGCTCGTCCACCATGGCGCCATCGACGTTCGCAGCGCCGTCGCCCGACGCCAGCACCTTGCGTGCCCACTCGATTTCTTCCGCATCGGGCAGGAAGCCGTCGCGGATCGGCGTGATCTGGCGGGGATGGATGGCGAGCTTGCCGCCGAACCCGAGGGCGCGGGCATAGCGGGCGTCGTCGCTCGCCGCCGAAGGATCGTCGATGCGGGTGGTGACGCCGTCGAGCGGAGCGGCAAGGCCGCCGAGGCGGGAGGCGAGCACCAGTTCCGCGCGGGCGGCGAGCAGCGCTTCGCGCACATGGGCGCAGCCGATATCGGCGGAGAAATCCACCGAGCCGAAGGCGATGCGCCGGACCGTCGGATGGGCGGCCACGGCGCGGGCGTGGGCGAGGCCCGCAGCCGTCTCCACCAGGGCAATGACCGGCACGTCCGGTCCGAGCACGGCGGCCACGCCATCGAGCAACGCCGGGCTCTCGGCCTTGGGCAGGATCACGGCCGCCGGCTTCAGCCGGGCCACGGCCGCCATGTCCGCCTCGTGCCACGGCGTGCCGGAGGCATTCACCCGCACCAGCACCGGACGCCTGGTGAAGCCGGTGTCGAGGTTGGCGCGCGCGGCATCCTTGGCGTCGGGCGGAACCGCGTCCTCCAGGTCGAGGATGACCGCATCGGGGGCGGCGCCCGCCGCCTTCTCGAACCGCTCGGGCCGATGCCCCGGCACGAACAGGGGCACGATGATATCGAGCACGGTCATCACCATTCCGCCTCCGCCTGCATGGCCACCGGCCCTCCCGCGCGGGCGGTCCACAGCGTGAGCTTGCCCGCATCCTCCTCCGCATTGAGGAAAAGCGGAACGTTGGCGAAAGCCGGCGAGAGCCCACGGAACGAAAAGCGCACAGGCGGCGCGCCGCGGATCTCCGTCGCGAACCGGTACAGCAGCGTCGCCTGCAGGGGGCCGTGCACCACGAGGCCCGGATAGCCTTCCACCTGCGTGACATACGGGTCATCGTAATGGATGCGATGGCCGTTGAAGGTCAGCGCCGAATAGCGGAACAGCAGGGGCGGGGAGGGATCGACCGCGCGGCGGAACGCGCCCTCGGCGGCGGGCTCGGGCGCGCCGGCGGGCGGGCCGCCGGCATCGAGGCCGCGATAGACGATGTGCTGCGTCTCGGAGAGGGTAGGGCGCCCGTCGACATCGATCTCATGCCGAACCGTCACGAAGCACAGGGCGCCCGTGCGTCCCGCCTTCGCCTCCACGCTCTCGATGCGCGAGATGCGGCGCATGGTGTCCCCCACGCGGATCTCGCCATGGAAGGCGAGGCGGCCGCTCGCCCACATGCGGCGGGGCAGGGGGACGGGCGGCAGGAAGCCGCCGCGGGCGGGATGGCCGTCCGGCCCGAGCGCGTGGGAAGGAGCCGCCGGCTGGGCAAGGCACCAGTGCAGCAGCCGCGGTACGGCCTGCGAGGGCAATGGCGCGCCGGGATCCTCGTCGAACGTGGCGCAGAACCGGCGGACCAGCTCGGCCGTCACCAGCTCGGCGGCGGTGTCCTCGCGGCCGATCCAGGACCGCAGGTGATCAATGTCGAGCGTAGGTGCGTCGGCCATCGCAGGGGTTCCTCGGAACGAGGCCATCAGAACGACCTCGGCAGGCCGAGGACGTGCTCGGCGACGTAGCTCAGGATGAGATTGGTGGAAATCGGTGCCACCTGGTAGAGGCGGGTCTCGCGGAACTTGCGCTCCACGTCGTACTCGCAGGCGAAGCCGAAGCCGCCATGGAACTGGATGCAGGCGTTCGCCGCTTCCCAGGAGGCCTTGGCGGCGAGGTATTTCGCCATGTTGGCCTGGGTCCCGCAGGGCGCGTGCGCGTCGTAGAGGCGGCAGGCCTCGAACCGCATGAGGTTCGCCGCCTCGACCTCGATGAAGGCGTCCGCGATGGGGAATTGCACGCCCTGGTTCTGGCCGATGGGCCGGCCGAAGACGATGCGCTCCTTCGCATAGGCGGTCACCTTGTCGATGAACCAGTAGCCGTCGCCGATGCATTCGGCGGCGATCAGCGTGCGCTCGGCGTTGAGGCCGGTGAGGATATATTTGAAGCCCTGGCCCTCCTCGCCGATCAGGTTCTCGGCGGGGATCTCCAGATTGTCGAAGAACAGCTCGTTGGTCTCGTGGTTCACCATGTTGAGGATGGGCTGGACCGTCATCCCCTTGGCCATCGCTTCTTGAATGTCCACGATGAAGATGGAGAGGCCTTCGGACTTCTTGCGCACCTGGTCGAGGGGCGTGGTGCGGGCGAGAAGGATCATCAGGTCGGAATGCTGGACGCGGGAGATCCAAACCTTCTGGCCGTTGATGACGTAGCGGTCGCCGGTCTTCACCGCCGTGGTCTTGATCTTGGTGGTGTCGGTGCCGGTGGTGGGCTCGGTGACGCCCATGGACTGGAGGCGCAATTCGCCCGAGGCGATCTTCGGCAGATAGCGCCGGCGCTGCTCCTCGGAACCGTGCCGCACCAGCGTGTTCATGTTGTACATCTGGCCGTGGCAGGCCCCTGAATTGCCGCCCGCCCGGTTGATCTCCTCCATGATCACGGAGGCTTCGGTGAGGCCGAGGCCGGAGCCGCCATAGGCCTCCGGGATCAGCGCCGCCATCCAGCCGGCCCTGGTCAAGGCGTCGACGAACTCCTCCGGATAGCCGCGGGCCTCGTCCACCTTGCGGTGGTACTCGGCGGGGAAGTCGGCGCACAGGGCGCGCACTGCGTCGCGGATGTCCTGGAACTGGTCGCTGCCAACGGTCTGCATGGGGGTAAGCCTCGATCGAAGTCGTCGTTGATGGGCCCGCTTGCTGGGGCGCTCACGTCCGCGCGGGGTGGGGCGAGGTCTCCTCGCCTGCTTCCAGTGCCGCCCGGAATTCAGGGGCGGCGATGTCGATCATGCGGCGTCGGCGCTCGCCGAGGCCGAGGCCGCGGAGGTCGGCGACGCCGTATTCCGTTACGATAATGCCCGCATCCGCGCGGGCCGTGCTCGTCGGTCCGCCGAGCCGGATGACGATCCGGCTGCGCGCGCCCTCGCGCCCTCTCACGGTGGCGGGAAGGGCAACGATGGGCAGTCCGCCCCGCGACGCCCTCGCGCCGCGCAGGAAGTCGGCAGCCCCACCCACGGCACCCACATAGCGCCCGCCCGCCACCTCGGCGTTGATCTGTCCGGTGAGATCCACCTCGATGGCGGCGTTGATGGCGGTGAACCTCCGGTGGGCGCTCAGCACGTCGAAGGCATGGGTATAGGTCGTGGGGCGCAAGGCGAAGCACGGATTGCGGTTCACATAGCGCATCAGCTGCGGCCCGCCGGCCACAAGCCCCGCCACGGCGATCCCGGCATCGATGCTCTTGCGCGCATTGGTGAGCGCGCCGGCCTCGACCAGGCCGGCGACGCCGTCGGAGGCGAGGCCGGAATGCAGGCCGAGGTCGCGGTGCCCGGCGAGGGCGGCGAGGATCGCCTCGGGCAGCCCGCCGATCCCTATCTGCAGGGTGGCCTCATCTTCCACGAGACCGGCGACGCGCGCGGCGATGGCCCGCTCCACCTCGCCGGGTTCTGTCTTGGGGGACGTGGCGGGCGGCCGGGAGGTGCGCACGATGATGTCGATGTCGTCGGCGGACAGGGTGCGCTCGCCGCAGGACCAGGGCGTCTGATCATTGACCTCGGCGACGACGAGCCGGGCGCTGTCCACCAGCGGCGCCAGATATTCGAGGGCGGCGCCGAAGCTGAAGCGCCCGGTCCCGTCATCCGCCAGATTGAGAAGCAGCACGTCCACCTGCCGGGCGAGCAGCCCCGGCAGGTCCGAATAGTGGCAGGGCAGGATATCGAGCGCGCCCGCCCGCTCCAGCACGCGATTGTGGCCGGCGCCGCAATAGGACTGGAAGCGCATCGCTTCCACCCCGTCGAACGGTGTTCCCCAGCTCATGCCGACGAAGGCGCGCAGGCCGGGAATGGCTCCGCTCTGCGTGAACAGGCGGGCGGTCAGCGCCGTCGGCTCGGCGGAGGCCTGGCCCCAGGCGAGGTACTCGCCGGGGAGGAGCAGGGTGGTGAAGTCGAGCATCTCCGGCTGGAGCTCGATGGCCATGGTGGGGCTCCGTCGCCGATCAGGCGCGCTCGAAGATGGCGGCCGCGCCCTGGCCGCCGCCGATGCACATGGTTTCCAGGCCATAGCGGACGCCGCGGCGCTGCATCTCGTGCAACAACGTGGTCATGATGCGGATGCCCGTCGCGCCGATGGGGTGGCCGAGGGAAATGCCGGAGCCGTTCACGTTGAGCCGGTCCTGGTCGTCCCAGCCCCAGCCCTTGAGCACGGAGAGCACCTGGCAGGCGAAGGCCTCGTTGACCTCGGCGAGGCCGATGTCGTCGAAGGAGAGCCCGGTCTTGGCGAAGAGGCGCCGCGTGGCGGGCACCGGACCGAAGCCCATGATGGCCGGATCGCAGCCGGCCACCGCCCAGCCCGCGAGGAAGCCCAGCGGCTCGAGGCCGAGGGCGGCGAGCTTGTCCTCGGCGACGACAAGACAGGCCGCGGCGGCGTCGTTCTGCTGGCTGGCGTTGCCGGCGGTGACGGTGCCGCCGGGGATGATGGGCTTCAGCTTGCCGAGGCTCTCCGCGGTGGCATCGGCGCGGATGCCCTCATCGCGGGTGAAGGGCTGCGGCGGGCCGCGTCGCTGGGGCACATCGACGGGCACCACCTCGGCATCGAACCGGCCGTCCGCCCAGGCGGCGGCGGCGCGCTGGTGGCTGCGGAGCGCGAAGGCGTCCGCGTCCTCGCGGGTGATCTGGAATTGCCGCGCCAGATTCTCCGCCGTCTCGATCATGCCGGAGATGACGCCGAAGCGCTCCACCGGCTGCGAGCGCTCGCGCCCGCGATCGAGCCGGTCGTAGAGCTGGGTCGTGCCGGCGCGGCGGCCCCACCGCATGTCGGTGGTGTAGAACTCGATGTTGCTCATGCTCTCCACGCCGCCGGCCAGCACCACGTCGCAGGCGCCGGTCTGGACCATCATGGCGGCGGTGACGAGGGCCTGAAGGCCGCCGCCGCAGCGCCGATCGAGCTGCATGCCCGGTACCTCGATGGGAAGGCCCGCCTGGAGCGCGATCCAGCGGCCGACGCAGGGTGTCTCGCTGTTGGCATAGGACTGGGCGAACACCACGTCCTCGATGAGGGCGGGATCGATGCCGGTGCGGTCCAGCACCGACTTCACGACAAGCGCCCCGAGCTGCTCCACGGGCACTGGCCGCAGGCTGCCGCCGAAAGTGCCCACGGGCGTGCGCACCGGGCTGACGATGGCCGCGCGTCTCATGCAGCGTCTCCTCAAAGTTCTTGCTTGTAGGAAAAACGGAGCAGCTTTCCGCCGCGCCGGATAGTGTATTCATCGGGACATGAACTATCAGACTATTTCGTCCGATAGAAAAGCTGCTTCATTATTTCCGTTATGCCGGTCCGGCATGGACGAGTTGATCTCCCCGGGCGCCGGGCCGCCCCACACGCCGGAGACGGCGAGGCTGCGTGCCGTCTCTTCCACCGCCTCCACGAAATGCTGGGCGGCTCGGCTCGGCGGACGGTCGATGGGGGTGGCGAGCACCAGCTGGCGGGTCACCTCCGGTGCGACCAGCGGATGCGCCACGAGCCGACCGGCGCTGATGTCGGCATGGGCCGCCGCTGCCGGCAGCACGGTGGAGCCGAAGCCGCGCCGCACCAGGTCGAGCTGGAGGGGGAGGGAGTCCACCTCGATGACCGGCGCGAAAGTCATCCCCTGGCGTGCGGCGACCGCATCGAGCAGGCGCCTCAGGCCATGCTGGGGCCGGGGCAGGATGAGCCGTCGCGCGAAGAGGGCTTCCACCGGCACCGAAGGGGCGCCGGCCGCGCCGTCCTCACGCCGTTCGATCAGATGAAGCCGCTCCGGCAGCAGGGCGCGCAGGCGCATGGCGGGCGACGCGGCAACATCGTAGAGCACCGCCACATCCACCACGCCGCGCTGCAGCCAGTCGAGCACATAGCCGCTGTACCCGGTGGAAATGGAAAGCTGCACTTGCGGGAAGCGGCTGCTGAAGCGCTCCACAAGGGGGCCGCAGAGAATCTCGGCGACCGTCGGCGGCAGCGCGAACGAGACCTGACCACGCGGCGCTTCGGCCGCGTTGTGCAAGTCCTCGCGCATCCCGTCGAGTTCCCGCAGCACGCCGGCGGAGCGGGCGAGCATCAGCTTGCCGGCATCGGTGAGGACTACGCCGCGTCCATTCCGCTGGAACAGGCGCACGCCCAGCTCCTGCTCCAGCGCCTGCAGATGGCGGCTGAGGGCGGGCTGGGCCACGTGCAGGCGCTCGGCCGCGGCGCTGATGCTGCCGAGCTCGGCCACGTGGACGAACGTTCGTATCTGGCGCAATTCCACGTCCGTTCCTCCCGATGCGAACCTTCCCGTTCGATGGACCGGAAATATGCCGCTCCGGCGCTCCGTGCCTCTACGTCGCTCGCCGTCGACGGCATGCTTGCAATTTAACGGACGAAAGTCCAGTACGCGGACAATTGGCGCTCGATGCCGGGCCGGGCTCCCGCCCGGGCCGATCGCGCGGGTCGGAGCGTGCCGCTGGGCGCCGATGTCGAATGAAGCGGACCGGCGGGGCGCGGAGTGCCGATGCGATCGAAAGGATCGCCCCGGCGCACGGGGACGAGGCGGGCCCAGGGGGGAGGGGAATGATCCGCGTCGCAGGCGCCCGGGCCCGGCTCCAGGCGTGGGGTCGGCATCCGGCAGCATCGCTTGCCGGGCGCGGGCGCCGGCTGCCGTCGGCAAGCGGCGCGACAGGTCGCGGATGCGGTCCCTGCGCGCCGGAGAAGGCTAAGGTTGCAGCCACCCGTTCATCGTGCGCTCGATCTCGTTCGCGGCCTCGCGCAGCGCCGGAAGGAAGACCTTGCGCATGTGATCGAGGGAGGCGCGCGCCGCCGTGGTGCCGATATTGAGTGCGGCCACGGTGCGCCCGTCCCGGTCGTGGACCGGAACCGCGATGGATCGCACGCCCACATCCATCTCGCCGTCGATGATGGCATATTGGAGACGGCGCGCCTCGAGCACTTTCAGGCGCACCTTGTCCGGTTCGGTGATGCTGCGCGGCGAGGGCGCGACGAAAGCCTCTTCCGCCAGCCAGCGGTCGAGCTCCTCGTCGTCGAGCCCGGCCAGCAGCACCCGGCCGAGGGAGGAGCAGAAGGCGGGAAGGCGGGAGCCCACTTCGAGGCCCGAGGAGAAAATGCGGCGGGTTTCGACGCGGGCCACATAGACCACCTCATGGCCGTCCAGCATGGCCATGGAGGAGGATTCCCCGATCTGGTCCGTGAGGGTGCGGATGACGCTGCGCGCGGCCTCAGCCGGGGCGCAGGTGGACAGATAGGCGCTGGAAAACTGCAGGACCTTCGGCGTCAGCCAGAACAGCTTGCCGTCGCTGTCCACATAGGTGAGGGCCTGCAGGGTCAGCAGGAAGCGGCGCGCCGTTCCGCGGCTGAGGCCGGTGGCCTCCGCCACCTGGGTGAGGGTCATGCGGCGTGGCGCCCGTCCGAAAGCCGCGAGCACATTGAGTCCGCGTTCGAGGGCCGTGACGAATTCCGGCCCGCGCGTGTCGTTTTCCGAGACCTTCTTGATCACGAGTAGCTCTTCTCAAAATCGTCCAGCTGAGGCACGCTGAACCTCGACGCTGCGGCGGCAGGCGGAAACACCCTCGCCGTGGGCCGCGCCCGGCCTCAGATCTCCCCATTTGTATCATCATGCGAACGTTTGTCCAATTGGCGGACAGTCGTCGGCGCCCTTCGCGGCCGGCGCCCACGCCAGGATTCCGCCATCCCCCGGTCCGTCCATCGCCGCCGGGCTCCACGTGTCCGAGGTGAGGAGAGCCTTGACAGGTCGGCGCCACCGCGCTCTATTTATCGGACAAATGTCCAATACGCGGACAAATGAAGATCGGGACGGCGCAGCGAAGGCCGTTCGCCGGCGGAATGGGTGGGAGGCGATGATCGATAAATTTGTGCCCTCGGTCGCAACGGCCCTGGCGGGGGTGAAGGATGGGGCCACGATCCTCGTCGGGGGATTCGGCGCCGTCGGGCAGCCGGACCTGCTCATCGAGGGGCTCATCGAGCAGGGCGCCGGCGACCTCACCGTGGTCGCCAACAATGCCGGCTACGGCCGTGTCGGGCTCGCGCGGCTGCTGGCCGCCGGGCGGGTGCGGCGGCTCGTGTGCAGCTATCCGCGCATCCCCGGCTCCGTGATCTTCGAGGATCTCTATCGCGCCGGCCGCCTGGAGTTGGAACTGGTGCCGCAGGGCACGCTCGCCGAGCGGCTGCGGGCGGCGGGAGCTGGTATTCCCGCCTTCTTCACCCCCACCGGTGCCGGCACGCGCCTCGTGGATGGCAAGGAGACGCGCCGCATCGGCACCCGCGACTATGTGCTGGAGCACGCGTTGCACGGCGATGTGGCGCTGATCGAGGCCTGGCAGGCGGACCGCTGGGGAAACCTCACCTACCGGGGCTCCTCGCGCAACTTCAACCCGGTCATGGCGACGGCGGCGGAGCTCACCATCGCCCAAGTGTATCATGCGGCCCCGCTCGGCGCGCTCGACCCGGAGGCCATCGTCACCCCGGGCATCTACGTGGACCGCATTGTTCATCATCCAGCAGGGGCGCTCCATGCGTGAGGACACCTTAGAGATCACGGCGCGCGCTCATGCCCCTTTGTCCCGTGACCAGATGGCGGCACGGGCCGCGGCCGACATTCCCGAGGGCTGGTACGTCAATCTCGGCATCGGCATCCCGACGCTCATCGCCAATCATGTGCCGGCCGACCGGGAAGTCATCTTCCAATCGGAGAACGGGCTGCTCGGCTTCGGCCCGGCCCCGGCAGCCGGGGAGCTCGATCCCTTCCTCATCAATGCCGGCAAGCAGCCGGTCACGCTGTTGAACGGCGCGGCCTTGATGCATCAGGCCGACAGCTTCGCCATGATCCGTGGCCGGCACCTCGATCTGTGCGTGCTCGGCGCCTTCCAGGTGGCGGCCAATGGCGATATCGCGAACTGGGCCACCTCCGATACCGATGCCGCCCCCGCGGTGGGCGGGGCGATGGATCTTGCTTTGGGCGCCCGGCGCGTCTGGGTGATGATGGAACACACCACCCGGGACGGTGCGCCGCGCATCGTGTCGGACTGCAGCTATCCGCTTACCGCGCTCGGCGTGGTGAGCCGCATCTATACCAACCTGGCGGTGATCGACATCACGCCGCAGGGCCTGCGGCTGGTGGAGCTGGTGGACGGCCTCACCCGGTCCGAACTGCAGAAGGTCACAGCCGCGCCCATTCTCGCGTGAACCACAAGGTGCCGCGAATGGCGCCGAAAAAAGGGAGGGACTACAACATGCTGACCCGCCGCACCGTTCTTGCCGGCATGCTCGCCAGCACGGCGTTCCCGGCAGCGCTTCGCGCCGCCACCGAGCCCTATGTGCTCGGCACCCTGTTTCCGATGACCGGGCTGCTGTCCGAGCTCGGCTCGATCTACACCGCCGCCACCGCCCTCGGGCTGGAGCATGTGGCCCAGGACAAGCGCCTCTCCCAGCCCATCGTGCTCAAGGCGCAGGACAGCCAGAGCACGCCCCAGGGCGGCGCCGTCGGCATGTCGAAACTCGCCAATGTGGACCGCGCGCCGTACGTGCTGGTGGGGCTCACCGGTGTGGCCAAGGCGGCCGAGCCCATCGCCACGCGCGCCAAGGTGGTGATGGTGAATGGCGGCGGCGTGGGGCCGGACCTTGCCGGCCTCTCTCCCTATTTCTGGAACATCATTCCGCTCGCCAACCAGGAGCTGCCGACCGCGTTCAGCTGGATGAAGCGCAACGAGATCAGGCGCGTGGCGCTCATCTATCTGGACGACCCGCTGGGCAATGCCCTCCGCAAGGGCCTTCAGGACGGCCTGCCGGCCATTGGCGCCGCGCTGGTGGGCGAATTCAGCGCCGCCCCCTCCGCCCAGCAATTCTCGGCCATGATCGCCAAGATCCGCGAGACCAAGCCCGACCTTGTCTATGTGGCGAGCTACGGCACCCAGCAGACCCAGATCTTCAAGCAGCTGCGCGACAACGGCATCACCCAGCCGCTGATGACCTATTCGGTGGGTGGCACCCCCTCCGTGGCGGCGTTGCCGGAATCGGAAGGGCTGCTGTTCACCTCGCAGGTGGCCGACTGGGATGCGAAGGATCCGCTCACCCGCCGCTTCGTCGAGGGCTGGCGCGCCCGCCACAAGGACAACCCCAGCACCTACGCGCAGAATTACTACAACGCCGTGCTGCTCTACGCCCAGCTCATCGAGCGCCTGGAGAAGGAGGGCAAGCCGCTGAACGGCGACACCCTGCGCGAGGGCCTTGCCACCGGCACCTTCGATCTGGTGGGCGGTCGGGCGCGCTTCTCGCCGAGCGGCGCCATCGACATGCCGACCCAGCTCAACCGCGTACAGAACGGCAAGTTCGAGAAGGTGAGCTGACCCCATGCTCCTGACCCAGCTGGCGGTGGCAGGCATCCAGACCGGGATGCTGTATGCCCTCACCGCCGCGGGCTTCGCGCTGATTTTCGGCGCCACCCGCGTCTTCCACGTGGCCCATGGCGCCACCTTCATCCTGGCCGGCTACGCCTTCCTCGAAGCCATGCAGATGGGCGCCCACTGGGCGATCGCGAGCCTGGTCGCCCTAACGGTCGCGGTGGCGTTCGGGCTGTTCATGGACATGCTGGTCTACCGGCCGATCCAGAAGCACGAGGGCTCCTTCTTCACCGTGTTCGTCGCCTCCTTCGGCGCCGGCATCGCCATGCAGGCGCTCATCCAGTTCTTCTTCGGCGGCGGCTTCGCCACCATCTCCCTGCCCCTCACCCGGGCGACGGAGCTGCTGCCGGGACTCTATATCGCGCCCGTATTCTGGGTGGCGCTCGCGGTGGTCCTGCTGGTGTTCGCGGCGATCACCCTGTTCCTGGAACGCACCCATGCCGGCCTCGGCCTGCGGGCGCTTTCGGAAAATCCCGAGCTGCTGCGGGCCTACGGCCTTTCCGCGCGCCGCCTCTCGGCGCTGGCGTTCGTGCTCGGCTCGGCGCTCGCGGTGCCGGGTGCGATCCTCACCACGGTCACCACCGGCATCCAGCCGGCGGACGGGGCGCATGTGATGCTGGTTTCGCTCGCCGCCACGGTGGTCGGCGGCATCGGCTCCATCCGTGGTGCCGCGCTCGCGGGCCTGGTGCTCGGCCTGGTGGAGAATCTCGTGGTGAGCGTGGTGGACACCCAGTGGAGCCAGGCCGCGAGCTTCGTGATGCTGTTCGGCTTCATCCTGTTCCGCCCGAACGGGCTCATGGGGAGGGCGGGCGCGCGATGATCGCCTATCTCGTCAATCTGGCGACGCTCATCGCCATCTTCGGCATCGCCGCCACCAGCCTCAACCTGCTGATCGGCTATGCCGGCATCTTCTCCATCGCCCATGCCATGTTCTTCGGCATCGGCGCCTATGTGGCCGCCCAGGTCGCGCTGACGTTCAGCGCCGATTTCCTGGTGGCGGCGCTCGCCGCGGCGGTGGCGGCGGCGGCCCTTTCCCTGTGCCTTGCCTTGCCGGCACTGCGGGTGCGCGGCGAGTATTTCGTCGCCGCCTCCCTCGGCTTGCAGATGATGGCGTCCACCCTCTTCGCCGAGGCGCACGGTTTCACCGGTGGTGTGGGCGGTCTGGTCGGCATCCCCCCGGCGCGGATCCTCGGCTTCGACGTCGCCTCGCCCGATGCGTTCCTGGTGCTGGCGCTCGCCTGCCTCGCGCTGACGCTGCTGGCGGTCCGCACCCTCATGCGCGGCAGCTTCGGCCGCTCGCTGATGGCCCTGCGCGACAGCGAGAGCGCTGCCGAGGCCTTCGGCAAGGACGTGCGGGCCCTGAAGACGCTGGCGGTGGTCATCGGCTGCTTTTTCGTCGGGATCGCCGGCGCCCTGTTCGCCTTCCACATGGCGTTCGTGAACGTGGAGAGCTTCACGCTCGAGCAGTCGGTGGTGCTGATGGCCATGGTGATCATCGGCGGCGCCGGCACGCTGACCGGCCCGCTCGTGGGTGTCATCGCCCTGCTCAGCCTGCCGGCGGCGCTCTCCTTCCTGCCCTTCATCCCCTCCACGCAGATCGGCACCGTGCAGCAGTTCATCTACGGAGCGCTCATGACGCTGCTCATGATCTTCCGGCCGAGCGGCCTCGTGGGCCTGTCGCGGGGGTGAGATGAGCGAGCCGATCCTGCTCTCGGCGCGGGGCATCTCCCGCAGCTTCGGTGGCCTCGCCGCAGTCCAGGACGTGACCCTGGAGCTGCGCCAGGGGGTCGTCACCGCCCTTGCCGGCCCCAACGGCGCCGGCAAGACCACGCTGTTCAACCTGATCACCGGCCACCTCGTGCCCGATCGCGGCGCGGTGGAGCTGAAGGGGGAATCGATCCTGCGGCAGAAACCGCACAAGGTGGCGCTCAAGGGCATCGCCCGCTCCTTCCAGGACCTGCGCCTGTTCGGCTCCATGAGCGTCTATGACAACGTGCTCGCCGCCATCGAGCCAACGCCCTGGCTGTGGCAGCCCGGCGGCAGCTCGGGCGCGGCGGCGCGGCGGCTTGAGGTGGAGCGGGCGCTGGCCGCCACCGGGCTAGAGGAACTCGCCGGCACGCGGGCCGTGGACCTCTCCTATGCGGAGACGAAGTTCCTTTCCATGGCGCGCATCATCGCCACGGGGGCGCCCATCTGGCTGCTCGACGAGCCTGCGTCGGGGCTCGATCCGGCCTCGCGCTCGCGGTTCGTGAAGCTGGTGAGGGACGCGACGGCGGCGGGCGTCACCGTGTGCCTCATCGAGCACAATCTCGACATCGTCACCGAGCTCGCCGACCGGATCGCCTTCCTGGACCAGGGCCGCAAGCTCGCCGAGGGCACGCCCGCGGAGATCCTCGGCAACGCCGAGCTCATCGCCATCTATTTCGGGGAGCGCAGGGAATGAACATGAGCGTCTCCATCCCCTCCACCGCGACCCCTGCGCCGGCCATGGCGGTGCGCGGGCTACGGGCTTCCTATGCCGGACGCGAGGTGCTGGCCGGCATCGATCTCGACCTCGCGGACGGGGAGGTCCTTTGCCTCATCGGGCACAATGGCGCCGGCAAGTCCACCCTGCTCAAGATCCTGTTCGGCCTGCATCCGGCGGATGCGGGCGAGGTCCGGTTGCGCAGCCGGGCGCTGAAGCCCCATCCGAGCCTGATGGCGCGGGACGGTGTCGCCTATGTGCCGGAAGGGCGGGGCGTGTTCCCCGGCCTCACGGTGAAGGAGATATTCACCCTCGCGCTCTGGTCGGCGAGCCTGGACGCCGGCGAGGGCCGTGCCCGTATCGACGAGGTGCTGGAGCTCCTGCCGAAGCTGAGGGACTTCTGGACCAAGCGCGCCGGCCAGCTCTCGGGCGGGCAGCAGCAGATGGTGTCCATCGGCCGGGCGCTCCTGTCGCGCCCGAGCATCCTCCTCCTGGATGAGCCGTCCATCGGGCTCGCCCCCAAGCTGTTCCAGGATCTGCTCACCCCCATCCGCGCCATCCAGCAGCGCCGGGGCATGTCCATCCTGCTGGTGGAGCAGAATGTGGGCGAGGCCTTCGCCGTCTCCGATCGGGTGGTGGCCATGAAGTCGGGCGTCACCATCTATGAGGGCAAGCCGGCCGACCTTGCCGATCACGCCAAGCTGCTCACGCTTTTCTGATCTGACGCCAAGACTTGAGAATAATCCCTGGGGAGGGATGCATTGAAGACCATCGAGGACCGCCTGAAGCTGGTCGAGGACCAGCTGGAGATCGCCCAGCTTCGGGCCCACTATTGTCATCTGCTCGATACGCGCAGATGGGACGAGTTCATCGCGCTGTTCACGCCCGACGGCGTGTTCGAGGGACTGGAGGCGGTGTGCGGCCACGACGCCCTTCACGCCTTCTTCAGCGAGCGGGTGCCGAAGCTCGCGGAGGATTTCTGGCACTTCTGCACCAACGGCACGGTCGATCTGGACGGAGACGTCGCCACGGGGCGCATCTCCATGGAATATCTCTCCGTCACCGACGGGGTGTCCTTCGTCTCCGCCGGGCACTACGACGACGTGATGCACCGCGTGGACGGGCGCTGGCGCTTCGCCTCCCGCAAGATCACCTTCTATTTCCTCTCGCCCCTCAGCGAAGGCTGGGCGGGCCGGCCCTTCCCGGGGCGGGCACCGGCCCCTCGGGGGGCGGCATGAACTGGATCGAGGCCAACGGCGGCGGCACCCGTTACGCCGTCGACAGCGACGGGCCGGTCCCGCTCGTGCTGATCCACGAGATGGGCGGTGCCCTGGAGAGCTGGGCGCCGCTCCTGCCGTTGGTGGCCAAGGGCCGCACCGTGCTGCGCTACGACATGCGTGGCTTTGGCGACGCCTCCAAGCTGCGTGGCGCCGGCATCATGGACGAACTGGTGTGCGACCTCGTCGCGCTGCTCGACGCGCTTTCCATCATCGAGCCGGCCGACCTGTGCGGCATGGCGGTGGGCGGCGCGGTGGCGCTCCATGTCGCGGCACGGCATCCGGAGCGGGTGCGGCGCCTCGCCCTCATGGGGCCGGCGCTGGGCATCGCGCCCGAGCGGCGCGACGCGGTGCGCGCACGGGCCGACGCGCTGGAGGCGGGTGGCATGGCTTCCATCGCGGACGGCGAACTGGCGCTCACCTATCCAAAGGTGCTCCGGGACGACGGCCGCTTCGCCACCTATCGCGCGCGCTGGCTCGGCAACGATCCTTCGAGCTACGCGGCCACCTACCGCATGCTGGCGGCGCTGGACTCCGGCCCCGCCCTCGCCGCCGTGCGCTGCCCGGCGCTGCTGCTCGCCGGCGCGCACGATCCGCTGCGGCCGCCGGGGATCGTCGCCGGCGCCGCGGCCGCCATCGCCCGCGCCCGCTTCGAGGTGGTGCCGAGCGGGCATGTGATGGCCCATCAGTCCCCGGATCTGGTGGCGCAGCAGCTTGATGCCTTCTGGCGCGCCGCCTGAGGGCGCCGCCGAAACCGAAAGCCCATTCCCATGAAGATGCACTGGTCCCCCCGCTCCCCGTTCGTGCGCAAGGCGATGATCGCCATCCACGAAATGGGCCTTCAGGATCGGGTCACCTGCGTGCGCACGGTGGCCTCGCCGTTCAAGGCGCACGAGGAGCTCATGGACGACAACCCCCTGAGCAAGCTGCCCACTCTGGTCCTCGATGACGGTACGGTGGTCTACGATTCCCACGTCATCTGCGAATATCTCGACACGCTGCACGACAAGGCGCGCCTGTTCCCGGCCGAATGGCCGGGGCGGCTCGTCGCGCTCAGGAACGAGGCATTGGGCGACGGGCTGATGGATCTCGGCCTGTTGTGGCTCATCGAGCGCCTGCGCGGCGAGGGCATGCAGTCGGACGATCTCGTCACCGCCAACGCGCGCAAGGTGGAGCGGGTGCTGGCGCGCCTGGAAACCGACGCCGGGCTGCTCGCCGACCGGCCGTTCGACATCGGTCATCTGACCATCGGCACGGCGCTCGGCTATCTTGATTTCCGCTTCCCCTTCCTCGAATGGCGCGAAGGCCGACCGGCCCTTGCGGCCTGGCACGCGGAATTCCTGGAGCGGCCCTCGGTGAAGGCCAATCCGGTGGTGGACGATTCTTGACCCTGCCGCCTCCGTCCACCCGTTCGCACGCCGAAACCCGTCGAGGATTCCATGATTCAATCGCGCATGGTGGGGGAAGTCCGCGTCACCCGCCTTCTCGAATACGCTGCGCCCACCCATGATCCGGCCTTCCTGTTTCCGGACATGGCGCCGAGCCTGCTCAAGGACAATGCGAGCTGGCTCGCCCCGCACCATTACGTGCCGGAGATGAACCGGCTCATCGTCACCATCCAGCTGTGGATCGTGCATGCGGGGGGCAACGTCATCATCGTCGACACCGGCGTGGGCAACCGCAAGCCGCGCGTGGCCGCGCGGATGCACCAGCTCAATGGCCTCGTGCTGCCGTGGCTGGAAGCGGCGGGAGCGGCGCCCGACAAGGTGACCCATGTGGTGCATACCCATCTGCACAGCGACCATGTGGGCTGGAACACGGTGCCATCCGCCGACGGGCGCTGGGTGCCCACCTTTCCCAATGCCCGCTACCTGATGCCGAAGCTCGAATACGACCACTATGTGGAGGCGCTGGCGAAGTCCCCCGATCCCATCATCGACGCCGCCTTCGACGACAGCGTCCGCCCCATCGTGGAGGCGGGGCTCGCCGACTTCATTCCCGATCACGGGGATATTGCCGGCCTGCTCGCCATCGAGGCGGCACCGGGCCATTCGGTGGGCCACCAGACCTACCGCATCCGATCCCGCGGGGAGGAGGCCCTGTTCAGCGGCGACGTGATGCACAGTCCCGCGCAGATCGCCGATCCCACCCTCAACACCACCTATTGCGCTCTGCCGGACGTGGCGCGGCATACCCGCGCGGCGCTGCTGGCGCGGGAGGCCGAGCGCGGCACCCTCATCATGCCCATGCATTTCGGCGCGCCCCACTGCGGCTACATCCGCCGCCAGGGCGAGGGCTATGCCTTCGAGCCCGCCGTGTGGTGAGCCCGGGCCGGGGACAAGGCGCAGAACAATCAATATAGGGAGGAAAAGTGATGAGGATTCTGCTCGCGGCGATGGCCTTCGCCATCGGCTGGACCTGCGTGGCGCAGGCCGGGGAGGCCCGCACGCGCTACACCATCAAGCGCGGTGACGTGGCTATCGACGTCATCGATGAGGGCAGGGGCCCCCTGATGGTGCTGCTGCCGTCGTCCGCCCGGGATTCCGAGGATTACGACGCGGTGGCGGAGGGGCTTGCCAAGGCCGGGTTCCGCGTGCTGCGGCCCCAGCCGCGCGGAGCCGGCGCCAGCACCGGCCCCACCGAGGGCATCACCCTGCACGATCTTGCCAACGACGTCGCCTTCACCATCGAGAATGCGCGGGACGGGCGGGCCATCGTGGTCGGGCACGCCTTCGGCAATTGGGTCGCGCGCATGACCGCGGTGGATCATCCGAGCCTCGTGCGCGGCGTGGTCATCGTGGCGGCTGCGGCCAAGAACTACCCGAAGGAATTGCTGGTGTCCCTGCGCGACGCCGGCAACGTCACCCTGCCCGATGCGCAGCGCGTCGCGGCGCTGAAGGTCGCCTTTTTCGCGCCTGGCAACGATGCCTCGGTGTGGCTCGCGGGGTGGCACCCCAAGATGGCGGCCTACCAGCGGCCCATCATCGCGGCGCCGAAGGAGGAGGAATGGTGGTCCGGCGGCTCGGCGCCCCTGCTCGACCTGCAGGCGCTGCAGGACCCCTTCCGGCCGCGCTCCACCGCCAATGACATCAAGGCGGAATTCGGCGACCGGGTGACCATCGCCACCGTGGACAACGCCAGTCACGCCCTCATTCCCGAGCAGCCCGCCGCCGTGGTCGCGGCGATCGCCGGCTGGGCGCGGACGCTGAAGCCCTGATCGCGAGCTGAAAGGCGCCGGCGCCGCGAGGGGGCGGGCGCTGCGACGGAAGACGGCCGGGGCGCCATGGCGGCCCCGGCCCGGTCTCACCCGATACGTTCGAAGATCGCGGCGAGGCCCTGGCCGCCGCCGATGCACATGGTCTCCAGGCCATAGCGGCTGCCACGGCGCTCCATCTCCCGCAGCAGCGTGGCGAGGATGCGCACGCCGGTCGCCCCCACGGGATGGCCCAGCGAGATGCCGGAGCCGTTGACGTTCAACCGCTCGAAATCGGCCTTGCCGAACCGCCATTCGCGGGTGCAGGCCAGCACCTGCGCCGCGAACGCCTCGTTGAGCTCGATCAGGTCCATGTCCTTCAGCGACAGCCCGGTCCGGGCCATCACCTTTTCGGTCGCTGGCACCGGGCCTATTCCCATGATCTTCGGGGCGACGCCCGCCGCCGCCCATCCGACCAGTCGGGCGAGCGGCCGGAGGCCGAGCGCCTCGGCCGTTTCCCGCGTCGTCACCAGGCAGGCGGCGGCGCCGTCGTTCTGGCCGCTCGCATTGCCGGGGGTGACGGTGGCGTCGGCATCCTGCGCCTGCATGATGGGCCGCAGGGCGGCGAGCGTCGCCGTGCTCGTGTCGGCGCGCGGGTGCTCGTCGCGGGTGATCGCGAGGGGAGGCTTGCCGCGCTTGCCCGGCACTTCGACCGGCACGATCTCCTGGGCGAAGCGGCCGTCCTCGATGGCCGCCACCGCTCGCTGGTGGGACATGACGGCGAGCTCGTCCTGCTCCTCCCGGCCGATGCCGTAGGCGCGACGGAGGTTTTCCGCCGTCTCCAGCATGCCGCCCGGCACAGGATAGCGCTCGCCGCCCGCCGTGACGCGTCCGCGGCCGAGCCGGTCGTGGAGCGTGGTCGGCCGCCCGTTGGCGCCCCAGCGGACGTCCTCGGAATAATATTCGGCCCGGCTCATGCTCTCGACGCCGCCGGCGATCACCACGTCGCAC
The DNA here is from genome assembly GCF_016807805.1 of Xanthobacter dioxanivorans. Classification (NCBI taxonomy): domain Bacteria; kingdom Pseudomonadati; phylum Pseudomonadota; class Alphaproteobacteria; order Hyphomicrobiales; family Xanthobacteraceae; genus Xanthobacter; species Xanthobacter dioxanivorans. The sequence continues at coordinate 72,292 of NZ_CP063362.1, read as the reverse complement.
ACGCCCGTCTTCACCCGCATCGCCGCGTCCAGCACGGCCTGGAGGCCGGAACCGCAGCGCCGGTCGATCTGCAGGCCGGGCACGGTGACGGGAAGGCCGGCATCGAGCGCCACGACGCGGCCGATGGCCGGAGCCTCGCCGTTGGGGTAGCACTGGCCGAAGAGCACGTCGTCGATGCGTGCCGGGTCGATGCCGGTGCGGGCGACCAGCGCTTCGATCACCTGTCGCCCGAGCCGCGCGGCCGGCACCTCCTTGAACATGCCGCCGTAGCGGCCGACGGCGGTGCGCACAGGTTCGCAGATGACGGGGTCGCGGTCGCTCATGGTCTCCGGGGCTCTCGGCTGGATGTGAAGCTGCGGCCGAGGACCCGGCCCGCCGACGCGGCGGCTGCCGCTTCCGTCGCGCTCCGTGGACGGCGCGGCCGCTCAGTATTTCGACGGGCTTCACCAGTACAGAGGATCATTCCCCGCGCAACCGGAAAGATGGAGCGGTCTACATCATCTTGCGGGGTGTGGCGAACGGGCCGTGCCGGAGGGCCTCAGCTATCGGGGATGGGCGTCGGTTGAAAGGCGGCCACACGCCAGGCGTCGCCCTCCGCGATCCACACGGTGAGGGTCCGGTTGTTGAGGCGCCGCTCGGTCTTGCCCTCCATGAGGACCCGCGCTGTCATCCGGCCGATCACGAGGACCGTCGAGCCGTGGCGGATGATCTGCTCCTCGGGATGGGTGATCTCCAGATAGTCGAAATACTTGTCCGCGACCTTGGCGAGGTAGCTCGCCTTGCTGTCGACCGTGGCGTTGGAGTGGGTGTAGACCAACTGGTCGGCGAGCAGGGCGTCGAGGGTCGGGATGTCGGCGTCGAGCATGGCGGCGTAGCGCCGCTCCTCAAGGTCGCGGATAAGGCTGAAGATGTCGGCGTCCGTGGGCATGATGCCTCCGTATGGGAATTGGGTCGAAGCGTCTCGGCGTCAGAGGGTGCGGCCGGAATCGATCTTCAGCAGGGTGCCGGTCATGTGCGGGGCGGCGTCGCTCAGGGCGAACACCACGTAGCGCGCCAGCTCCTCCGGCTCGGTCACGGCGCCGAGGGGCAGGGCGCGGGCCACCTCGTCGAGATAGCCCGGCATGGCGCGCGTCGCCTCGGTCGCGGTGGTTCCCGGCACCAGGGTGTTGACGCGGATGCGCCAGGGGGCGAGTTCCAGGGCGAGGGCGTGCATGAGGGCATGGACCCCGCCCTTGGACGCGGCATAGGGGGCGAGGCCGGGGACCGGCTTCAGCGCCGTGGAGGAGCCCGTGGCGATGAGCGAGCCGCCGCCTCCCTGGGCGATGAGGCGGCGTGCGGCCGCGGCGAGGGTGAGGAAAGTGCCGGTGAGATTGACCGCCAGCACCGCCGCGAGGTCTTCCGGGGCAAGATCGATGACCGCCTTGCGCACGCCGATGATGCCGGCGTTCGCCACCGCGCCGTCGATCCGCCCGAAGCGCTCGACGGCGGCGGCGAACAGATGCTCCACCGCCGCCGGGTCGCGCACGTCGGTCGGGACGGCGAGAACCCGCCCTCCCTCCGCGCCGATGTGGCCCGCCGCCTCGCCGAGGCGCTCGGCGGCGATGCCGGCCAAGACCACCGCCGCGCCGGCGGCCGCTGCGGCCGTCGCGATGGCGCGGCCGATGCCGGATTCGGCTCCGGTGACCACCACCACCTTGCCCGATAGATCCATCCTGCTCTCCCGCGTGCTCAGCTGGCCAGCGCGATCAGGCCGTCGGGTGCGGCGAACGGCGACATGTGCTCGATCCACGCCCGAGGCGGGGGGGCGCCCCAGCGGTTCACCACTTTGATGTTGCTGAGATCGGGTGGGCACGAGATGACGCTCGGCGGGCGGTCGTCGAGGATCACCTCCATTTCCGCCGAGCATTCGACCATGAAGCCGGCGCGATCGACGTAATAGGAAAACAGGTTGTCGCCGCAGCCGTGCCGGCCGGGGCCCCAGACCATCAGCCGGTCCTGGGTGTCGAGCAGGTCGCCGAGGCGCATGAAGTCACTGAACTGGGCAAATTCCCAGGCGAAGTGGTGAAGCCCCGGCTCCGCGCTCTTGGCGATGCCGACCGTGTGGTGCCGGCCGTCGGCGGCGCGCATCCACATGAGCTCGCAGCCCTCGGTCCGCTCGGAGAGCTTGAGGCCGAGCGTCTGCGCCAGCAGGCGCTCGAACGCCGCCGGGTCTTGCGAGGCGAGGTTGACGTGGCACAGCCGGCGGGGGTGGACGCCGGGGCCGCCATGGCGGCGCGGCTGGTCCTCGGGCAGCGGCGTGTGGATCTCCAGCACGTGCCCCTCGGGCGAGGCGATGGTGACGGCGCGGGCGATGGCGGGAACGGAGGGATGCTCGGCGACGATGCTCCAGCCGAGCCGGCGCGCCCGCACGGCGGCCTCCTCGACCTCGGCGGTGCCCGGCGCTTCGAGGCCGATGGCGCGCACCGCGTCCTGCCCGGCGCGGTGCAACACCAACTCGGCATGCTGGCGGTTGGAGGTGAGCAGGGCGCGGTCGGCGCTGCGCTCGACGATGCTGAGGCCGGTGATGGAGGTGGCGTCGGCAATGGCGGAGTCGAGATCCGTCACGTTGAGCGCGACATAGCCCAGGCGGTTCACGAGACTGGTCATGGCGTTCCTCTTGTGTTGCGGCCGCTGTGGCGCGACTTCTTTTCGGAGTTTGGTTCGGGAGCGGGTTTTCAGGGCCTTTCCAGAAGAGCCGCGGCGCCGCGCGCCGGCGCCGCGGCTCGAGCTGATCAGGCGGCGGCGGCGTCGAGGGAGGCCACCTCGTCGCGGACCGGGTTGCGCAGGACGCCGAGGCCTTCCACCTCCACCTCGCACACGTCGCCGTCGCGCATGTACAAGGGTGGCTTGCGGGCGAAGCCGACGCCGGCGGGCGTGCCGGTCATGATGACGTCGCCGGCCTCCAGAGTCATGACCTCGCTCACGACGGAGACGAGGGTCGCCACGTCGAAGCACATGTCGGCGGTGGAGGCGCTCTGCACCACCGCGCCGTTGAGCCGGGTCTCGATCCTCAGCCCGTGGGCGCCCGGAGGCAGTTCTTCCGCCGTGACGAAGTCCGGGCCGAAGGGGCCGGTGGCGTCGAAATTCTTGCCGACGGTCCATTGCGCCGACTTGAACTGGTAGTCGCGGATGGAGGCGTCGTTGAAGATGGAGTAGCCAGCCACGTGGGCGAGCGCGTCGGCCTTGGCGATGTGGCGGCCGGTGCGTCCGATGATCACCGCCACCTCACCCTCGAAGTCGAGGTCATGCGACACCGTCGGGCGGATGATGGGCGCGCCGTGGCCGATGAGGCTGGAGGAGAAGCGCGGGAACACGGCCGGATAGTCCGGCACCTTCAGGTAGGGGCTTTCGGCCGCGTGGTCCACGTAGTTGAGGCCGATGCACAGGATCTTGCCGGGCCGGGCGAGCACGGGGCGGTAGGCGACCGCCGCCGCATCGAGGATCGGCCCGTCCACACCGGCGAGGGCCGCCAGCGCCCCGGGACCGGTGGCGAGGATGTCTTCCAGGCGGCGTGGGCCGAGGTCTCTCAGCCCGCCGGTGGTGCGCAGCGCCAGGCCGGTTCGGCCATCCAGAGCATAGGAAACCAGACGCATGAGGGGTGCCTCCTTGGGATGACGGCACCTTAGGGAGGGATTTTAGGACGTTCAAGAATATTTTCGAAAAAATAGTCAATCGCCGAATATGTGAGATGGAGAGGAGAGGAGGATCTGGCACGTGCGGTCGAGATGGCGGCGCGACAGGAACACGGCGGCCTCCGTGTCCCGTGCCAGCACCGCGTCGGCGATCTCGCGGTGTTCGACGAGGTCGTCGCGCGGTGCGTGCATATAGTGGACCGCGACCCGCCGGTAGCGGTCCGCCTGGTCGTAGAGCTGGGAACGGAAGCGCTGCAGCCATTCCGAGCCGCTGGCGGCGGTGAGGGCGTTGTGGAAGGCGCGGTGGCGCGCCTCCCATTCATCGTCGACCAGGCCATCTGGGCCGAGCTTGCTGCGTTTCGCGAGTTCATGGAGCGCGGCGACGATGCCGGCCTCCCAGTGGTCGTCGCCATGGGCGATGGAGAGCCGAATCGCCATGGATTCGAGCTCCTTGCGCATGTTGGTGATATCGACAAGGCCGGCGCGCGACACCGGCGCGACGCGAAATCCCTTGTGTTCCTCGAGCTCCACGAGGCCGTCGGAGGCGAGCTTCATCAGCGCCTCGCGCAGGGGGCTCAGCCCCGTGTCGTAATGCGCCTTCAACTCCTCGAAGCGCAGGCGCGCGCCCGGCTTCCAGAGGCTGCGCACGATGTCGCGGCGCAATTCTTCGTAGGCGCCGGCGGTTCGGGTGCGTCCACCGCGCTCCACCGTTGCTCCGGCCACCTTCACGCCTGCCGCCTGCGCCACTTTCATTCTCCCGACTTGGCGATTCCCGATCGCGGGCTTCCATCCTAGCCCAAATTTATTTTCGAAGAAAATTGACATAATCGAAAAAGATTCCTAGCGTCCCATCACCGCGCCCAACAGCGCCAAGAAACCAACATGGGAGGAATCTTCATGCGACGCATCTCGTGCGGCGCTCGGCGCCGTCGCGTCCTGCTGCTCATCGCCGGCATGGCCCTATCCACTGCCGGAGCGGCTTCGGCCCCGGCGCGAGCGCAGGCGACCTCCGGGGAGCCGGTGACCATCGGAGCCATCCTCTCGGTGACCGGCCCGGTGGCGGGGGTCGGCCAGCCGGAGCGGGACGGCGCGCTGCTCGCCGAGAAGATCGTCAACGCCTCGGGCGGTGTCGGTGGCCGGCCGCTGAAGCTGGTCATCGAGGATGACGCCTCCAATCCGGACACCGCCATCTCCAAGGCGACGGGGCTCATCCGCTCCACCAAGGTCCGGGCGCTGATCGGCTCCTCGAACCTGCCGAGCACGGTGGCGATCGGCGGCCTTACCGATCCCATCAGGCTGCCCCAGGCGGCGCTCTCGGGCATCGGGCCGGCGGTGGAGGCCAAGCGCACCTGCGTGGTGCATCTGCTCGCCCCGCAGGAGCTCAACGCCCGCGCGGCGCTCACTTATGTGCGGGACGCCCTGAAGGCGAAGCGCGTGGGGCTGCTGCACGATTCCGGCTATGGCCAGGCGGTGGCCAACAGCCTGAAGGCGGTGGCGCCGGAATACGGTGTCGAGCTGGCGCAGGTGGAGAAGTTCGAGATCGGCGCCACCGACGTCAGTGCCCAGGCGGCCAAGGTGAAGAATGCCGGCGTCGACGTGGTCGTCATCGTCGCATCCTCCGCGACGCCGTTCCGCAACGTCCACGACCTGCGCATCGGCGTGCCGGTGATCGGCTCCATCGCCTCCTCGTCCTATGACTATGTGCGGGCGATGGGAGAGGCGGCGGAGGGGGTGATCTTCCCCGAATTCCTCATCGCCGAGGATCCGCTGCCGCATCAGGTGAAGTTCGTCGCCACCTTCAAGGAGGCCTACGGCCGGTTGCCGAAGAACTATGAAGCGGCGGGATGGGACGCGGTGAACCTCCTTGCCAAGGTGCTCGCCGAGGCGGGCCCCGAGGCCGACAACGCGGCGGTGTGCGCGGCGCTGCGCAAGCCCTTGCGCGGCGTGCTCGCGACCTATGACTTCTCCGCGCCGGACATGACCGGCCTTGGCCTTTCGAGCTTCAGCTATTCGCAGGTGAAGAACGGCAGCTTCGTCCGCCTGCCGCTCCCTGCGCGCTGAACTTCGGAGCGAACCTTCAGGAGGGCGGAAGATGACTGCGGCCTTGTTCGTCCAGGCGCTGTTCGCAGGCCTTACCAACGGATTCGTCTATGCGCTCGTGGGCCTCGGCATCGCCGTGATCTTCAAGGGCAGCCGCACGGTGAACGTGGTGCAGGGCGAGTTCGTCGTCATCGGCGCGCTCGTCGTGGTGGGGCTGCTCGATGCCGCGGGCCTGCCCTATCCGGTGGCGGCCCTCGCGGGCATCGTCGGTGGCCTCCTGCTCGGAAGCTTCACCGAGGTCGCCTTCATCCGCCCGCTGATCCGCCGACGGGCCGGGGAGGACGCGCTGCTGCTCGTCTCCATCGGCCTCGCGGTGGCGATGTCCGCAGCCGTGCTCTACGTGGCCGGCCGCGGGTCCTACCTCCTGCCCGCCGTGGGCGGGAACGCGGTGGTGAACCTCGCCGGGGCCACGGTGCGGGTGCATGCGCTGTTCCTCATCGCCAGCGGCGCGGCTCTGGTCCTCGGGCTCGCCTGGTTCTTCCGCCACACCATGCTGGGTCTCTCCATGATGGCGGCGGCCATGGAGCCGGACGGCGCCACGGTGACCGGCATCGACACCGAGCGCATGCGCACCCTCACCTTCGCCTTGGGCGGGGCCCTGGGTGCGGCCGCCGGCATCCTGGTCGCCCCCCTCACCGAGGTGAATTACCAGATGGGCCTCGCCTTGACCCTCAAGGGCTTCGCCGCGGCGGTGCTGGGCGGCCTCGCCAATCCCCTCGGGGCCGTCGCCGGCGGCATCCTCATCGCCATGGTGGAGGCGTTCGGCATCGTCTTCATCGCCTCGGGCTACAAGAACGTGTTCGCCATGTCCGTGCTGATCCTCGTGATGGTGCTGCTGCCCAACGGCCTCCTCGGCCGCAGGGCGCGGGCGGGGGGCTGAGCCATGCCCGCGCCCTGCTCCCTTCTCTCGACCCGCCGCGCAGCGCTCGCCGCCATGGTGGCGCTTGCCACCGCGGTGCCCCTCGCCGCCCCGGTGGAACTGGTGGACCGACTGACGTTCGCCGCCATCTACGGTGTCGCCGGCCTCGGCGTCGGTCTGCTGCTTGGCCAGTGTGGCATCCTCAACCTGGCGCAGGCGGTGTTCTACGGCATCGGCGCCTATGCCAGCGCCTACGGCTGCGTGGAGCTCGGCTGGCCGCCGGTCGCCGGCATCCTCGCGGGCATGGCGGTGAGCGGCGCGCTTGCCGGCCTCATCGGCTGGCCGACGCTGCGGCTCAACGGCTATTTCCTTGCGCTGGCGACGCTTGCCTTGTGCATCGCCGGCGGGGAGCTGTTCTTCGAGTGGGACTGGCTCACCGGCGGCTCCTACGGCATCGGCGGCATCCCGGCGCTGGACTTCGCCATCGTGCGCTTCGACAAGCCGGAGAAATTCTATTACCTCGCCTGGGGCGTCCTCGCGCTGGCCCTTGTCCTGGCGCGCAACCTCATCGCCTCGCGCGACGGCCTCGCCGCCCAGGCCATGCGCGATGCGCCCGATGCCGCGGCGGTGCTCTCCATCGACATGCACGCCCTCAAGGTGAAGATGTTCGTGCTGAGCGCCATGCTCGGCGCCCTCGCCGGCTCGCTCTTCGCCCATTATGTCAGCTTCGTCAGCGTGCAGAGTTTCGGGGTGGAGCGCTCCATCCTGTTCCTGCTCGTGCCGGTGCTGGGAGGGGCGCGCGCGCTCTCCGGCATCATCATCGGCGCCCTGTTCGTGGCGCTGGTGCCGGAGGTGCTGAGCGCGTTCGGCGAGATCCACCATGTGCTGTTCGGCCTCGCTTTGGTGGCGGTGGTGATCCTGTGCCCGGAGGGCCTCGCGGGGCTGTGGACGCGCCTGCGCGGGGCGCGGCGCCCGGCGCGCCGGCCCGCGCCCGTGACGACGGCGAAGGAGGTGGAACATGTCGCATGATGCGGCCTTCTTCGCGGTGGAGGGCGTGGCGCGCAGCTTCGGCGGCTTCCAGGTGCTCGCCGACGTGTCCCTCGCCATCGGTCAGGGTGAGGTCGTGGGCCTGCTCGGGCCGAACGGATCGGGAAAGACGACGCTCTTCAACATCGCCACCGGCTTCCTGCCGCCTTCCGCCGGAGCCATCCGCTTCCGCGGCAGGGACATCTCGGTCTTGAGCGTTCAGGACCGCAGTCGCCTCGGCGTGGTGCGTACCTTCCAGACGCCCAAGGTGTTCGAGGGCCTCACCGTGCGGGACAATGTGGCCCTGGGCTTCTACCGGCAGATGCGGGCAGGCCTGGTGGAGGGCCTGTTCGGCGCCCCGCGCGCCCGGCGCGAGGTGGCCGACGCACGGGAGGCGAGCGAGCCGCTGCTGGCGCGGTTCGGCCTGAAGGACCTCGCCGACACGGCGGCGGCGCGGCTCACCGCCGGGCAGCGGCGCAACCTGGAGGTCGCCCGCGCGCTCGCCGGCGCGCCCCGCCTGCTCATGCTCGACGAGCCTTCCACCGGCCTGACGCGGGACGAGGCCGTGGCGCTGGGCGACATGCTGCTCGACCTCAGTGCGGAGGGCATGACCATTTTCGTGGTCTCCCACGACATGGAATTCCTGCGCATCGTGGGCCGTGCCCATGTGCTCTATTTCGGCCGCATTATCGCCTCGGGCACCCTGGCCGAGATCCAAGCCGATCCGCAGGTGCGGCAGATCTATTTCGGCAGCTGAGGGGGGCGCCATGCTGGAAATCGAAGCGGTCCACGCCGGCTATGGGGCGCTCCCGGTGCTCGAGGCCATCGGCTTCCATGTGGAGGAGGACGAGGTGGTGGGGCTCGTGGGTCCCAACGGCGCCGGCAAGACCACGCTGGTGCGTGCCCTTGCCGGCCTGCTGCGGCCGAGCGCCGGCGCCATCCGCTTCGCCGGGCACGACGTCACGGCCGAGCCCGGCCACCGCAGGGCAGGGGAGGGCATGGCCTTCGTGCTGGACAACCGGGCCTTGTTCTCGGAGCTGACCGTGCGCCAGAACCTGGCACTCGCCGAGCGCATGGGCCGGCGCAGCGGGCGCCTGAAATGCTTCAGCGACGACGCCGAGCTGTTCGACCTGCTGCCGGTGGTGAGGGAGCGGATCGACACGCCGGTGCAACTTCTGAGCGGCGGGCAGCAGCAGATGGTGGCCATCGCCCGCGCGCTGCTGCTGCGCCCGCGCCTGCTGGTGATGGACGAGCCCTCCGCCGGCCTCGCCCCGCTCATCGTGAAGCACATCCTGGAGCTGCTGCACCGCCTGAAGGGCCGGGGCATCGGCATCCTGGTGGTGGAGCAGAACGTGCGCCTCATCGCCGAGGTGGCGGACCGCGGCTATGTCATGTCCCTCGGGCGCCTGGTGCACGAGGTGCCTCGCGGCGCCTGGCGGTCCCTGCTGGAGGACGAGCGCCTCGTCCATGCCTATCTCGGCGGGTGAGGCCGTGCGGCGCGTGCTCTAGGCGCATTCCAAGCGGGTCCCGGTGGACGCCGGTGGCGCGAGGCGTTGCGCCGCACGAAGGAAGGCATCGAGACTTGCGATGATCCGCGCCTTGTCGATGCCCTGCGTGATGAAGACCAGAAAACCCGGGCTGCCGTCGTCCTCCGCCTCGCTGAGGTGGCGGGGCGGATGCATCATGTGCTGGACGCCGTGCAGCACCAATGCGTTGCGTCCGGCGGTGGTGCGCAGCAGGCCCTTGACCCGGACGATCCTCGCGCCATGGGCATGGAGCAGGGCGGAGAGCCACATCGTGAAGGCGGGCCGACGGCCCACAGCTCGCTGAGCGTGGGGGCGACGCGGCAGCGTCCATCCCAGTCCTCGCAGGTCACCTCGAAGCCAGCGATAAGATGGTTGATCAAAGCGATGCGGCGGCGGCGCGCCGCCGCGCGGATGGCCCCGGAACCATCGCGCGCTCCGGACGTCCGCTGGCATCGGCAAGCTTTCGGCTAAAAGACCTGAAGCAGGCGCACCGTGCCGCGGAAAGCCTCCGGAAAGCCGCCTGAGGCAGCGACATCCCGCTGGATCAATCCCAGCACCTGGAACGTCGGCGTGACGAACTTGGACAATTCGAGCCGAACTTGCGAGCGGTCGGTTGCATTGCCCGTGGGCATGCCGGCGAGATATTCGGTCCCGCCCCAGAACTGGGAATAGCCCACGGCGGCCGACCAGGTGGGGGCGAAGGCGTAGGAGAGCCAGGCCTGGAGCTGGTAGGTGGGATCCTGCGACAGGGTCTGCGTGCCATTGCCGCCCTGCGTGTTGTCGCCATACCAGACGACGTCGCCGGTGAGTTGGAGCGCGACCGCGTTCGTGAGACCTTGATACCATCCGACCTGCAGATCGAGCTTCCAGCGGTTCTCGCCGAGGTTCAGAACCTGCCCTGCACTGTATTGGCCGACGGGCAGGAACAGATACGGCATGATGCCGATGTAGGTCTGAGTGGCCTTGTTGTTCACCACCCACACCGTGGTCGCGAGGATGGGATCGGCGACGCCTGCGGCGGCATCGAACGCGGTGCCCTCGAAGCGGCCATTGTAGAGCGTGCCGGCCGGAATGAGCACCTGCGGTGCCACCGTGAAGCCGCCGATGTCGAAATAATGCACGTAGCGCAGAATGTTGACGTAGGAGTCGAGGCCGGTGTCGTTGGAGAAATTCTGCCCTGAGGAACTGACATATTCGTCGCGCGTCGCGTACTGGCTATAGAAAACGAGAAGGTTGGTGCCGGCGGGCGCCGGCAGGTAGTCGCCCGAATTCACGTCGGCGGCGCTGACGGGAGCCGCAGCGAGCGCTGCGCAGAAGACGGCGAGACTGGAACGCCTGAGAAAGTGGATCATTATTTCCTCCGGAATTTTGTTGGTTGAAGGGGCGGCCTCGGCGTGCCGCCCCCCACCGCACGCAGGTCTGCTGCGCCGGCCCGCCTCGGGCGCAAAGCGTCCCGGAGTCGGGTCCCGCCGATGCGAGGGGCCGACGGAGCGGGAGCGCCGCGTTGGTCAGGCCCTGAGGCGGGAGAGCTGCTGGAGCACGAATTCCGGCTCCGCCCCCTCGGGAATTTCGGCGAAGTAGAATTGCCCCGCGCCGAGGGTCGCGAGGGGCGCCCCGCTCCAGAGATCCCGGCTCACGTCAAGGCCGAGGGCGAGGTCTCCGCCTTCTAACGGTGCGGTGGAGATGAGGGTGTCGAGCTCATGCGCACCGGGTCCCGCCCGCCCGCGCAGAGCAAGCCCCCAGCGATAGTGCCGGGCGATATTCGCCAGCGGCCTGACGGCCTCGATATCTCCGTCTTCCGCCGCGTCGTCCTCCTCCAGCAGCAGCCCGCCGATGGGAAGGGCGGAGACCACTCGCGCGAGATCTGCCATGTACATGGCGGCGCTTTCCACCGTGTCGGTGTCGATGTCGATGGACACGCGCCCGGCAAAGCCGGCCGCCTCGGCAAGCCAGCGCCGTGGAGCGGGCATGGCGAGGACCAGCGGCGTCTGCCCACGCAAGCTCGCCGCCACCGCCTCCACCACCTCGGTGAGCAGACGGCGTGGCCCGTCCTCCTCCAGCATCCGTTTGAGGGGGAAGGCGGCGCGGGGCTTGGCCGCCATCTCCGCAGTCAACGCGGGATGGCGGGCGAGCCACGAGCGGTAGAGATCGCCCACGTCCACCACGCCCACGTCCGACCTCAGGAGGCCGTGGGCCTGGGTGAAGAAGGAGAGATAGCGCGGCGCGCTCTCCCAGGGGTCTCCGGCCTCCCCGCAGAGAAGCCGCCGGGCATAGCCCGACGACTTCAGCCAGATCCTGAGGCCGGGCACGCCGGACGGCCGCGGCAGGTCGTCCACGAGACGCGGGCTCATTGCTTCTCGCCCCCCATGCCGCCGAAGGCGGAGAGGCGCGCTTCCAGCTCGGCGATGCGCACATCCTTGGGGTGCGGCATGTAGTTCGGCCGCGGGGTGTCGGCGGAGCGGGTCTTCTCCGGCCCCCCCATGTAGAGAACGGACACATCATCGCCCCATGCGCCGAAATACTGCAGGTGCGACGGCGGAGTGGGCTTGCTCCAGTCCTTCACGAACTCGGAATAGGGCCTGGAGCGGGCGACGCGGGCACGACGCTCGGCGGCGCGGGCCTCCGCGGTCGCCGCCTCGTCGATGGCCAGGGTCTCCGGGTCGAACACCGTCTTGTAGAGGCGGGCTGCGACCTCCGGGGAGATCAGCCCTTCCTCGATGTCCTTGATGACGCCGCGCGGATCACGCTCCAGCAGGTCGCCATAGCCGGCGCCCCCCCTGCGAGATCATGAACAGCTCGCCGCGCTTCGAGATCTCGAAGCCCATGCCCATGTGGTGGGTGGTGTAGCTCGCGCCCTCGAAGGGCTGCTCGTTCATGATCTCCTCGATGGAATGCTTGAACTTCTCCGGCGTGTTCATGAGCACGTCGTAGACGTCCACGCCCTTCACCTTGGAAAGCGGATAGCAGCCGCAGGCATAGCCGCCGAACAGGCCCTGCAATGGGGGAATCTTGGCGCCCTGACACACGGTCATGAAGCCCCATTGCTCGCTATCCTTGGTGGCCACCATCATGGTGTAGCCCTGGCCGCCGCGATACTTGCCCGGCGCGATGGCGTCCCGCGTCATCTTCTTGGACACGAGCTGGAGGAACGGCACCTCCTCCTCGTTCAGCTCCTGTTCGCCGATGTCGGCCATGGTGGCGAAGATGGGCGCCAGGGCATGCTCGCCGTCCCGGTCCACGGTGGCGCCGGCGCCCATGCCGTTGAGGTCCGCGCAGAGGTTGCCCAGCGTCTCGCCGTGCTGGGACACGCCGCCCCACACGAACGTATTGATCATGTTGAAGGTCGGCGCGTGGACCTTGGTGAACTTCTCGGGGCAGGAATAAAGGAACTTCGCTACCGCGTGCTGGCCCGCCGTGAAGCCCGTGAAGATGGACATCAGGCTTTGCGAGTTGGGCGCGTCATAGGAGCAGTTGACGATGGAATGGGGGTCGGTGATGACCTCGATGGGCGCGAACGCCGCCTGGCCGCGCGGCAGGTCCGGCCACACATAGCACAGGAACACCTGCGCCAGCATGCCCTTGAGGCCGGCGACGATGGTGTTGGTGGCGCGGTTGGTGAACTCGGGGGCGGATCCCCGGAAATCGAAGATCAGCCGGTCGCCCGTCTTGGTGAGCTTGCAATTGATCTTCACCACGCAGTTCTCGCGCAGCGTCGAGTCCTGGATGATGTAGGTGCGCACGGTCATGTCCGGCCATTCGGAAATGCGGCGCTTCACCTCGGCGCGCACATTCTCCATGGTCAGGCGCAGGGTGGAGACGAGGGCGCCGGGGCCGTCGGTGTTCAGCGTCTCCTCGATGCGCTGCTTGATGCGCAGGCAGGCGAACAGCTTCACCTTCATGTCTTCATATTGCAGCTTCGGCTCGCGCACCGAATTCTGCAGGAAGGTGAGGATGTCGCGCTTGATCTGGTAGTTTTCCACCACCTTGAAGGGCGACATCTTCAGCCCTTCGTCCGAGGGGCTTTCAGCCATGGAGGGCATGCCGCCGGGCTCGATGGCGCCGTTCTCGCCCTCGTGCACGGTGGAGGCCACCCAGCACACGAGCTTGCCCTCATGGAAGATGGGCAGGATCATGGACTGGTCGGTGTTGTGCACGTTGCCGTAGCGGCTGTCGTTGTGGATGAAGCCGTCGCCTTCGCGCACGCCGACGGTGGGGTCGTTGATCCAGTTCTTGATGATGAACTTGATGGGGTGGTGCACCAGCGCGGAGAAGATCAGCACGCCGCCGGCGGAGGCGATGGCCAGATCACCGGAGGCCGAATACACGCCGGTGATGACATCGCCCCACTTGGCGCCGGGTGCGGCGCCCATCTGCTCCACCATCTCGTAGCCTTCGTCGCAGCCGGCCTGGATGCGGTCGCGGATCTTGGCGATGATGTGGGCATCGCAGACCTTGGCGATGGCCTCCTCCTCATCCGCCGAGCGCGGCATGAGGTCGTGATTCTGCATGATCTCGGGGTCCGGCCCGAGGAACAAGGTGGTGTCGTTCAGGAACTTCTGGATGAGCGCTGTCTCTTCGGCGCTCGGCAACTTCCCGCGGCTGGTCATGCTCATGTCGTTCATGGGGGTCCTCCCGGAATATGTCGATGGGCGTCGCGCGGTCGCGCGGCGCGGGGCTCCCCCTGCCGGCACGCAGGGGGAGCGGCGCGGCGTCAGTGGGGCTTGCCCGGTGCCTTGGCGCGCAGGAACCAGGACGCCCCCTGCTTCGCCGCCACGAAGGTCCAGCCCGGATTGACGAGGAAGGTGGTGACCTCGGAGGCGACGATGGCCGGCCCCTCGATCTGGGTTCCCGGCGCGATGTCCGTGCGGCTCCACACCGGGGTCTCCAGCGGGCCGTCCTGTCCCACGAAGTGACAGATGCGGGTGGCGGCCGGTGGCGGGGGCGCCTTGCGCTCGCTCTCGGGCACCGGCTTGATGTCCTCGAAGCGCACCGTCTCGTGATGGACGTAGGCCGCCACGCGGATGGTGTTGATGCGGATGCCCGCCTCCGGCGCCTGCGAGCCTTCGCCGAAACGCTTGCCGTAGTCGGCGGAGAACTGGGCGATGATGGCGAGGACGTCGGCGGGCCCGCTCACCTCGTGCCTCGGGATCACCGCCGTGGTCTGCACCAGCTGGTTGCCGTAGCGCATATCCAATTCCAGATTGTGGCGGATGTCGGCGAGCGACACGCCCTGGCGCAGCAGGTCCTGGGTGCCGCGCTCCTTCAGGTCGGCGACGATGGCGTTGAAGCGGTCATAGTCGTCGAACAAGGCGCGGGTGTTGCTGTCGTACAGCACCATGTAGAGCGACTGCTCGTGGATATGGAGCTGGTGCATGTTGCCCGCCCCCACCGCCGAGAACACGGAGGAGAGCGGCGGGGCCAGGATGCGGTCGATGTTGAGGTTCTGGGCGATGCCGCAGCAGTGCAGCGGGCCGTTGCCGCCATAGGCGAGCATGGTGAAGTCCTTGGGATCGTACCCCCGGGCGCGCAGCTCGGTGAAGAGCCCGTTGGCCATGTTGTCGTCCACCTTCTCGCGGATCAGCAGCGCCGCCTCGATCACCGAGCAGTCGAGGTCGTCGCACAGGGTGTCCTCGATGGCCGCCTTGGCCCGGCGCGGGTTGAGGGGAATGGACCCGCCCGCATAGTTCGCCGGATCGAGATAGCCGAGCAGCAGGTCGGCGTCGGTCACGGTGGGCCGCATGCCGCCGCGGTCGTAGCAGGCGGGGCCGGGATCGGAGCCGGCGCTCTCGGGGCCGCATTTGACGGTCTTGTACATGCGGTCGTAGGAGGCGATGGAGCCGCCGCCGGCGCCGAGGGTCACGAGGTGCACCATGGGCACCGAGACCAGCCAGCGGTCGATCACCGGGTTGAAGTCGTAATGCTTCACGCCGCCGTCCACCACGATGCCGATGTCGTAGCTGGTGCCGCCCATGTCGGTGGCGACCACATTGCCGAGCCCGGTGAGCATGGCGAGATGCTCGGAGGCGCCGATTCCGGAGACCGGCCCGGAATGGATGGTCTGCAGCGCGTCGGTGGAGTTGAGCTGCGCCATGCCGCCGGAATTGTGGATCACCAGCATGGGCTTTTCGTAGCGATGCGCCCGCAGGTTCTGCTCCAGCGCCGAGAGGGCGTGGTACATGGTGGAATGCAGGTAGCCGTCGACGATGGCGGAGGTGGCCCGCACATACTCGCCTTTGCGCCCGGCCACCTGGTGGGACAGGATGACCGGAATGGCGCCGAGCAGGTGGGAGGGATATTCATCGAGGATGATCTCCTCGATGCGCTGCTCGTGCGCGGGGTTCACCACCGCGTTCACAAGCGCCACCACGATGATCTGGGCGCCGCGGTTCACCAGCTCGCGGATCTGGGTGCGCACGTCCTCCTCGTCCAGCGGCATCACGAGCTTGCCCTGGAAATCGAGCCGCTCGCGCACGCCGCGGATCATGTGCGCCTCCACCAGCGGATCGGGGCGCTCGGCGTTGGGCATGTCCTGCTGGCCGAGATTGTCGAGCCCCTCGCCATAGCCGCGGGCGCGGCTCAAGGGGACGGTGGCCTCATAGCCGGCCGTCACCAGCATGCCGATCCTGGGGCCCTTGTGCTCGATGAGAGCGTTGGTGCCGAGCGTGGTGGCGTAGCGCACACTGTCGGCGGCCCCGAGGATCTCCTCCAGCTCAAGGCCCAACACCTTGCAGGCCTTGCCCAGGGCCTCGTTGAAGCCCATGGCGAGGTTATGGTGGGTGGTGAGGGCCTTGGCCTCGATATATTGCTGGTCCCAGACCACGAAGCAGTCGGTGAAGGTGCCACCGATGTCCACGGAAACGCGTTTCATGTCTCCTCCCTGAGGATGCTGGCGGGCGCGTCGCGCCGCGTTCGTTGTGCTGTGGCGTGGTGCCGCCGCGTTCCGCGCGGGGATGGGCGGCACCGTCGGGGCTTCAGTGTCCGTGGCCGTCGTCACGCGCCACGGCAGGGCCCGCATAGGGCGCCGCCGCCTCGCCGCGGGCCGCCCATTGGGCCTTGAGCGCATCGATATCGACTTCCATGTCGTGGAGCGGCGGGTGGCCGGGCACGGCATATTCGGTCTCCACCTGCGTGCCGCAGTGGGGGCAGCAATATTCGAGGATGCGAACCCATTCCGGATCGGGGCTGAAGGTGAAGCGATACTTGTCCGGATCGATGATCGGCGGATGGATCTCGCGGGGATCGCGATCGTGGACCAGAAGGCCTTCCTTGTAGTTGCCGCGGGCCGGAGCAAGCTCGTGATCGCACACGCGGCATTCCCACTTCTCCGATTTCAGGTCGATCCGGAGATATTCGGTCATGGCGACTTTCATCTTGCTCAATCCTCCCGGCTCAGCAGGACGTCGCCCGCGTCGCTGATGACGAACTGCCAGTGCTTGGGCACCTGGCAGGTGAAATAGTCTTCCTCGAGAATGGCCGGCCCGGACGCGCAGTCGCCCGCCGACAGGTCGGCGAGGCGATAGACCGGCACGTCGATGCGCCCGCGCTCGCGGATCAGCACGTTGCGCTTGCCGTGGGCGGCAGCGGGGGCGTGCGGGGCGAAGCTGGCGGCCTGCTCCGTGCCTTCGCGCAGGCTCCGGACCGCCTTCAGTTCCACCTCCACCGAACGTGCTCCGGCAAAGGCGGTCGGAACTTCCGGCTGGTCGCCCAGCAGGTGGGATTGCGTGCGTCCGTCACCGAAATCGGCGACGATGCGGGCTTCGACCGAATAGGCCCCCTCGGCGCAACCTTCAGCGAACATGTCGCGCGCCGCCTTCACCTTCAGCGAGGCGATGGTGTCGGCGAGCTCCGCGGGATCGGACAGCGTCACCGCGTAGCGCTGGGAGATGTCGCAGGCGCCGATGCCATAGGCCGAGAACACCGCCGCCATCTGCGGGATCGCCACCCGGCGGATGCCCGCCTTCTCCGCAACGCCACAGGCGTTCAGCGGGCCGGCGCCGCCGAAGGCGAGCATCACCGTCTCATCGGAGATCCGGGTGAAGCGGTGCAGCTCGGCGGCGATCTTCTCCTCATAGGCGAACTCCATGCGCAGCAGCGCGTCGTCGAGGCCGAGCCCGAGCGGGGAGGCGACGTGGGCGGTTACTGCCGCGGCGGCGCGGTCTGCATCGAGCCCCATGCCGCCGCCGAAATAGGAGCTGGGATCGAACAGGCCGATCAGAAGGCTCGCGTCCGTGATGGTGGCCTCTCGCCCGCCGCGGCCGAAGCAGGCCGGCCCCGGCACCGCGCCGACGCTCTCGGGCCCGATGACGATGCGCCCGTCCACCACCTTGAAGATGGAGGAGCCGCCCGCGCCCGCGCTCAGGATCTCGCACAGGGGGAAGGAGACCGAGATGCCCTCCACGTGGCCGCGCCGCACTTCGGCCACCGTGCCGCCGATGTACTGGCCGATGTCCGTGGTGGTGCCGCCCACGTCGATGGAGACGGTATCGGTGAAGCCGTAGCGGCGCGAGAAGGACTTCACGCCCTCCATGCCGCCGCGCGGGCCCGACGAATAGGTCTTGATGGCAATCGTCTTGGCCACGCGGGACGCGTCGCCGTCGTTGCGGAAGATGAGGAGCGGATTCTTGGTGCGGTAGGCCCGCAGCCGGTTCTCCGCATTGTAGAGGAAGGCCTCCATGGAGGGGTGGAGGAAGGAGTTGATGAGTGCCGTCCAGGTGCGACGCTCGCCGTCCGTGTCGGTGGTGAGGTCGGAGCCGTAGAGGATTGGCACGGCGCCGAGCAGGTGGCGTGGATACTTGCGCAGGGCGACGAGGCGGAAGCGGTTCTCCAGCGCCTGGAAATCAGTGCCGCCGAAACTCACCACCAGGCGGTTGGCGCCAGCGGCGGTGAGCTTGTTGATGGCCTTCGCAATCTCCACCTCCGCCGTTTCGCCGCTGATGGTGGCGGCGTCGAGGAAGGCGATGCGGTCGCCCACCAGGGCTTCGAACACGTCCTGGTCGTGGGCCGCGAGGCGGCTCGGCAGATCGTGCGCGGCGGCGTCGAGGATGAGGCCCAGCCGCGGGCCCTTGCGCTCGCAGATGGCATTGGTGCCCTGGGTGGTGGAGTAGCGGATGAGATCCACTTCCTCCAGCAGCCGCTTCACGTCCGGCGCGCCGTAGAGCACGCCAGAGGCCTTGGTCAGGCCTTCGAAAAAGCATTTGCTGAGATCGTAGGGCGTGGTGAGGACCTTGGTTTTCCTCACCTGGTCATCGGACAGAATACAGATGTCCGTCAGCGTGCCGCCATTGTCGATATTGATCTGAAGGGACATACGCTCATTTTCCTCCCGTTTTTCTCTGGCTGCGGCCACATGAACCGACATCTTCGGACGACTGCGCGGCAGCGCTCGCCTGCTGGGCGAGGCGCGATCCGAGACGCTCGTCAGATGATCGCAAGGGGCATGCCAAGACCGAGGAGGCGTTTGCACCTTCGGTTTTCATTTATTTGAGCTGATTTCGGCGGGTCAGGTTTTTTCGCGCAGGACACCTGCCGACGTCTTTGCGAATACGCGTTCGGAAATCGGTCTATATTGTGCGACGCAGGCATGTGACGCGCGCAGTGCACCATGCCCGCTCCGGCAAAAAAAGACCGCCGATCGAGATCGGCGGTTTGGAGGATGGGCTTGCGGCGGAGTGCCGGAAATCAGATCTATTCAATATATCGACGTTTGTCAGGCAGATGACGGGTGCTATTCATTCAATATTAGCGTGATTCACCGGGAAGATGAAATAAATCTGCTCGGCCCACCCTCTAAAGTTGGAAGCGACGCGTCTCGCCCATCACGCCTTCCAGGCCGAAGCGGCGGAGCTTGGCGTAGACCGTGCTCTTGGCGATGCCGAGATCCCGGGCCACCGCGGTCATGTTGCCCTTGTGCATCTGCATGGCGCGCAAGAGCGCCAGGCGCTCGGCATTCTCCATTCCGCTGAGGCCACGCAGGTGCCCTGCCTCCCCGGCCGGCGCGGTGGATGGCGCAGTGTCGCTCTCCGGCTGCGTCCAGATCTCGTCCGGAATGTCCGCTTCGCTCAGTTCCTCCCCCTCGGCGATGAGGAGCATGCCTTCGATGACGTTGCGCAGCTCGCGCACGTTTCCCGGCCAGGCATAGGCCTGCAGCACCTCGATCCCCGGGGGAGAGCCGGCGCGGCTCCAGTCCTTGCCGCCGCGCGAGTTCCTGCACCAGATGCTCGGCCAGGAGCGGAATGTCCGTGGCCCTCTCCCGCAGGGCGGGAATGGAAATGCTGGTGACCGCCACGCGATAGAACAGGTCCATGCGGAACCGCCCCACCTCCACCTCGTGCCGCAGATCGCGGTTGGTGGCGGCCACCAGGCGGAAGTTCACCTTGCGCGGGCGCGTTTCGCCGATGCGGTAAACCTCGCCGGCTTCCAGCACCCGCAGGAAATGCGGCTGCAGGTCCTTAGGCATCTCGCCAATCTCGTCGAGGAAAAGGGTGCCGCCGTCGGCCGCCTCGATCTTGCCGATCATCCCGCCGCGGCGCGCGCCGGTGAAGGCGCCCTCCGCATAGCCGAACAGCTCGCTGGTCAGCAGCTCGCGGGAAAAACCGCCGCAATTGAGGGCCACGAACGCATTGTCGCGCCCGGCGCTGCCGGCGTGGAGACACTGGGCGAACACGTCCTTGCCCACGCCGGTATCGCCCAGCAGCAGCACCGGCGCCCGGCTCTTGGCCAGCTGGCGTGCGCGGCCGATCGCCTGTCGCAGGGCGGGAGCCTCGCCGATGATCCGCGAGAAGGCATCGTCGCCCGCCTCCGCCTTCGCGGCGACGATGCTGGTGTCCACCGGGCGGGCCGGCGCGGTGCGGCGTGCCGGCAGGCGGAGGACGATGCCGAGACGCTCGCCGTCGGTGACAACGGGCTCCAGCCATTCGCGTCGCAGCCAGGGCGGCAGCTCGTCCGGCAGGGGCGCCTCCTTGCGCCAGTTCAGCCGCAGCCGCGACAGGTCCGCGCCCGAGGCATCCCCACGCTGGCGCTGCAGGTCGATGAGAGCGTCGGTGGCGGCGCCATTGGCCTTTACCGCCCGGCCGCGCCGGTCGAACACGATCACGCCGTCCGAGCTCGATCCCGAAAGGCGATCCATGCAGTGGTCCAGCAGGCGCAGGCGGAAATCCATCTCCTGCTGGGCAAGCCGGTTCTCGATGCGCCCGGCCGTCGCCACCACCAGCGCGAGGCTGTGGCGGTTGAACGTATCCGAGAGGCCCGAGACATCGACCACCCCGAGGATGGCACCGTCATACGGGTCGCGGATGACGTTGGCCGAGCATGACCAGCGCTTGATGCCGGAGCAATAGTGCTCTGCCGAATGGATCTGCACCGGCTGGCCGATCTCTATGGCGGTACCGATGGCGTTGGTGCCGCAGGCCGTCTCGCTCCAGCTGGCGCCGGACAGCAGGTGGATGTTCGCCGCCGCATCGCGCAGCCGCAGGTCCCCCTCGAGGTTGAGGATGACACCGGCGCCGTCGGTGAGGACCATCACCGTTCCGGTCTCGGCGAGGAACTCGCGGGCCGAGGCCATCACCGGCTGGCTCGCCTCCAGCAGCTCGCGGCAGTCATCCCGCAGGGAGTGCAGCGAATCCTCCCGCATGGGCGGGGGCGCTTGCGCCCGCTGCGGGTCCACGCTGTTGCTGAGGCAGCGTCGCCAGGAATCGTCCACGAGCCGGCGCAATGCGTCGGACGTGGATTCGTCGCCCCCGAGGAAGCGCTCCCACGACACCATCACCTTGTCGTCGTTCTCGGGTACCGAGAATTTCTGTCCGGGCCGTCCGAAAGGCATTTTGCGTCCTCCCCCAGCGGCCCCGAGGGCCGGCCGGTGCGCCGCCCCGGGCAAATCTGCTGTCTGCATCTTCTTGGGCGGACGTCTTCTTTTCGCTCTTGTGGCAGCCGCGGCGCGCGCTGAAGCCTCCGTTGCGCGAGCCTGCGGCGGCCCGTCCCGCGCTTGCGGGGCAGACCATGCCGAAGTGCGATACTAGCATCGATCATGCCACGCAGCACGTCTCCCGCGGGGCGGGATGTTCGAGCGATTTCTCCGCCCGGCTACGGTGCGGCATCCGTCCGATGGCGTTCGATTTTCGAACGTGGCAGGGGCCGAAATTCGAACGCTCCGGTTGCTCGCGGTCCCGCCGGGGTCGGCATTCCGGCGCTGGCACGCGCGTTGCTGCGCGCACCGCCATCGTCGCGCCCCGGCGCCAAACCTTCGAGACCGCCCATGGCCGAACGCGATACCACCGACCCACGCATTCCGGTGACCGTCCTCACCGGCTTTCTCGGCGCCGGCAAGACCACGCTGCTCAACCGCCTTGTCTCGCATCCGGACATGACCGGCACCGCGCTCCTCATCAACGAGTTCGGCGCGGTGGGCATCGACCACCATCTGGTGGAGCGGATCGGCGAGACCATGGTGCTTCTCGATTCCGGATGCGTATGCTGCACCGTCCGCGGCGATCTCGTGGAGGCGCTGGAACAGCTCCACGGCAAGCTCGCGCGCCAGCAGATCCCGCCGGTACGCCGTGTGGTGATCGAGACCACCGGCCTCGCCGATCCGGTGCCCGTGCTCTGGACGCTGATGGAACAGCGTTTCGTCGCCGCCCGCTTCCGCTGTGACGGGGTCGTCACGCTGGTCGACACGGGTCTCGGCGCCGAGCAGCTGGACCGGCACGAGGAGGCCCGCCGCCAGGTGGGCATGGCCGACCGTATCCTCCTCACGAAGGCGGACCTCTCCGACCGCAGCGCCCGCGAGCGGCTCGACGCGCGGCTCGATGTGCTTAACCCGTCGGCCCCGCGCCTCGCCGTCACCCATGGCGAGGTCGAACCCCGGCGCATCCTGGGCGCCGGGCTGTACGCGCCGGGAAGCCTGCCGGAGGAGGTGGCGCGCTGGGTCGCCGAGACCGAGGCCGCCGCCCGCGACAACATCGCGCCGCCATCGGTCCACGCCGAGGGGGCGCCGTCGGTTAGCTTCACCTGCTTCTTCGGCCGCCAGGTGCCATGGCGCGGCTTCAGCGTGGCCATGGGCGAGATTCTCGCCGAGTACGGATCGCGCCTCCTGCGTGTGAAGGGGCTGATGAATGTGGCCGGTCTCAGCGGCCCAGTGGTGCTCCAATGCGTGGAGCGCGTCGCCTACCCACCGGTGCGGCTTCCGCGCTGGCCGGCGGACGGCACGCGCTTCGACATGCGCGGACGGCTCGTCTTCATCGGCCGCGACCTCCCGGAGGCTGCGGTGGACGACATCCGCCGTCGCCTCGCCGACCTTCCCGGCGACACGGCGGCCCTGCGGGCCGTTGCCAAGGCGCCCCTGCTGCCGACGCGCTGCTGGCTCGCCACGCGCATGCCAACGCAGAGCCAGAGCGCGTTCGAGACCGGTGGCTGGCACATCAATCCCCTGAGGCTGGGCGCCGCGACCCGGCAAGCGGCTGAAGCGTCATAGCCGCGCCGGGCGACGGGCCCCGCACGCTTCTGCCTCGCTTTGCCAGTTCACGCAGGCCTCAGCTCCTTGTTTCACGCGGCCGGACCGGTCGCGTCGCACGCGGAGAAGACGGCGCCAGGCGCGACGGCGCGTGGCCCTTGCCTGCGGGGCGTACCCCAGCCCCAGCCGGACCCGTCCGGACGACCGGAATTCGTCCGCCGGCGTCGCAATTGCGGACAGTGCAGACGCCGCGTGGCACCGAAGGAGCGCGCGAATGCACGGCGGGCAGCCATGGCACCACTCTTGCCCACGAGGCGACGCGGCATGCGGCCGTTGCCCAGCGTGCCGCCAATTCATCGACACTGGAAAGGGAGGCCCCTGATGAAGGGTCTAGTCTATCGCGGTCCCGGCAAGAAGGCGCTGGAGGAGGTGCCGGATCCGCGGATCGAACAGCCCACTGACGCCGTGGTGAAGATCCTGCGCACCACCATCTGCGGCAGCGATCTGCACATCCTCAAGGGCGACGTGCCCACCGTGAAACCCGGTACCGTGCTCGGCCACGAGGGCGTTGGAGTCATCGAGGAGGTCGGTCAGGCGGTCTCGGCCTTCAAGAAGGGGGACCATGTCCTCATTTCCTGCATCTCGTCCTGCGGCCGCTGCGAATATTGCAAGCGCGGCATGTATTCCCACTGCTCCGTCGCCGGCTGGATGCTCGGCCACACCATCCACGGCACGCAGGCCGAATATGTCCGCATCCCGTTCGCCGACACGTCCCTGCACCACATCCCGGAAGGCATGGACGAGGAATCCCTCGTCATGCTCAGCGACATCCTCCCCACCGGCTTCGAGTGCGGCGTGTTGAACGGCAAGGTGCAGCCGGGAAGCACCGTGGCCATCGTCGGGGCAGGACCGGTGGGCCTTGCGGCGCTTCTGACCGCGCAGTTCTATTCCCCCGCCGAAATCATCATGATCGATCTGGACGACAACCGCCTCGAGGTCGCCCTGACCTTCGGCGCGACGAAGGCGGTCAACAGCGGCCGGGACAACGCCGTCGAGAGGGTCATGGCCTTGACCGGCGGCATCGGCGTGGACACCGCGATCGAGGCGGTCGGCATTCCTGCCACCTTCGTGCTGTGCCAGGACATCGTGGCACCTGGCGGCACCATCGCCAATGTGGGCGTCCACGGCACGAAGGCGGACCTTCACCTCGAACGCTTGTGGGCCCACAACATCACGCTCACCACGCGGCTGGTGGACACGGTGACGACGCCGATGCTGCTGAAGACGGTGCAGTCGAAGAAGCTCGATCCGCGCAAGCTGATAACCCATCGCTTCGCCCTGGCCGACATCCTCGACGCCTACGAGACGTTCGAGAAGGCCTCGTCCACCAAAGCGCTGAAAGTGATCATCGGATAGCGTAAAGTCCCCAGAAATATTCTGTCTGCACCAGATCCGGGACGCCCATGTAGACCTCGGGCAATATGGGTATCGTTGCGGAGCTTGAGCCGCGGAACGAAGATCGGCCCCGCTGACGTGGGCGGGGTCGGTCTTGGAGCGATGGTCCGTGAACCCACCTCCTCCCCCATCTGCGGGCGGGCGCCTCGTTACGCAGGCTGTCACAGATGAAGTGGTGGACGCGATCAAGGCGCTCGGCCATGGGGCGGGTCGCGCTCGCGCGGACCCATCACCAGCGCCATAGAGGCGCCATTGTCGTCAATCACCGCCTGCCGATGGCACATCGCCTGCCCGGCTCGCCTCGCGCCGAGGTTCGGGAAAACGGCGTCGCGGTTGAGCGCCGGCATCACGCCGGGGATGAGGGGCCGGCACTCGTCGTCGGAGCGTTCAACAGATGGTCGGCGAGCAGGCGGGCGGGGCCCGGCGAGACGCCGCCGACGCGAGACACGAGCCGCAACCGCCGGAGCGACCAGGGCTCGTCGATGAGAATGCCCCGCAGGCCGAGATTTTCCGCATAGGGCGCGATCATGTGATCCGGCATCACGTTGACGGCGAGGCCCGCCGCAACGAGCCGGCGGGCGGCGTCCATGGAGGTGACATGGTAGCGATAATAGGGCTTGCGGCCCAGGGCCTGGGCCGCCTCGGCAAGTAGCAGCGACAGGGCGCCGATCTCCAGCACGTCCACGAGCGGATGCTCCAGCACCTCGCTGAACTTCACGCTCTTTCGGCCTGCCAGCGGATGGTCGGCGGAGACGATGGCGAGCAGGCGATCCTCCCGCCACGGTTGCGCTTCGAGCCCGACCGGGATGCGGGCATTGGTGGTGACGATCCCGAGATCGGCCCGACCCTCGATCAGGTCCTGAAGGATCACAGCGCTGGTCAACTCGCGCAGATCCACGAGAATGCGCGGATGCAGCCGGGCAAAGCCCGCCAGCAGGTCCGCCAGATCGTGCCCGCCGATGCAGGATGCCGTCGCCAGGAGGCGGACCGTGCCGGCACCCCCCGCGGCGAAGGCATCCATTTCGTCTTCCAGGTGCCTGGCAAGGTCGATGAGGCCACGGGCATGGCGCGCAAAGCTTTCCCCCGCAGCGGTCGGGATGATGCCACGGGCATGCCGTTCGACCAGGGCTGTCCGGGCCTGCGCTTCCAGCAACTGGATGCGCTTGGCCGCCGCCGAATTGGCGATGCCGCAGCGATCGGCGGCCTTGGCGATGCTGCCAAGCTCTATGGCGGTGAGGAACAGCCGCAGGGTGATCCAATCCGGTGGTGTCGTCATTGGGCACGCCCTCCTGCGTCGCGCCCCCCCCCCCAGCATCCGTGGATAGCGGACGGTGAGGGCGCCAATGAGCGATTCTCGTCCGTATTATGCGGATGTATTTTCCAATCAACACATCAAAATAAACGAGGAAACCATGGCCCCCGACGCCAAGCGGCCTGTCCTCGCCATCCGCGAGGTCGGCCCCAGGGACGGCCTTCAGATGGCGAAGGCGATCATGCCCACCGCCGCCAAGCTTTTGTGGATCGACGCCATGGTCGCCGCCGGCGTGCGCGACATGGAAGTGGCGAGCTTCGTCCCGCCCGCCGCTCTGCCGCAGATGGCCGATGCGGCGGACGTGACCGCGGCGGTCCGGCGGCAGCATCCGGCCCTGAAGGTGGTGGCGCTCGCGCCGAACCTGCGCGGCGCGCAGAACGCGGCCGCCGCCGGGGCGCAGGTCATCATCGTTCCCGTCTC
Source organism: Xanthobacter dioxanivorans (assembly GCF_016807805.1). Taxonomy (NCBI): domain Bacteria; kingdom Pseudomonadati; phylum Pseudomonadota; class Alphaproteobacteria; order Hyphomicrobiales; family Xanthobacteraceae; genus Xanthobacter; species Xanthobacter dioxanivorans. Next base: position 46,479 of record NZ_CP063362.1, on the reverse strand, counting down.
CGCCAGCGAGGCGCACAGCCGCTCCAACGTGCGGCGCAGCCGCGAGGAGCAGGTGGCCGAGGTCGCCCGCATCACCGCCTTCGCGGCAACGCTGGGGGCCGGCCGCCCGCGGATCGAGGCCGGGATCTCCACCGCCTTCGGCTGCTCGCTCCAGGGCATCGTGCCCGAGGCGGATGTGCTGCGTCTCGCGGCCGCCCTCGCCACCGCGGGCGCGGACACCGTGAGCCTCGCCGATACGCTCGGATATGCATCGCCCTCCCAGGTGAAGCGGCTGGTGCGCGGCGTGCGCCGGGAGGTGGGGGCGGCGCGGTTCGGCCATCTGCACCTGCATGACACGCTCGGGACCGCCCTCGCCAATGTCTATGCCGGCCTTGAGGAAGGGGTGGGCGGCTTCGACGGCGCCCTCGGCGGCCTCGGCGGCTGTCCCTTCGCGCCCGGCTCGGTGGGCAACGCGGCGACCGAGGACCTCGTCTATCTCTTGGAGCTGGAAGGCTTCGACACGGGCATCGACCTTGCCGCCCTCATCGCGGCCCGGGCCGTGCTCGCCGAGGCTTTGCCCTCGGAGCGGCTCCACGGGCGCGTCGCGGCCGCCGGCATTCCGCGCACCTATCGCCTTTCAAGCACTGTCCATGAGGCCCTGGAGGCTGTGCAATGACCGCCCTCGACGCTGCCGTGCCGGCCCCCGGCCGCCTGCCTCTCGCCGGCATCCGCGTGATCGAGTTCAGCCACATGGTCATGGGGCCGAGCTGCGGCATGTTCCTCGCCGACCTCGGGGCCGACGTGATCAAGATCGAGCCCGCCCCTGGCGGCGACAATACCCGCCGGCTCACCGGGCCGGCGGTGGGCTTCTTCCCCACCTTCAACCGCAACAAGCGCAGCCTGTGCGTGGACCTGAAGTCCCCGGCCGGCCTCGCACTGGTGAGAAGGCTGGCCGCCGGCGCCGACGTGCTGGTGGAGAACTTCCGGCCCGGCGGCATGGAGAAGATGGGGCTCGGCCTTGAGGCCCTCAAGGCCGACAATCCCCGCCTGATCTATTGCTCGCTCAAGGGGTTCCTGCCCGGCCCCTACGAGCACCGCGCCGCCCTCGACGAGGTGGTGCAGATGATGGGCGGTCTCGCCTACATGACCGGCCCGCCCGGCCGGCCGCTGCGGGCCGGCTCCTCGGTCAACGACATCATGGGCGGCCTGTTCGGCGCCTTCGCCGTGCTCGCCGCCCTGCGCGAGCGGGACATCACCGGGCGTGGCGGGCAAGTCCAGTCCGGCCTGTTCGAGACCAACATGGTGCTGGTGGCCCAGCACATGGCACGCACAGCGGTGGAGGGGCGTGATCCCACTCCCTTCGGCGACCCGGACATGAAGAAGCCCTGGCCGCTCTACGACATCTTCGACACCGCGGACGGCGGCCAGGTGTTCGTGGGCGTGGTGACCGAGACTCAGTGGCGCGGCTTCTGCACGGCGTTCGGCCTCGACGATTTCCTCAAGGATCCCGGCCTTGCCCGCATGGCGGACCTTGCCGCCGCGCGCCCACGCATTCTCGAGCGTGTCGGCCGCGTGTTCAGGAGCCTTTCCAAGGACGAGCTGATGGCGCGCTGCGAGGCGCTCGGCCTGCCCTTCTCCCCCATCAACCGGCCCGGCGACCTGTTCGACGATCCGCATCTGCTCGCCTCCGGCGGCCTGCTGCCGACGGACCTCACGCGGACCCGGGACGACGACTTCCATCCGGCGGTGGCGGCCGCGAGCCTGCCGGCCCTGCCCATCTCCCTGTTCGACGGGCGCCCCGGCCTCACCCGCCAGCCGCCGCGTATCGGCGAGCACGGCCGGGACGTGGCTCGCGAAGCCGGTCTCTCCGAATCCGATATCTCGGCTTTGCTCGTCGCCGGCGTTCTGGTGGCGCCGGACACGCCAGCCATGGAGCCAGCCTGACCGGCCTTTCCGCGCCAGCCTGACTGGCGGTCGCGGGAGCGCTGGAAGCCAGATCCAGATCAAGATCAAGTCATTGCGACGGCCAAGGGGCGGGAACAGCCCAGGCCGGTTCTTCGGGAGGAAACCATGAAAGCCTTGTCTGCCCTCGACATGGGGGCGGTCGCGGACGCGGCTGCCGTTCCACGCACCGAACCCGATGCCGGCACCATTTCCGCCCGGCTCGACCGCATTCCGGCCTCGCGCCCGGTCTGGCGGGTGGTGGTGCTGATCAGCCTCGGCCTGTTCTTCGAGCTCTACGACCTGTTCCTCACCGGCTACGTGACGCCCGGCCTCGTCAAGGCAGGCATCCTGAGCGCCAAGGCGGCGTCGGTGTCGGAAGCGACATCGGTGTGGAATTTCTTCGAGCTGCTGTTCTCGGGACGGGCGAGCTTCATCGCCGCGCTGTTCTCGGGGCTGTTCCTCGGCACGCTATGCTGCGGCTTCCTGGCGGACCGGTTCGGTCGCAAGGCCGTGTTCACCTATTCGCTGCTCTGGTACTCGGCCGCCAACGCCGTCATGGCGTTCCAGTCCACCGCCTTCGACGTCAATCTGTGGCGCTTCATCGCCGGCATCGGCATCGGCGTCGAGATCGTCACTATCGGCAGCTACATCACCGAGCTGGTGCCCAAGCACATGCGCGGCCGCGCCTCGGCCCTCTCGCAGGCCATCGGCTTCCTCTCCGTGCCCACGGTGGCGTTTCTCTCCTACCTGCTCGTGCCGATGGCGCCGCTCGGCTTCGATGGCTGGCGCTGGGTGGTGCTGATCGGGGCCGGTGGCGCGCTGGTGATCTGGTGGGTCCGCCGCCGCCTGCCCGAGAGCCCGCGCTGGCTCGCCATGAAGGGCCGGGTCGCGGAAGCCGACGTCATCCTGTCGCGCCTCGAGGAGAAGGTCCGCAAGGAGACCGGCAAGGACCTGCCCCCGCCCGAGCCGCAGCAGGTCGCGCCGGTGGTCAAAGACGAACGGTTCGGCGACATCTGGAAGCCGCCCTATCGCCAGCGCACCATCATGATGCTGCTGTTCCACGTGTTCCAGACGGTGGCCTATTACGGCTTCGCCAACTGGGTGCCCTCTCTGCTCATCAAGCAGGGCATCACCGTCACCGCGAGCCTCGGCTACACCAGCATCATCGCCATCGCCGCGCCAGTCGGCCCGCTGCTCGGGATGATCATCGCCGACCGCTACGAGCGCAAGACCGTGATCCTGGCCATGGCGGGCATCATCGTGGTCGCGGGCCTCGCCTTCTCGCAGCAGACCGGCATGGCCGGCATCCTCGCAGCCGGCCTCACCATCACGCTGGCCGCCAACACCTTGTCCTATACCTACCATGCCTACCAGGCCGAGCTTTATCCGACGCGCATCCGTGCCCGGGCCGTGGGGTTCGTCTATTCGTGGAGCCGCTTCTCGGCGATCTTCACCGCCTTTGTCCTCGAATACTTGCTAAACCATGCCGGGGTGACGGGCGTGTTCCTCTTCACCTCCACCTGCATGGTCATCACCATGCTGGCGGTCGGCCTGCTTGGACCACGCACCACGGACGTCGCGCTGGAAAAGCTCTCGCAATGACCGGGGGCCGGGCTGGGCGCGGCGCGCTCATACCGTCAGCCTCGGTCTTCGACCGATGCCAAGTGGGTACGCTCAAGCGCCGCGCGGGCCATTGGTATCAGCCCTCCGTCCGGGAGGAGCGGCGCAGATGCGCCAGCGGCAGCCGGGCGCTCTGCTTCAGCCGGTCGAGCACGATGGAGGAGCGCAGATGCGCCACCGACGGGTGTGCCAGGAAGGCTTCCGACAAGAGCCGTGCGAGGTCCTTCAGCGTCGGCACGGTGAGCTTGACGAGATAGTCCGCCTCGCCGGTGAGGGAATAGGCCTCCTGCACCTCGTCGAGGCTGGCGACCAAAGCGAGGAATCGCGCGGCATTGTCCGGCGAGTGGGTGGCGAGGGTCACCTGCACGAACACCAGCACGTCGAGGCCCAGCGCCTCGGGCGAAAGGACGGCGCGATAGCTGGCGATGACGCCGGCGTCCTCCAGCGCCATGCGGCGGCGGGAACATTGGGAGGCGGAAAGTCCCGCCTTCTCGGCCAGTTCGGCATTGGTCAGCCGCCCGTCATCCTGTAGCGCGGAGAGAATGCGAATGTCGAAGATATCCATGCACAAATCTCGCGAAAACTAAGCAAGAGACGCTCAATCCTCGCGATATTTATCTGATCTGGATCAATTTCGCACGCCCTTTGCAGCGACTTTGCCCCACTCTGCCCCATCCACGCTCCAGGGAGGATGCCATGGGACCTTTCCCGCACGACGCGCCGCCGGCCACCATCAGCGCCAGCAACCCCGCCGGAACCGACGGCTTCGAGTTCGTCGAGTTCGCCCACCCCGATCCCGCCGTGCTCGGGCCGCTGTTCGAGACCATGGGTTTCACCGAGGTGGCGCGCCACAAGACGCGGGATATCTCGCTCTATCGCCAGGGCGACATCAACTACGTGGTCAACCGCGAGCACGACGGCCATTCCGGCCGCTTCGTGCAGGCCCACGGCCCCTGCGCCCCGGCCATGGCGTGGCGCGTGGTGGATGCCGGGCACGCCCTGAAGCGCGCGCTGGATCTCGGCGCCACCGAATATAACGGCCCCGACAAGACCCTAGACGTGCCCGCGGTGATCGGCATCGGTGGATCGCTGCTCTATTTCGTGGACACCTATGGCGCGAAGGGCTCGCCTTATTCCGACGATTTCGAATGGCTCGGCGACGTGGACCCCGCGCCTTATGGCGTCGGCTTCTACTACCTTGACCACCTGACCCATAATGTCAGGCGCGGCAACATGGACACCTGGTACAAATTCTATGCGGAAACCTTCAATTTCCGCGAGATCCGTTATTTCGACATTGCCGGCAAGCTCACCGGCCTCACCAGCCGCGCCTTGACCTCGCCCTGCGGCAAGATCCGCATCCCCATCAACGAGAGCGCGGACGACAAGAGCCAGATCGAGGAATATCTCGCTCAGTACAAGGGCGAGGGCATCCAGCACGTGGCCATCGCCACCAACGACATCTATGCCGCCACCGACGCCATCGCCGCCCGCGGCGTGGCATTCATGCCCGGACCGCCGGATATCTATTACGAGCGCTCCTACGCTCGCGTCAGCGGCCACAGCGAGCCCATGGACCGGCTGAAGACCCACGGCATCCTCATCGACGGCGAGGGCGTGGTGGATGGCGGCGCCACGCGCATCCTGCTGCAGATCTTCTCGAAGACCGTGATCGGCCCGATCTTCTTCGAGTTCATCCAGCGCAAGGGCGATGATGGCTTCGGCGAGGGCAACTTCAAGGCCCTGTTCGAATCCATCGAGGCAGACCAGATCCAGCGCGGTGTGCTGACCGCCTGAATGGTGGACCGGAGGACTGAGGATGGGTGATTTCCGCGCCTGCCGGATCGCTCCGCCGCCGGGCGCGGCGCTCGCCGCCGCGGCCGAACTCGATGTCATGGGCGTGCTGGCCGTGGAGATCGACAGCGGGGCGGGTGCCTTTCCGATCCTGCTCGTCAGGGTGTCGGGCGGCGTGGCCGCCTTCGTGAACCTGTGTCCCCATCGCGACCTGCCGCTTACCTATCGCAGCACGCGCGTGGTCAGCGCGGACGGCACGCTTGTGCGCTGTTCCAACCACGATGCGGCGTTCCGCGTCGCCGATGGGAGGGGTGTGGAGGGCCTCGGAGTGGGATGCGCTCTGGATACCGTTCCGGTGATCGTGGACGCGGACGGCATCATCTGCGTCGGCGAGAACACGCCACCCGCATAGCCGCTGCGCGGCCGCGACGCACGGCGCGGTCGGCCCCGCGTCGCGCTCAGGTCGGGGCGGGAAAGCGCAGGGCGCCGAGCAGGGCGAGCGCCGTGCGGGTGGCGGCGCCGGCCGCCACGACGAGCTGGGGCAGGATCATCCACTCCAGCGTCCAGGCGGCGCCGGAGCGTTCGTTTTCATGCACCAGGGCCTGGTCGAGCCCGCCCTGGAGCACGGCGGAAAAGCGCGCGAGCGTCACCAGGACCTCGGCGCCGACCGGGTTGTTCTTCTCCGGCATGGCGGAGGAGCCACCGCCCCCGCAATGGTCACCTCGCCCACCTCGTTCTGCGCCATGAGCGCGATGTCGGCGCCGAACTTGCCGAGCGTCCCGGCGATGAGCGTGCACCAGTGACCATAGGCGGCGATGGCGTCGCGCTCGGCGTGGGTGGCGCGCGCGGCGGTCGCGAGGCCGAGGCGGACGGCAACGCCGGCCGCCACCGCGTCGGCGGCTTCGCCGAGCTCCGCCCGGTTGCCCACCGCCCCGCCGAGCTGCACCCGGAAGAGGTCCGCCGCCACCGCCGGGAACCGCGCCTGATGGCGGACGAGGGGATCTTGCCACCCGGCGATCTTGTGGGCGAGGGTGATCGGCCGCGCCCGCTGCATCCGCGTGTGGCCGGCGAGCACGAGGTCGCCCGACGCGGCGGCAAGCTGGTCAAAGCCGACGACGAGCGCGTCCAGCCGCGCCAGGAGGATCTCGGAAGCCGCCTTAAGCCGCGTGAAAAGGCTGGTGTCGATCACGTCCTGGCTGGTCGAGCCCCTGTGCACGAAGGCGGCATGGGGCTCGCCCACGGCCGTCCGGAGCCGGCGCACGAAATCCGGGACCACCACGCCGTCGCGGGCCACGGCCGCGGCAAGGTCCGCCGGAGCGAGGAGGAGGGTGCGCGCCGCATCCGCAATGTCCGCCGCCGCCGCCTGCGGGATGACGCCGGCCTCCGCCTCGGCCTCGGCGAGCGCCGCCTCGAAGCGCAGCATGGCGGCCAGATCCGATGCGGCCGTGAAGTGCGCTGCCACTTCGTCATCGCCCAGCAGTGTTCCGAGGAACGGATGTTCGAATACGGACGCGCTCATGGCGTTACCTCGCGGGCGGTGAAGGGCCGGGCAAACTCCACTTGGCCGCCCCCTGCCGTCAAGGTCGTGCAGGCGTTCGGTTTCCGGTGTCTGGTCGTGCGTCCCGTTTCTTGGGGCGCGTATCAGTCGTTCCGCCGCCACGCGCCACCTCGGCGGGGCGAGGTGCAGCGCCTCCGCGGCACGGTTCATTGGGCATACATATCAAAATTGACATGTTAAAATGCGAAAATATCATTTTCCATGACGAAAATCGTATGAAACTTTCGTCCTCCTCGATGGAGGCTTGATGGGTCGTGGCCGCGAGGCCGCGCGCGATTTTTCACGCATGCCTTCATCCGCCGCCCTACGAAAAGGAACCCGCCGTGCCTTCCCTCTCCGACCGCTCCTTGCTCTGGACCAGCGGAATGGCGACGCGCCGCGCGGTGCTTGGGGAGGCCCATGTGGACGCGGCGGAGACGGGCACCACCGCCCTGGACGAGGACTTCCAGACCTTCATCACCGAGGGCGCCTGGGGTTCGGTGTGGGCCCGGCCGAACCTGACAAGGCGCGAGCGCTCCATGATCACCATCGCCCTCCTCGCCGCCCTTGGCCATGACGAGGAGGTGGCCATGCACGTGCGCGCCACCCGCAACACCGGCGCCAGCGCCGAGGACGTGGCCGAGGCCCTCATGCACGTGGCCGTTTATGCCGGCGTGCCGGCGGCGAACCGCGCCTACAAGATCGCCAAGACCGTCTATGCCGAAGCCCGGGACGATACCAAACAACAGGGAGGAAACCATGATTGAGACGGGGGATTTCATCCGCCGCGACCGCAACCGGCATCCGCCCGCCTTCACCCCGGGCTACAAGACCAGCGTCCTTCGCTCGCCCCGCTGCGCCCTCGTGTCCCTGGAGCAGGGCATCGGCGAGAGAAGCGGGCCCGTCTTCCCCCGCTCCGGCCTCGACCCGCTGGACAACGACCTCATCCGCAACTTCTCCCATGGCGGCGAAGCCATCGGCGAGCGCATCGTGGTGCACGGGCGGGTGCTGGACGAGACCGGCCGGCCCGTGCCCAACACCCTCATCGAGGTGTGGCAGGCCAATGCCGGCGGCCGCTACCGCCACAAGAACGACAGCTATCTCGCCCCCCTCGACGACAATTTCGGCGGCACCGGCCGCTGCATGACCGATCCGGAAGGCCGCTACTTCTTCCGCACCATCCGCCCCGGCCCCTATCCCTGGCGCAACCATGGCTCCGACTGGCGCCCGGCGCACATCCACTTCTCGCTCTTCGGCGAAGCCTTCGTGCAGCGGCTGATCTCGCAATTCTACTTCGAGGGCGACCCGCTCATTCCTTTGTGCCCCATCGTGAACACCCTGCCGGACAAGGCGGCCATCGAAGCGCTCGTCGCGAGGCTCGACATGGGCCAGCAGATGCCGTTCGACGCCCTGGCCTTTCGCTTCGACATCGTGCTGCGCGGACGCCGGCAGACGTTCTTCGAGAACAAGAGGGAGGGGCTGTGATGCCGGTCGCCTATCTGAAGGAGACGCCGTCCCAGACCGGCGGTCCCTACGTGCATATCGGAACCGTGCCGGCGGTGGCCGGGCTTCCCGTCCGCACCCAGGAGGACCTCTCCGTCATCGCCCCGGGCGGTGTCCCGGGCGAGCGCATCCGCATCGAAGGCATGGTCTGGGACGGCTCGGGCCACCCGGTGAAGGACGCCCTGATCGAGCTGTGGCAGGCGGACGCCGAAGGCCGCCACGACAATCCCGGCTTCCTCGGCTTCGGCCGCGCGGCCGCGGATTTCGCCACCGGCCTGTGGTCGTTCGAGACCATCAGGCCAGGGGTGCTGCCCTGGCGCGACGGCCGGCCGCAGGCGCCCCACGTCTCGCTTCTGATTTTCGCCCGCGGCATCAACATCCACCTGCACACCCGCATGTACTTCTCCGACGAGGCCGAGGCGAACGCCGCGGATCCCGTGCTGAAGGCCATCGAGCAGGCCGGGCGCCGCGAAACCCTGGTGGCCCGGCGCAGCGAGCCGGAGGGGGCCGTGATCTATCGCCACGACATCCGCCTCCAGGGCGAGAATGAGACCGTGTTCTTCGACATGTGAGCGCGATGAGCCGACCGCCGTCATCCCCGACGGATCGGCGAGGGCCGGCCCTCGCCGTCGGGATGGCCTCCTGCGAAAGACTGCGGCACCCGAAAGTGCCGCAGTTGCTTGAAGGGACAATTCCGCGACGGCAACAGCCCCCTCCACGAGACCTTCCGGGTGGATCAGGCAGCCTCGGGTGCGGGGGTGAGGCCTGCCAGCTCGCGCGATGGAACTTCGGACACCTGCCAGATGGACGGGTCGAGGCCGCGCACCTCCTGCTCGTGCGACACGCGCAGGCCCACGGTCTTCTCGATCAGGTAGGTCACGATGAAGGCGGTGACGGCGGTCAGCGCCACGATCACCACCAGTCCCAGCACCTGCATGCCGAAGCTGACGGCGGCATGCTGGAACGCGAAGGCGCCTTCCTTGATGCCGAAGAACCCGCCCTGCGGCACGCCGGCCCCGACGATGCCCGCCATCAGAACGCTGTAGATGGACGGGCCGAGGGCGAGCGGCGCCACCTTCGGCTCGTCGATGCCCGCCGCCTTCAGCAGGCGCTCGCCGCCGGCCAGGATGAACGGCCCGGCCAGCGCGATGGCGAAGGCCTGCCACGGCATGGCCACGTCGAACAGCGCCGAGCAGGACACGTAGCCCGCCACCGGTCCGAGCAGGATGAAGGCGGGTTTGCGCATGCGGTAGGCGAGAAAGCCGCCGGTGAGCGCGCCGCCGGCGAAGGACATGAAGACGTTGGTGAAGACGATGCCGAGGCCGGAGGTGGCGAGCGTCGGGCCGAAATAGCCGGCCTCGGGCACCAGGAAGCCGCAGCCGATGACGAACATGGGAATGGCGAGCAGCAGCAGCAGCACGCCCACGGTGAGCAGGGAGAAATGCCCGGGCGCGGAAACGCCGCCATGGCGCGGTCCGAGGCGCCAGGCAAGCACCACGGCCCAAACGCCCACCACCATGTAGAGGCAGTATGCGCCGACGAAATCATGCAGCCCCGCATTGGTGAGGGGGCTCGCGGAGCCATAGGTGAGATAGGCGGCGACCGGCACCACGATGGCGCCGACCACGGCGGATGTGATGTAGTTGGCGCCGGCCTTCAGCCGCTCCAGCCCCGCGCCCTGGATGAGGACGGCGGTCAGCCCGGCGAAGGCGAAGAAAAACACGCTGAAGATCTGGAAGGTGTCGGCCTCCGCAACCGCCTTGGGATCGATGTTTTGCGAAAAATGCAGCAGGTTGTTGCCGAAGATGGACCAGTCCTTGATGGCGGCCGAGAGGCTGTCGGGCACACCGAAGGCCTGATAGTACTGCCAGTTCCAGATGCCATACCCCACGACCATGAAGGCGGCGCCGCTGATGAAGGTGCAGAGCACCTTCTGGACGATGGTGTCGATAAGGTTCTGCCGCTTCACCAGCCCGGCATCGATCAGGATGATCGCCGCCACGCCGAGCATCACGCCCACGGTGGCGAAGGCATAGAAGAAGGCAACGAGATACTGGTGTGTCGCGACCTGTTCTGGGAACGTCTGCAATGGTGTCGTCATCTTCAGGTCCCCGCGGCTCGATGCGAATAGGTGACGTGCGCCAGACCGCGGAAGCGTCTCTCGCGGTCCGCTGGGGGCTGAGAAAAGCACGGCGCTCCCCCGCGAGAACATCTAGCAAGGCCCGTACCATTCATTTTTATACAAACGTTCTTCGCGTCGCCGGTACGGTCGTCGGCAGCCATATTCCTGGACGGATCGCACGAAAAGTCTGCGGCCCGGCCACGAACAGCGCGTTGAAGGCAATGGATTTGCTGCAGATCAAATCGATGCGCCGAGCACTGCCGAAAGACGGGCGAGGAAAGGCGAAGGACCTCCCGCCGCCCGCCGGCAGGGGTTGGCAATCCGCGTGCCGCGTTCGGGGCGATCGGTATCTTTCTCATTTGTATGCATATGAAATGGGCACAAGTCGTGCGACAATGATGAAGCAGTATTCATGTGACCCAAGGTCATTGGAAAAGTGAATTCGTCGACATTTTGGCGCGAATGGTATCCCGGCCTTGGTCATTGCTGGAGCGGCGCCGTCCCGCTTCTCCGCGGCCGGTCACGCCGGCCTGGATTGTTCGTATAGAAACGAATGGCACGCCCCTTGCTGCACAGGCGAGGGCAACAGACCCGAAGGGTTCGGCCGCACGTTGCGGCAGGGCTTCGCCAAGGAGCAGAGCATGAGCACGGACGCGACGATGCTGGCAGGACTGAAAGTCGACCGGGAGGTGTTCACCGAGCAGGTGCGGAGCAGCTACGACTTCATTGTGTGCGGCGGCGGGTCCGCTGGCTGCGTGGTGGCGCGGCGGCTCGCCGAGGTCCCCGAGGTCAGTGTGCTGCTGATCGAGGCAGGGGGCAGCGATCGGGTGCCATCGGTGATCGATTCGACCCAATGGATGTGGAACATCGGCACCGAGCGCGATTGGGGCTTCAGGGCCGCGCCCTCGCCTACGGTGAACGGGCGTACCCCGCTGTTGCCCATGGGCAAGGTCCTGGGCGGGGGCTCCAGCATCAACGGCTCGGTCTGGGCGCGCGGCCACAAGCATGATTTCGACCGCTGGGCGGAGGCCGCCGGCGATCCTGCGTGGAACTACGAATCCGCGCTCGCCATCTATCGCCGCGTCGAGGACTGGCAAGGACCGAAGGACACCCACCGGCGCGGCTCGGGCGGCCTTCTCAACATCCTCCAGCCCGAAAATCCGATCCCGCTGGTGGCCGGCCTCATCGAGGGCGCGGTGGGCATCGGCATTCCCTATGTGGAGGACATGAACGGCGCCGCCATGGAAGGGGAGGGCGGCTGCGGCCTGCCCAACGTGCTGGTGCAGGACGGCAACCAGCGCGTCTCCATGGCCGCCACCTACATCCATCCCTATATGGACCGGCCCAACCTCGCCGTGCTGCTGTGCGCGGAGGTGACGAAACTGGAGTTCGTCGGCAAGCGCGTCACCGGCGTGTCGTTCCTGCGCCGTGGCCGGCACTATACGGTGAGCGCCGACAAGGAAGTCGTTCTCTCGCTCGGCGCCATCAATACGCCGAAGCTGCTCATGCTCTCCGGCATTGGCGACGCGGCCGAGCTCCACGCCCACGGCATCAACGTGATGCAGCATTTGCCGGGGGTCGGCAAGAACTTCCAGGACCACATCTTGCTCGCCGGCTGCTGCTGGGAATACATCACCCCCGAGCCGCCGCGAAACAATGCGGCCGAGTTTGTCTTCATCGCCAAGAGCGATCCTTCCCTCAAGACGCCGGATCTCATGCCGGTGCTGGAGGAGACGCCCTTCGGCTCGGAGGTCACCGCCAGCCAGTTCGACCTGCCGGTGGGGACCGCCTCGGCCTGGACGCTGGCGCCGGGCCTGGCACGCCCCGACAGCCGCGGCCGGGTGCGGCTCGCCTCCTCCAACCCCTTCGACAAGGCCATCATCGAGGCCAACTTCCTCGCCACCGAAACCGACATGAAGGCCATGCTCCGCTGCGTGGAAATGTGCCGGGAGATCGGCAATTCCATCGCCTGCGCGCCCTACCGCAAGCGCGAGGTGATGCCGGGCCCCCTCAAGGGCGCGGAGATGGAGAACTTCATCCGCAACGCGGCTGGCACCTATTTCCACCAGAGCTGCACCTGCAAGATGGGCCGGGACGAGATGTCGGTGGTGGACGGCGCCCTGCGCGTCTACGGCATCGACGGCCTGCGCATCGCCGATGCCTCCATCATGCCGGACATCTCCACCGGCAACACCATGGCGCCCACCGTCATCATCGGCGAGCGGGCAGGAGAAATCATCAAGGCCCATTACGGCCTCGCGGCCGTGGCCTGAGGAGCGCTCCCATGACCACCGACACCCTGACGAAGCCCTCGGGCATCGCGCTCCTGAAGACCGCCGCCGCCACCTTCGTGCCGGGGCCGCATCGCATGCTCATCGGCGGGGCGTGGCGCGACGCCGCCTCCGGCGAGACGATCCCCGTGGAGGATCCCGCCACCGGCGAGGTCATGACCTCGGTGCCTGCCGGCGGGGTGCAGGACGTGGACCTCGCCGTCACCGCCGCGCGGCGGGCGCTGGAAGGCCCTTGGGCCAGGATGACGGGCCTCGAGCGCGGCAAGCTCATCAGCCGCTTCGCCGCGCGCCTTGAGGAACTGGCCGACGAGCTCGCCGAGATCGAGGCCATCGACTGCGGCAAGCCGGTGGCCTATGCGCGCTACGTGGACGTGGGCCTTTCGGCGACCACCTACCATTACATGGCGGGCTGGGCGAGCAAGATCACCGGCGAGACCGTGGGCGTCTCCACTCCCGGCGACTTCCATGCCTACACGCTGCGCGAGCCGGTGGGCGTGGTGGCGCAGATCGTGCCGTGGAACTTCCCCCTGGTGCTCACCGCCTACAAGCTCGCGCCCTCGCTGGCGGCGGGTTGCACCGCCGTCATCAAGCCGGCGGAGCAGACCCCGCTCAGCACCCTGCGCCTCGCGCAGATCATCGAGGAGGTGGGGTTCCCGCCCGGCGTGGTGAACGTGGTGACGGGCTACGGCGCGACCGCCGGCGCCGCCCTCGCCGAGCATCCGGACGTGGACAAGGTAGCCTTCACCGGCTCCACCGACGTGGGCAAGATGGTGGCCCGAGCCGCCACCTCCAACCTCAAGCGGGTGACGCTGGAGCTGGGCGGCAAGTCGCCCATGGTGGTGTTCAAGGATGCGGACTTGGACCGCGCCATTCCGGGGCTCGCCTCGGCCATCTTCTTCCACCAGGGCCAGGTCTGCACGGCGGGCTCGCGCCTCTTTGTCCACCGCTCCATCCACGATCGGGTGGTGGAGGGCATCGCGGCGGAGGCGGGCAAGCTGGTGATCGGCCATGGGCTGGAGCCGGACACCACCATGGGTCCTCTCATTTCCGGACGCCAGCTGGAGCGGGTGATGGGCTATCTCGACCAGGGCATGGCGGGCGGCGCGGAGATGGTCACCGGCGGCGGGCGCATGGGCAATGGCGGCCACTTCATGGAGCCCACCATTCTCGCCGGCACCAACGCGGACATGGCGGTGGTGCGGGAGGAGATTTTCGGGCCGGTCCTGTGCGTCATGTCCTACGATGACGAGGACCTCGACGCCGTGGCGAAGGCCGCCAACGACAGCCCCTTCGGCCTGTCCGCCAGCGTGTGGACGCGGGACCTCTCCACCGCCCACAAGATGGCGAAACGGATCAAGGCCGGCAGCGTGTGGATCAACATGCACCACTTCTTCGATCCGGCCCTGCCGTTCGGCGGCTTCAAGCAGTCCGGTTGGGGGCGCGAGCAGGGCGCGGACGCCATCCGCACCTTCACAGAGGTCAAGTCGGTCTGCGCCGCGCTATAGGTTTCGTGGTGCATGCCGTGCGGCCGATGAGCGAGCCTCATCGGCCGTTGGTATCGGGGGGCGCCCCCCGACCGGAGGGAACCGCAAGGCGGGTCGCCCCCTGGTTGGATCGCGTGCTAGGCCTGAAGTTCGATGCCGCTTGACGCTATCAGCATCTCCGCCTTGGCCACCGCAGCCTTGATGTCATGCAGATGCCGCTCCACGAACTCCTCGACCGAGAGCGCGCGCGCGAACCAGGTCGCGCTCAGGCAGGCCGCCACACGAGCGCCTTGGAAGATCGGCAGTGCGAGCGCCTGCATGGAGGCTCCGTGGCCGCTCCCGGGCGCGACATATCCCGGCTCCCGCACCCCGAATCCGTCGCTTCTCACTTTCTCCACCAGCCTTGCGACGGCCTCTCGCTTGCGGGACTGGGTGTCGTAAGGATCGAGGGACAGGCGCAGTCGCGTGAGCAGCGCTTCGCGCTCCGGCTCTTCCATAAAAGCCAGATAGACCCTGCCGACCGCCGATTGCAGGATATGAACGCGGTGGCCGGCCCTGACCAGGGGAAAGGGAAAAGGCGACTGGCGCCGTGTCGTCTCGCAGACCGCCATGCGGTCCCCGTCCAGCACTGCCACGTCGGTCGGCCAATCCAGCTGCGCCATGAGCTCGACCTGGGAGGGCGCGATGATGTCGGCCATCAGCGTGAGCTGCGCGAAGTTCCGGGAGACTCCGGGGCTGATCGAGCTGATGCGATAGAGCCCGTCATTGAGCCAGCGGCGGACATATCCCTCCTCTTCCAGCGTGGCCAGGATGCGCAGGATCGCCTGGCGGGAAATGTGCGTTTCCTGGTGGAGCTGGTTGAGCGAGGCGGCACCCAGGCGGTTGATCGCCGAAAGCACATGCAACCCGCGAGCGAGGGAGCGGATTGTGTCTGATCGTTCGGTGGTCACGACGCGCAATCCCTATGCACTCGCATGCCCATGATAGGCTCATTTTTGTAGATCGGCGTTCTGAGCGTTCCGCCTGGCGGAAAGTTTAGCAATACCAATGTTGCGATCCAAGGGTTCGGCGCATCATCTTCAATATTCGCGGTGTCAAGGCACCGGCAGTTCGATGGCGGAGCGTGGCAGGTGAATTGCCTCAAAAAAAGAGCTTCGGGCCTCCTTCTTGTCTGCGCGATGTTGCTCGCGTGGGAAATATCGGCCCGAATCTTTTTCCCGGGAAGCCGTTCGTGGCCCCCCGTTTCCGATGTGGTGGTCACGCTCGCATGGAGAATGGTCGACGGCCAGATCCTTACGGCCCTCGGCGAGAGCATTCTCCGCATGTCATCGGGCTTCGTGCTCGGCTCCCTGGCCGGGGTTGCCTGCGGACTTGCGATGGGCCTGTTCGCTCCGCTGCGGTGGACGATCGGAACGGTCGTCGAAGCCCTGCGGCCGATCCCGGCGGCGGCAATTATTCCTCCCCTGATCTTCATTCTGGGCATCGATAACGCGCTCAAGATATCGATCATCAGCCTCGCAGTATTTTTCCCGGTCGTGGTCAATACATTGTCCGGAACGCTTTCCATTGATCCGACCTTGCTCGACGTCGCGAGGACATTCCGAATTTCCCGGACGTCGACCCTGCTGCGCGTGGCCCTGCCTGCGGTCCTGCCCTATGTGTTTACGGGAATGAGAACTGGTATTTCCATCGCTCTTATCACGACCGTCGTTGCGGAGATGATCGCTGGATCGGGTGGAATTGGATACTACATCTTAAATATGCAGTATGCGATGCGTCCAAGCGAAATGTATGCGGGAATTTTAGCGCTCGCAGCACTTGGGTACGCGACGAATGCCTTGTTCAGAGCCTGGGAAATGCGTGTCCTGCACTGGGCGCATCTTTAGTCGGGAGTGTGGAAGATGAATGCTCAGAACATTACCCCGCGCGGCCAAGCGGTAGCTCAGCACACTCTGATCTCCATCGAAGCCGTCAGCAAGGGCTATGGAACAGGCAATGCCAATCTCGCCGTCGGCAGTGTCGACCTCCAGGTGGGGCGGGGCGAATTCCTTTCGATCGTCGGCCCGAGCGGCTGCGGAAAATCGACGTTGCTGAAGATCATTGCGGGCCTCGTTCCCCAGAGCAGCGGAACGATCCTCATCGATGGCCGACCCGTGCAGGGGCCTCCGGCCAAGCTCGTCTACCTCTTTCAGCAATACGCGAAATCGCTGTTTCCCTGGCTGACCGTGGAGCAGAACGTGGCCTTTGGCCTCGACCCCACGGTGGCGCGCTCCAAAGCCGAGCGACATGCGCGGTGCATGGATCTGCTTGGGAAAGTCGGCCTTGCAGCGAGCGCGCAGCTCTATCCATATCAGCTCTCCGGAGGCATGCAGCAGCGCGTGGCCATCGCCCGCGCCCTGGCCGCGGACCCGAAGGTGCTGCTGCTCGACGAGCCCTTCTCGTCGGTCGACGCCCTCACTCGGCTCGAGCTTCACGACCTGGTCCTGAGCCTCTGGGAAAGCACCGATCTGACCGTCGTGCTGGTGACGCACGATGTGGAGGAGGCGATCTACCTTTCCGATCGCGTCGCCGTTCTGGGGCCTCGCCCGTCCACCGTCACGCACAGTTATCACACCGATCTGCCGCGGCCGCGCGATCCCGTCGCCACACCGGCAATGGAGCGCTACCAGCTGCTGCGCATCGAGCTATTGGAACGCCTTCTGTCGGGACGGAGGCCGAAGCCATGAGCCGCTACGCTTTCCTCGTCGGAGGCGGGTTCGTCGTCGTTCTGCTCGCCTGCGCGGAAATGGCGGTGCGGGGAGGCTTCGTCAGCCCCTACATGGCGCCGGCCCCTTCCCAAGTCGCGCTCACGCTCGCCTCGATGTTCTCGGAGGGGCGCGTGCTCGCCCCGCTCGGGCAAACCCTGGGCCTGCTGCTGGCCGGATTTACCCTGGCCTGCGTGCTTGGCATTGCATTGGGACTGGCCATGGGCGCGGATGAGCGCGTCTACAATCTCTTCGATCCCCTGGTCGAAATCATCCGCCCCATACCCAAGCCGGCCCTCATTCCCCCGCTGATGCTGTTTCTCGGCTTTGGCGCCGAGATGAAGATCGTCATCATCACCATGGCGGCGTTTTTCCCCATCCTCATCAATACGATCGGGGGGTGAAGACGATCGACCCGGTGGTGCTGCAGACGGCCCGGACCTTCCGGGTTGGACCGGCGCGGACCATCTTCCAGGTCATTCTGCCGAGCGCCACGCCGATGATCCTCGCCGGGGCGAGGGTCGCGCTGGGACTTGCCCTGGTCGTCGCCATTCTCGGCGACATGCTTGCCAGCAATGGCGGGCTCGGCTTCGAGATCGTCGACATGCAGAGAGCGTTCATGCTCCCGGAAATGTACGCCTGGGTCGTTGTCGTCTCGCTTCTCGGTCTCCTCCAGGCGTTCTTGTTTCACCGGCTGGAGAGCTGGCTGACATTCTGGGCGCGTAACAACGCCTGATCGAAACACATTCAAGAAAATGAGCGGGGACCGTCATGCTTCGTCGATCAGTCTTCTTTGCGATCATCCTTCTCCAGGCCCTCGTCACGCAGGTCCATGCGGCCGAGAAAACGGCTCTGAGAGTCAGCCTGATCCCCATCTTCGACATCATTCCCTTCCAGGCGGCGCAGACGCAGGGCTACTTCGCCGACCAGAACCTCACCCTTGACGGCACGCCGTCGCAGGGGGGCGCCCAGGGGATTCCGGCGTTGCTCGCCGGGAGCGTGCAGATCGCATTCACCAATGTGGTTTCCGTCCTTCAGGGCCTTGAGCGCGGATTGCCCCTGCGGATCATCGCACCCGCCCAGGAGACGATCGGAACCCCGCCCGACAGCGCGGGACTGGTGACGCTCGCCGCATCCGGCATCACTTCCGGTGCGGATCTCTCCGGCAAGCGCGTTGGCGTCAACACGCGCAACAACATCATCTGGCTCTATGCCCGCTCGTGGATCGACCAGAATGGCGGCGATTCACGCGCCGTGAACTTCGTCGAGGTGCCTTTCCCGCAGATGCCCGACGCGTTGCTGAACGGCCGGATCGACGCCGCCATGGTGAGCCAGCCCTACCTCGGCGATCTCCTTCAGGACAAGGCGGTCAAGGCCTTGGGGTGGCCCTATTCCGCAGGCGGCCTGCGCACGGCCACCTCCGTTTACGTGGTCACCGAGCGCTTTGCCGCCGAGCATCCCGAATTGATTTCAGCTTTCGTCGCAGGGCTGCGGAAGGGAATCGCGTGGAGCAACGAGAACTTCGGCTCGGATGCCTATATTTCCATGGTCTCTGGATACACCTCGATCGAGCCGGAGAAAATCAAGGCGATCGTGAAGCAGGCGCGCTGGAAGTTTCCGGATGTCGTGAATGTTGAATCCGTCCGGCGCACCATGGAACTGATGATCCATTACGGAACACTGAAAGCGCCGATCGACATCAACGCCGCCATCATCGCGGCACGCTGAATCGAGATTTCGATTCGCAAATACGAGCGTAGCAGAATGACAAGCGATTATCGTATCGTTTTCGGCGATATACACAACCATAACGCGCATGGGTATGGCAAGGGTAGTATCGAGCGCAGCCTCGATATCGCCCAAACTCACCTGGATTTTTTCGCCTTCACCGGTCATTCCAGTTGGCATGATCTTGAAGTGAACACGGATGGGCGCTTCAAGCATTTCACCGATGGCTTCGCACGTCTCGCCGAAACCTGGCCTCGCGTGCAGCGGGCGATCGCGGACGCCAACCGCCCCGAAGAATTCGTGGCTTTTCTTGGGTTCGAATGGCACTCGAATACATATGGAGACCAGTGCGTTATCTTTTCCGATGACGACCGCCAGATGTGCTATGCCCAGGATATCGAAGGGTTGCGTGCGTTTGCCCGCCAGAACGGTGCGCTTCTGGTTCCGCATCATGTGGCGTATCCGCGTGGATGGCGGGGGCTCAACTGGGATGAATACGATCCCGCGCTCGCCCCTGTCGTCGAGATCTACTCGATGCACGGCTGCTCGGAGAGCGACCACAGCCCGTTTCCGATGAAAATCGGTTCCCCCGGTGGCCGGTCCACCACCCAGACCATCGAACACGCGCTGAGCCGGGGCCTGCGCTTCGGCTTCACCGCCTCGACCGACAATCATCGCGGCTTTCCCGGCGCATGGGGCGAGGGGGTGATGGCCGCGCTGGTGGGCGATCTGAGCCGCGGCGGGGTGCTGGACGCCATTCGCAACCGGCGGACCTATGCGCTCACCGGCGACCGGATCGAGATCGACTTCACCGTCAACGGCGCGCTCATGGGCAGCGAAATCTCCGCCACCGACACGCTCGATGTCGCCTACGACGTGCGTTGCCGTGACACCATTGACCGGATCGAGCTCGTCCTCAACAACGAGGTCGTCGCGGTCGATTGTCCGGCCGAGAGGGCGGGAGCCGGACGCGATCCGGTTCAGCTCCGCATGGAGTGGGGCTGGGGTCCGTGGGGGGATCTCGGAGCGTCCCGGGTGGTGGATTGGGAGTTCGATCTGCAACTGACCGGCGCGCGCCTCCTGCGGCATTTCCCCTGCCTCACATCGGGGCCCTTCGACGAGGACCGCCGCCACCGGCTGTCCCGGAAGGAGGATGGGCTGCACATCGTGTCGTACACGTCGCGGAAGGACGCATTTCTCAACAATCCCAACCAGGCCGTCGTTCTGGAGGTTCTGCCGGAACCCGACGCCGAACTCTCGGTGGAGCTTCGCGCCCCGGCACCGATGCAGCGCCGCTTCCGCATCGCCGACCTGCTGCAGCGGTCGGCGGAAGTGCACACCGGCGCGTACCCTTGCGAGAGCTTTCAGCTTCACCACGCTGTCACTCAATCGCAATCGCACATGAAGAAGGAGCATACGCTCGCCGCGTCGAAGCAACCATCCTTCCTCTACCTGAGAGTGACGCAGAAAAATGGGCAGATGGCGTGGACGAGTCCAGTTTTCATTGATTGACGAAGGGTCCAGAGGCATCTGGAAGGACCGGACATGAACAAGACGGTGACACTGATCTTCGAGCGGGCGGACGGCTCGCGAACCAGCACCGAGGCGCGGATCGGCGGATCCGTGATGGAGGCGGCCGTCCTCGGCGGCATTCCGGCCATCGAAGGCGAGTGCGGCGGATGCCTGTCCTGCGCCACCTGCCATGTGGTGGCACCCGAAGGCCTGCGGGAGGTGGGAGACGATGAAGACGCCATGCTCGAAGGCACCGTCGTTGCGCGGCGGCCGGGAAGCCGCCTCGCCTGTCAGATCCCGGTGACCGCAGAACTGTCCGGCGCCGTCTTTTGCATTCCGGAGGAGCCATGACGGCCGGCCGCGTCATCATCGTGGGGGCCGCCCATGCCGGGGTGCAGACGGCCCAGACCTTGCGCCAGGAGGGCTGGCGCGGCGAGGTGATCCTGTTCTCCGGCGAGGCCGGCTTCCCCTACCATCGCCCCCCTCTCTCCAAGGGCCTGCTGGCCGGCGGCGAGGCCGCGCCGGTCTTGCTGAAGCCTGAAGGCTTCTACGACAAGAATGGCATTGAACTGCGGCGCGGAACCCGGGTCTGCGGGCTCGATGCCACCGCGCGGCGGATCGAGGCGGGCGGAGATGCGATGGGGTATGACCATCTCATCCTTGCGACCGGCGCCGGACCGCGGCGCCTGGCCGGCACGTCCGCGCACAACATCGTCTACCTGCGCGCGTTCGAGGATGCGCTGACGCTGCGCTCCGCCATTTCGGCGCGCCGGCGCCTCGTCATCATCGGTGGCGGCTTCATCGGCCTCGAGGTCGCAGCCGCGGCGGCCGCGGCCGGTTGCGACGTCAATCTTGTCGAGCGCGCGCCACGCCTTCTCGCCCGGTCGGTGCCGCAGGAAATCTCCGACTTCATCGAGGCCCGCCACATCGGCGCCGGCGTACATATCCACAAGGGCGTCGAGGCGTTCGAGATCGAGGAGCGCGACCAGCGGGCGATCGCCGTCCATCTGCGGGGCGGCGGCAGCCTGCCCTGCGACATCGTTCTGGTGGGGATCGGCAGCGAGCCGGATCTTTCTCTCGCGCACATGGCCGGCCTCGAAACCTGCCTGGGGGGCATCCGCGTGGACGATCGCATGCGAACCTCCGTCGCCGGCATCTCCGCGGTGGGCGACTGCACCGCCTTTCCGTCGGCTCTCGCTTCGCAATATGTCCGTGTGGAATCCATCCAGAACGCGGTCGACCAGGGGCGTGCCGCCGCCCTCGATCTGCTCGGCAAGGGCACGCCTTACGGGAGCGTGCCGTGGTTCTGGTCGCACCAGTTCGACCTGAAGCTGCAGATGGCCGGTCTGCCATGCGACGGCCGGACCCTCGTGCGCGGTGAGCCGGGCTCCGGGAAGTTCTCGGTGCTCACGCTGCAGGGCGACCGCATCCGCGCCGCCTATTCCATCAACGCTCCGGCGGACCACATGGCCACGCGCCAACTCATCGCCGAAGGCGCCTTGCTCGACCCGGAGGGTGCCGAAGACGCCACCACGCCGCTTGGCGCCTGCCGCCGCATCGCCGCCCCGGCCGCCTGACCGCAACGGATTTCGAAGGAGAGACAAATGATCAGCGAAGCCCTCAATGTGAGCTTCACCCGCGTGGGTCCCGGCTCCGATGCCGGCGAAGTCCTGCGCCGGTACTGGCAGCCTGCCGCGCTTGTCGATGAACTCGCCGGCAATCGCCCCGTGGTGCCCGTGCGGCTGCTGGGCGAGGAACTGGTGTTGTTCCGCGACGCAGAAGGCAAGCTCGGCCTCATCGGCCGCCATTGCCCCCACCGGGGGGCGGACATGTGTTTCGGGCGGCTGGAGGACAACGGACTGCGCTGCCCGTTCCACGGATGGCACTTCAACCGGAATGGGCAGTGCGTCGAGCAGCCGGCCGAACCGGAGGGCAGCCGAAGCCATGAGATGATCCGGACCAAGAGCTATCCGGTCATCGAAAAGAGCGGGATCATATTCGCCTATATGGGTCCGGGCACGCCGCCGGCCTTTCCCGACTTCGACTGCTTCCGGGCGCCCGACACCCACGTCTTCGCCTTCAAGGGGCTGTGGGAGTGCAACTGGCTGCAGGCGATGGAAGTGGGCATCGACCCGGCGCATGCGAGCTTTCTCCATCGCTTCCTTCAGGATGAGGATCCGGCGGCGAGCTACGGCAAGCAGTTTCGCGACACCGCCGCGGACACCGAGATTCCGATGACCCAGCTGCTGCGTGATTATCCGCGTCCGGAGATCCGCGTGGAAGAAACCGAATATGGTCTGCGGCTGCTGGCGCTGCGGCACATGGGCGATGGCAAAACCCATGTGCGCGTCACCAACCAGATCTTCCCCGAGGCCATCTGCATTCCCATGTCGCGCGAGATGACCATCACCCAGTGGCACGTCCCGGTCGATGACGAGACCTGCTACTGGTATTCGATCTTCACCAGCTTCGGTGCGCCGGTGGACAAGGCGCTGATGCGGGAGCAGCGGCTGCGGGAACACACGTTGCCCGACTATGCGCCGGTCAAGAACAAGCGCAACAGCTATGGCTACAATCCCGAGGAGCAGGGAAGCATCACCTACACGGGCATGGGCCTCGACATCAATGTTCACGATCAGTGGGCGGTGGAAAGCATGGGGCGGATCCAGGACCGCACCGAGGAACATCTTGGAAAGTCGGATATCGGCATCATTCGGTACCGCAAGATGCTGCGTCAGGCGATCGAGGCCGTAAAGCAGGGCGACACGACGGCCCTGCCGATGATGCAGGACGCGCTGAACCATATCCAGGGTCCGGTGTCGACCGACGCGATCGCAAAGGACGGGGCATGGGAGCGGGCGTGGCTGGAATCCGATGCGGACCGCCGGACGCGCTGCAGCTGGGACGCCAGCCTTTCCCTCGACGCCGGAGGGGCGGCATAGCCGCTCCCTTTCCGCCGCCCGCTTGATCTGGAGGTCACATGACGATCGCAACCTGCGAGAGCCGCCTGCTATCGGGGAATCTGGCCAGGATGGGACTCCTGGACCCGAACGCGGTGAAAACCGCGGCTGAGGTCATCGCCTCGACGAAAGACAGCCGACTGGAGACCGTGCGGATCCTTTTCGCCGACCCGCATGGGCTGCTGCGCGGCAAGACGCTGGCGATCGATGCGCTCGAGTCGGTCTTCCGCTCGGGCATGACCGTCCCGTCCACGTTGCTGCTGAAGGATACGTCGAACCGGACGGTTTTCCCGGTCTGGTCCGGCGAGGCCGGGCCCCTGAATGGTGCCGGCGACGTGCTTCTCGTGCCCGACCCGACCACGTTCCAAAGGCTGCCGTGGGCCCACCATTCGGCCTGGATGTTCTGCGATGTGATCTTCAAGTCGGGCGCCGAAATTCCATTTGCGCCGCGCACGATCCTGAAGAACGCCGTCCGGGCGCTGGCCGAAAAAGGCTACGCCCTGAATGTCGGCCTTGAAGTGGAATTCCACGTCTTCCAGGTCGACGAGGAACGACTTCGCCATTCGGACGCGGGCTTGCCCGGCGCGCCGCCGGCCACGCGTCTCCTCGCCCAGGGATACCAGTTTCTTTCGGAAACGCTTTATGACCGGCTGGAGCCGGTGATGGACGAGCTGCGGCGCCACTGCCAGGCGCTGGGCCTCCCGCTCCGGTCCACGGAAGTCGAAATGGGGCCAAGCCAGTTCGAGTTCACCTTCGATCCGGATTCGCCCCTCGCCCACGCCGACAACATGATGCGGTTTCGCGCGCTCGTGAAGGAAGTCTGCGCCCGCCGCGGGCTCCACGCCACGTTCATGTGCCGGCCGCGCGTCGAGAATTGCGCGGCGAGCGGCTGGCACTTGCACCAGTCATTGACCGACGTCGCCTCGGGCAGGAATCTGTTCATCCCCGACGTGGACAACGTGCCGACAGCGCTGGCGAGCCACTGGATCGCGGGCCTTCTCGCCCATGCCGAGGAGAGCTGCATCCTCACGACGCCGACGGTGAACGGCTACAAGAGATACCAACCCTTCCAGCTCGCGCCAGACCGAATCCAGTGGGGCCTCGACAATCGCGGGGCGATGATACGCGGCCTGCTCAACGCCGGCGATACGGCAAGCCGCATCGAGAACCGCGTGGCGGAGACGACGGCCAACCCGTATTATTTCTTCGCCTCCCAAATCCTGTCCGGCTTGTCCGGCATCGAAGACGAGCTTTGCGCTCCCGCCCCGTCCGAAAACCCCTATGCCTCGGATGCGAAAGCGCTTCCGCCGAGCATGATCGCTGCGATCGAGGCTTTTGAATCCGGATCTCTCTACAAAAAGAGACTGGGGGAAGGCTTCGTCTCCTACATCTCCACCCTCAAGCGCGCGGAATGGCTTCGCTATTTGCGCACGGTGTCGGAGTGGGAGCATGATGAATATTTCTCGATGTACTAGATTGTTTCAAGCTGATCGAGGTGCTTGGCCGATCTTGATCGCTTGAAACACCATGGCGTGGCTCGCCTATCCAGTCGTCATCCCCCAGCTTTTCATCCTCAGGACACCTGCTTCCGCCATGACGCCTTCGCTCAAGCCCGCAACGCCCCTGAAGTGGTGGCAATTGGGGACGCGGCCCGACTACCGCTTCTCTCTCGCCAATGAGCGGACCTTCCTGGCCTGGATCCGGACGGCCCTGGCGCTCATCGCTGGGGCGATCGGCATCGATCAGTTCGCGTCGCATCTGGGCTCGCCGCAGATCCGGGCGGTTCTTTCCCTCGTTCTTTTCTGTGCAGGCGGCGTGCTGGCCGGGACGGCGTACCGGCGCTGGGCTCGGGCCGAGCAGGCGATGCGGCATGAGGCGGATCTGCCGCTCAGCTCGCTTCTGCCCCTGCTCACGGTCTTCACGACCCTGTTCGCCGCCGGGCTGGCGGTCCTGATGCTCGTGCACTAGAGGGCGATTTCCCGAGCAGATTGCATCCATTCGCGCGGGGAATCGCCCCCTCGCTCTCAGATCGAGAACGCGTTCTCTGGGTGGTTGGCATGCGCGTGGACCGGGGAGCTGACAAGGGACTGCAGCCCGAGCGTACAGGCCTCGCCTGGTCACGCACCGGGTTCGTCATGATGCTCGTTGCGCTGCTGAGTGTCCGGATGGGCATGGGGCGCAGCAGCCTCCTGCATCTTGCGGCCGCTGCGCTGGCCGCCACTGCTGCACTGGCATTGTTCCGAACAAGCAGGCTCCGAACCTTTCTCAATCCCGGCGATGAGGAAGCATTGATCCGCACTCGCATCAGGATGATCGGCGCCACCAGCGGCGCCGTAATCGCTATGGCTATTCTTCATATGGCGGCCGTCTTGCGCCACCTTTTTGGCTGAGACGAGCCACCTGCCCCGACGGATTGGCGGCTCGGCCGGGGTCTGCTCTTCCCCGTCTACGCCTTGCCGCCGGCGCTGATTTCCGACCTTCCGCCGTCAGTCAGCGCCACCACCGGGAGCTGCGGGGCTTCGTCGACGGCGAGGCTGAAGAGGTCGGGCCGGGCGTAATGGCCGACGGGGTCGAAATCGAGCCGGGCGCCGAGCAGGTCATCCAAGTCGATCTCGGCCGTCAGGATGCCTTCCTGGTCGACCAGCGGGCCGGCCAGCACCTCGCCGAGCGGCCCGACGATGACGGAGCGGCCGTGCATCATCCACTCGTCCGGGGCCGCGTCGATGCGGCTCGCATAATCGTCCGGGAAATCCGACCGGCGCATCACCTGGCAGGCGCCGACGACGAAGCAGCGGCCTTCCATCGCCACGTGCTGCATGGTGGAAACCCAGGTTTCGCGGTCGTCGGCGGTCGGTGCCGCCCAGATCTGGACGCCCTTGGCATAGTAGGCGGCCCGCATCAGCGGCATGTAGTGCTCCCAGCAGATCGCCCCGCCGATCCGGCCGAGGGGCGTGTCGACCACCGTCAGCGTCGAGCCGTCGCCGAAGCCCCAGACGAGCCGCTCGGAACCCGTCGGCATGACCTTGCGGTGTTTGCCGAGGAGCGCTCCGGGGCCCACGTACAGCGCCGTGCAGTAGAGCGTCCCGCCGTCGCGCTCGATCACCCCGATCACCGCGTGGATGTCGTGCGCCTCGCAGGCGGCGGCGAGCTGGTCGACCTCGGGCCCGGGCACGGTGATGGCCCCGCGCACGTAGCGGGCGAAGTCCGCCCGGCCCTCGGGCGTGCGCCGGCCGATGGCGCAGCCGAAGTCGAGCCCCTTGGGATAGCCGCCGATGAAGGCCTCCGGGAACACCGCGAGCCTGGCGCCGGTCGCGGCCGCGTCGGCGATCAGCGCCACCGTGCGCGCGGTCGCGGCCGCGCCGTCGAAGGGAACGGTTGCGGCCTGGACCGCGGCCACCTTGATCCTGGACATCTCGCTCATTCCTTGTGATGCGCCGCGCCGCCATCCTGTCCGCCATGCCACAGCGGACGATGGAGGTCGAAGAGGTCGCGGGTGCGGGTATAGGCCGAGGCGCCGTGCATCCGCCCGACGAGGTCGAGGGCGGCAACATCGACGCGCGGCCGTTCGGGATCGCCGGCGAGGACCCGCCGGTCGTAGTGGGCGTGCAGCACCTCTCCCACCGCCAGGAGCTGGCCGGGACCGGTCTCCAGGAGGTGGGTGAGGCGGCATTCGAAGCCGACCGGGGACGCGGCGATGCGCGGCGGCCGGACGGCGAGGCTGGGCACGGTGGCAAGCCCGGCGAGGGCGGTCTCGTCCACCTCCGGCGGGGCGTCGACGCAGGTGGCGTTCATCGCCTCCGTCAGCGCATGGGGCACGAGGTTGACGACAAACTCGCCGGTGGCGCGGATATTGGCGGCGGTGTCCTTGGGCCGATCCGCCCGCGCCAGGATGCCGAGCGCGACCACCGGCCGGTCGGCGCCGAAGAGGTTGAAGAAGGAATAGGGGGCGGCATTGACGATGCCGTCCGCGCTCGCGGTGACGACCCAGGCGATGGGGCGCGGCATGATGGTCGAGGCCAGGAGCCGGTAGCGCGCGTCGGCGGGCATGGCGCCGAAATCGAAATGGCGGGTGGCCGCCGTCGCGCTATCCGCGGGACCATCGCGGCCTCCTTGCGTTCCCCGGCCGGGGAACGCGCCGGCCCCGTGGTCGCGGAGCCCGCCTGCCGAATGTGCCGGATTTTCGGTCATGTCTGTCCTGCTGCGCCCCGCCCGCGGCGGGCCGGGGCGGGGCGACGTGGGGCGGTGTGGGGATGGCGCGCCGCACGCCCCGGGCGCGCCATCGGGAGCATCGGAGATGGGCGAGCCGGCTCAGGGGCGGATGATCTTCACGCTTTTCACGTCGAAGCCGCTGGCCGCGGCCTCCTTGTCGACCTCACCGGCGATCGTCGTGTTGACGAACTTGGGCACGTCGGGCACCCGCGGCAGCAGCTTCGCCTCCACGCCCCACTTCGCCAGCGTCTCCATCTTGGCGATCTGCGCCGGCGAGAGCGTCGCCTTGATGTCGGTGAAGGACTTGGCGCTCCAGGCCGGGTCGTAGCTCGACGCCTTCTGGAGCACCGCCTCGGGGATGTTCTTGGCCGGCTCCAGCGAGCGGAACCAGCCATTGACCAGCTCGTTGTTCTGCGCGGCGAAGAACAGGGCTTGCGAATTGGCCAGCAGCAGGCGCTTCAGCACCTGCGGCTTCTGCTGGAGGAAGCGGTTGTTGGCCGAAAGCACGATGACCGGCGTGAGGTTCTGCGAGACGACCTGCGCATGGCCGGTGCTCTCGAAATAGCTGACGAACGGGTCGTAGGTGAAGAAGGCGTCGATCCGCTGGGCGCCCACCGCGTCGGCGAGCTCCGCCGGGCCGACATTGACGAAGGTGACGTCCTTGCCCGGCACGAGCCCGGCCTTCAGCACGGCTTCCTGCGCGTTCTGGAATGCGGTGATGCCGAACGTCCCGTAGACCTGCTTGCCCTTGAGGTCCTCGATCTTGGTGATGCCGGACTTCTTCGTCGTCAGCACCGCCGAGCGGAAGAGCGCCTGCGAGGAGACGGTGGTCACCGGCGCGCCGATGGCCATGGTGGTCACCGCCGCGAAGTCGGAGAGGGTGCCCACGTCACCGGCGCCGGAGACCAGCGCCTCGGTGATGGCGGGGGAGGCGGCGAGCTGGATCATCTCCATCTTGAGCCCGTTGCGGGCGGCGATGTCGGTCCGCATCAGGACATGTGCGATCTGGGCCGACACGGTGGTCGTGTTGAACCAGCACATCCGGACCACGTCGCCCTCCTGGGCGCGCAGGATCGAGGGCGTCGCGAGCGGGAGGGAGGCGGCGAGGCCAGCGGCGAGCTGGCCGAAGCGGCGGCGCGAGATACCTGAGGTCACGGATTATTCCCCTTTCTGCCATTCCGGCTTGAGCGTCTCCCACAGGTCGTTGACCGTGGAGACGAACCATGGGTCGGACCGCATCTCGGCCGTGCGCGGCCTGGGAAGCGGCACGAGAACCTCCTCGCGCACCCGGCCCGGCCGGGGGCTCATCACCACCACCCGGTCCGCCAGGAACACGGCCTCGTCGATGCCGTGGGTGACGAAGATCACCGTCTTGCCGGCCTCCGAGGAAATGCGCGCGATCTCCTCCTGCAGCAGCACGCGGGTCTGCGCGTCGAGCGCGCCGAACGGCTCGTCCATCAACAGGATGTCCGGATCGGGGGCGAGGGCGCGGGCGATGGCGGCGCGCTGCTTCATGCCGCCGGACATCTGGTGCGGATACTTGTCCTCGAACCCGGTGAGGTGAACGGTGGCGATCAGCGCGCGGGCGATCTCGGCGCGCTCGGCCTTCGCCATGCCCTTCGCCTTGAGGCCGAACTCGATGTTCTGCTGCACCGTCATCCAGCCGAACAGCGCATAGTCCTGGAACACCACCGTGCGCGAGGCATCGGGCCTGGCGATCGGGCGGCCGTCCTGGAGGATCTGCCCGCTCGATGCCGCCTGGAACCCGGCGATGATGCCGAGCAGGGTCGACTTTCCGCAGCCGGAGGGGCCGAGCAGCGAGATGAACTCGCCGCGGCGGATGCGCAGGCTCACGCCGTCCAGCGCGACGACGGGATCGTCCGAGGCCTTGGTGCCGTAGACCTTGCCGACATTGCGGATGTCGATCTGGATGTCGTCCGGCGTCGTCTGGGGGGCCTGGGCCCGGAGGGACGGGGAGATGCGTGCGGCGGTCGCGGCCATGGCTCGTTCCTCAGTTGCGCTCGGAGGGCGCCCAGGCGTTCACGCGACGCTCGATCCGCTCGAGGATGGCGGACATGGCGAAGCCGACCAGGCCGATGGTGACCATGCCGGCCACCACGTTGTTGATCTGGAACAGCATGCGGGACTGCTGGATCAGGTAGCCGAGCCCCGTCTGCGCGGCGATCAGCTCCGCCGTGACGACGCACATCCAGCCGACGCCGAGGGCGATGCGGAGGCCCGGCAGGATGATGGGGAGCGAGGCCGGGATCAGCACATCCCAGAACAGTTGCCAGGGCTTGGCACCGAGGCACAGGGCTGCGTTCATCTGGTTGCGGTCGAGGCCGCGGACGGCGGTGTAGGTGGCCACGAAGGCCGGAAAGACGGCGCCCAGGAACACCAGGAAGTAGGAGGCCGCGTCGCCGAGCCCGAACCACAGGATGGTGATCGGGATCCAGGCCAGCGGCGGGATCGGCCGCAGCGCCTCGACCACGGGCCGCACGAAGTCGGAGACCGTCCGCCACCAGCCGCAGACGAGGCCGAGCGCCAGCCCGGCGATGCAGGCGAGAAGGAAGCCGACGGCGACGCGCTGGAGGCTGGCGCCGAGATGAATCCAGAGGGAGCCGTCGAGCGCGAGGTCCCACAGCGCCTGCGCCACGGCGAGGGGCGAGGGGAGCAGGAAGCCGTCGACGATGCCCAACCCCGACACCGCTTGCCAGAAGGCGAAGAAGGCGGCGAGGCCGAGGCCCGCGCGAACCGACCCGTTGGCGAGGAGCCGCGCCAGCGGCAGGGGCCTGGCTGCGGACTTACGTTGGGCCGGCGCCGCAGCCAGGGCGCCCGCATCGGCTCTCGCTTCCATCAGGACATCCTCCTTCGCGTCGCCCGCCGAGGGCTCGTTCATGCATTCAGGCATGTGGACAAGCGTATTTATGTCGGGAAAATCCGTCAATTGATGAGGGGTGCCAGAGTGGCGATAGATCAGGCATAATTGCCGATTTATCCGGCCATTCTGCTCGCACTTCGCTCAATTTTTGTGCGTTGCACAACGAATAGTGTCGGATAAAACCGATGATAGACCCGGCGAACGAGATCGGCCATGCTTCGCCCATCGGGGACCTGAAAGTGACGACGGACATCGAAGAAAAGCTGGCCCGGATCGGCATCACCGGGACGCTCTACAAGCTGTATCTGACGGCGGTCGGCCTCGGCGGGGCCTCGGTCACGGAGGTGGCCGCAAAGGCCGGGCTGGCGCGCACCACGGCGCACGACGCGCTGGCAAAGCTCGAGGCCGAGGGGCTCATCCGGTTCGTGGACCACGGCAAGCGGCGCTTCGTGGTGGCCCAGGATCCCGGCGTCCTGCTGGAGCGCATCGAGGCGCGCCGGCAGATGCTCGAGGATGTCATGCCCGTGCTGCGCTCCATGTACCATCACGAGAGCGGGCAGCCGAACGTCCGCTTCCATCCCGGCCCGGACGGCATCCGCACCACGCTGTGGGACACGCTGTCCGGCGGCGACACGGTCCTGCGCGCCACGCTCTCCATGAAGGAACTGATGGCCGAGCCGGGGCTCGAGGAGATGGAGCGCTACCTGTCGGAGCGCGCGCGCCGGGGCATCTGGCTGCGCGTCATCCGTTCCGCGGAGCGCGACGTCGTCCCGATCTGGCCATCGAGCCAGGAGCAGCGACGCGAGCTGCGCTACGCCCCGAGCGCGCACACGCTGGCCATGACCTGCTTCGTCTACGGCAACAAGGTCGCCCTGATCTCCTCCGCCCGGGAGAGTTTCGGGATGATCATCGACAGCGCCGAGTTCGCCGCCTTTCAAGCCTCCATGTTCGATGCCATGTGGAGCCTGAGCACGCCGGCATCGGCGCAACCGTAGCCGATCCGCCGCGGCGGCCGGCTTGACGCCCCTCGGCAGCTCGGTTCAGGTCGGCTCCATCCGGGCCGCATCGGCCGAAGGGGCGATGCGGCGCGCGCGCTCCGCGCCGGCCGCCCGGCGGTCCGGATCAGAAATCGCCAGCCTCCTCCGGCGCGATCACCACGTGCATCCCGTCAAGGCCGGCATCCAGCTTGACCTGGCACGACAGCCGGGAGGTGAGGCTGCGACAGCGGCTCGTCGCCAGCATGCGGCTTTCGCCCGGTCCGATATCCGGGCCGGAGGTCCCCGCGGGAAGGGTCACGTAGACGTGGCAGGTCGCGCAGGCGCACCCGCCGCCGCACTGGGCGACCAGCTCTTCCACGCCCGCCTTGCGGATGGCCTTCATGAGCGTGGTGCCGTCCCGGCCCGTGATTTCGAGCTGGTCGCCGTTCCGCGTTTCTACCGTGAAGCGTGCCATGTCTCAGCCTTCAGGATGCTGGGCTTTCCGGGTCAGGCGAGGGCCAGAGATGCGAAGTCCGCGGCGACCGGATGCCTGCCGCCACCATCGCCCTCCCGGACGATCCGGGTGGTGGCGAGCCCCGCAGCCTTGGCGGCGTCCAGTTCGTCCTCGTTTTCCGACAGTACCAGGATCTCCGCCGGCGACAGCCCGATCTGCTGGACGATGGCCTTGTAGGCCTCTTCTTCCACCTTCTGCCCGACGCGCGTGTCGAAGAAGCCTTCGAACATCCCGGCTGCATCCGCGTCGGCCGAGGTGAGCCAGAGCTTCTGCGCCAGCTCCGAGCTGGAGGAAAAGGTGAAGAGGCGGATCCCCGCGGCCTTCCAGGCGCCGAGGCTGGGTTCGGTGTCGGGGTAGATCTCGCCCTTGAACGCGCCCGCCTGGTATCCTTCCTGCCAGATCCGCCCCTGTATGATCTTGAGGGGGGTGGGCTTGCGGCCCTGCTTCATCCACCGCAGCAGCAGCGCTTCGGCCTCCGCGGGCCGCAGCGAGAACCCACCCATGAGGCGGCCGGCCTCCTCGAGCGCCTCCTCGATCTCCTCATCCTCGGCATGCGCAACGATGAAGCTGCCGAGGCGCTCGCGGGCGTAGGGCGCCAACGTCTCCTCCAGGAAGCGCAGTGGCCCCACGACGCCCTCAATGTCGGTCAGGATCGCGTGTATGGACATGCAACAGCCTCCGCCTGCGCGAATGAAGACGCCCGTTTGTCGGGAATGCGCCACGTCCGGCGGCGGCTTCCCGATGATCGAGCCTCCGGGACAGGCAAGCACCGTGCATGCCACGCGGCGATCCCCATCGCGACGATCCGGCGCGCTGATGCTCCGTACCGCCCGGCGAGCGCATCCGCAGGTGGGTTGCAGGTTGGTTGCAGCCGATGGGGTGCGGTCTGCGGCTGGTGGGGTGGGGCGGGGCGGCGGCTCGCCTGCACGGTGTCGATCCCGGTGCCCGAAACCAAGTCCGCGCGCCGGCATCATCGCGCGGCCGGCCGGGTCCGGTTCGCTCAAGCATCTTGAGAAGATCGAGATATAAAATTTATATCGATAATAAATACATGATAATGACAATAGATAAATATCATGCTCATGAAATGATAAAGCCTACATATTTTCCGAACCTGATTCTATCAACTGCACAACCCTGCGAAGGGACTCCAGGTGGCGGGACGCTGCCGTCCCCGTGGTCATGGCCGAGGCGACATAAACGAGACTGAGGCAGCCCAGAAGCCCTTGCCGGCCGCGGATGGGAAGCGCGATGCCGGCCATCTTCGGCTCGTCGGTCCAGTTCATGTGGTTCTCGCCATAGCCGCGCTGCACGACGCGCGCCAGGAGGTCGTCCAGCGCCGGCCGGTCACGGGCCAGCCGGCAATCCATTCTCGATTGCCGCGCCAGGAATTCGATGATGCTCTCGCGCTCCTCTTGCGGACAGAACGCCAGGTAGGCCGCGCCGCTGGCGGTTTGCAGCATCGGCAGGCGCCGGCCGATCATGGAGCGATGAAACGACAGCTTGCTGAAGCGATGCGTGGTCTCGCGGACCACCATGGCGTCGACGTCGAAGGTGCACAGGTCCGTCGGCCAGACGACCTCCTTCAGCAACTGTCCCAGCAAAGGGGAGGCGAGCGCGGAGATCCAGTGCTCGTCGCGAAAGCCTTCGCTGAGTTCCCGCACGCGAAGGTTCAGGCAATACCTGTCGTCGGACTCGCTGCGACGGACATAGCCTTCCGCCTGCAAGGTTTCCAGAAGACGTTGCACGGTGGTGCGGTGCAGCTTCGTCTGCTCCGCCAGGCGCGCCACGCTGGCGCCTCCGTCGATGCGGTTGAGGACGTTGAGGAGAGCGAGCCCGCGGCTCAGCCCCCGGACGCTCTTGTAGCGGCTGGCTTCCGCCATGATGTTTCGCTCCCGATTTTTTTGCCAGCATACCGCAAAAATCGCGGCGGCCCGCACCGGGCAGGGGCACCGGCTCCGGTCGCCGGACCGGCCGGAAACACGTGCGATCGCTGAATTCCCGTGTCGGCGGGAGCCGTGCTCCTTCTCCCGCAGTCCGGAAAAATGCTTTGATTATCAAGCGTGTGCACCAAGTGCACATCCGGGCGCTTTGATATTCCTTCTGCCGCGCCGCCGCTCCTACAGTGCACGCGATCAGAATGAAAAACGCGACCGGGAAGGGAGGAGCGAGCCACGCGCCGTCGATGGCCCGCAGCTTCCACGGTCGAGGGAGCCAGCATGACCATCAAGCTCAAGTGCCTCTCGCACACGCCCCTGCGCGGCCTCAACGATCCCGCGCCGGAGGTGATCGCCGAAGTCGACGCCGTCCTGGCCCGCTCCCGCGCCGACGTGGAAGCGTTCGACCCCGAACTGATCGTGATCTTCGCGCCGGATCACTATAACGGCCTGTTTTACGACCTCATGCCGCCATTCGTCATTGCAACGGCGGCCGAATCGGTCGGCGATTACATGACGCTGCCGGGCCCGCTTTCGGTGGCGCGCGATCTGGCGCTCGATCTGGCGCGCTTCATCCTGGATCGCGACGTGGACATCGCCTTGTCCCACCGCCTCCAGGTCGACCACGGCTGCACGCAGACCCTGGAGGAGCTGACCGGTAGCCTGACGCGCTACCCGGTGATCCCCATCATCATCAATTCCGCCGCCCCGCCCTTCGCGCCCTACCGACGGATCCGCCAGCTCGGGGAGGTGGTCGGACGCTTCATCGCCACCCTCGACAAGCGGGTCCTGGTGGTGGGAACCGGTGGGCTGTCCCACGAGCCCCCGGTGCCGCTGCTGGAGGGGGCCTCAGACGCCATCGGCGAATTCCTGATCTGCGGGCGCAATCCCACCCCGGAAGCACGCGCGGCGCGGCAGGAACGCACCATCGCCGCCGGCAAGATCTACGGCACGGCCCTTTCCGCGCAGACGCCGCTCAATGCCGAATGGGACCGGGCCTTCATCGACCTGCTGCTGGACGGCCGCCTCGACGCGGTGGACGACTTCAGCATCGAGGAGATCTCGAAGGAAGCCGGCCGCTCCACCCACGAGGTGCGCACCTGGGTGGCCGCGTTCGCCGCGCTCGCGGCGGCGCAGGGCGGCTACCGGGCCCGCCGCGACTACTACCGGCCCATCAACGAATGGATCGCCGGCTACGGCGTCATGAGCGCCGAGCCACGCTGACAGCGTGCACGCGAAGCCCAGCGAGGAACGCCAGGAGAGATCAAGATGTTGGACAGATCGAGATGCACGCCCACGGAGGCCGAGATCGTCGCCCGTGCGCAGGCCATGATTCCCTGGCTGCGTGAGCAGGCCGATGCGGTCGAGAAGGCCCGCATGGTGCCGCCCGCCACCATCCAGGCGTTTCAGGATGCGGGCTTCTTCCGCATTCTCCAGCCGCGTCGCTGGGGGGCTACGAGATGAGCCCCAACGTGCTCAACCGGGTGCTGATGGAGCTGGCCCGCGGCTGCCCGTCGAGCGCCTGGAACGTCATGGTGCTCGGCGTGCACCCGTTCGAGGTGGGCCTGCTGGACCCGCGCTGCGGCGACGAATTGTGGAGCGAGGACGCGAGCCGTCTCGTCTCCTCCTCCTACGCCCCGTTCGGGACCGTGACGGCGGTGGAGGGCGGCTACGTGCTCAAGGGCGAGTGGCTCACCTCCAGCGGCTGCGACCATGCCGATGGTGGCGCCTTCCTCGGCGGCCGCCTGGTGGAGAATGGCGAGCAGGTGTTCCGCTCGTTCTGGGTGCAGAAGGCGGATTTCGAGATCGTCGACGACTGGTTCGTGGTGGGTCTCGCCGGCACCGGCAGCAAGAAGCTGGTGGTCAAGGAGGCGTTCGTGCCGTCCTACCGCAGCCACGTCATCGCCGCCTATGGCGAGGACACCCACGGCCACGTGGACAACCTCTACAAGATGCCGTTCTTCTATGTGTTCTATGCGGCGGTGTCGTCCGTCATCGTCGGCATGGCCCGCGGCATGGAAGACCTCTACGTCGAGCACATGCGGCCGCGGCAGAACCTGAACCAGGCCGTGGGCGCGGCGGTGAACGATCCCTTCATCAAGGGCCGGCTGGGCGAGGCCTCCGCCAGGATCCTTGGCGCGGCCGCCCGCATCCTCCACAACACCGACGAGGCCTGGAGCTATGCCCAGCGCGGCGAGCTGGTGCCCCTCGACGTGCGGGTACGCCATTTCGCCACCAACCAGTTCACCGGCGGCGAATGCTTCGAGGCCGCGCATATGATCTTCAAGAAGACATCGACACGCGGCGTCTGGCTGGACAACCCCATGCAGCGCCAGCTGCGCGACATCCTCGTCGGTGCCAACCACATCACCCAGAACCAGGACAATATCGGCGACCTCCTCGGCGGGCAGATGCTCGGCAATCCCATGCCGGCGGCAAACCCCTTCGGCGTGCGGCCGTGAGCGCGCGGGGCCTTGCCATGACATCCAGCATCAACCAGCGCCTGGACTGGGCATCGAACGAAGCGCTGCGCCACCTGCCCACCGTCACCGCCGATGACCATCGCACCGGCATGCGGCACCTGGCATCGGGCGTGTCCATCATCACCAGCCGCGATGGCGAGACGGCGGTGGGGCTCACCGCCACGGCGGTCTGCTCGGTCACCGTCGATCCGCCGCGCATGGTGGTGCTGGTCAACAAGAAGGTGGCCGCCGCCGATTCCATCCTCGCCAGCGGCGCCCTGTGCATCAACGTGCTCGCGGCAGGCCAGGCGCACCTCGCCAAGGTGTTCGCCGGCATGGTGGAGGGGGTGTTCGGCCCCGCCCGCTTCGAGCACGGCACCTGGCACAGCCGGGTTTCCGGAGCCCCGGTGCTGGAGGGCGCGCTCGCCAGCTTCGATTGCCGGGTGGTCAAGGTGTTCGACGAGAGCACCCATCACGCCTTGCTGTGCGAGGTGCTGCACGCCTCCGAGCCCACCGGCGGCGAGCCGCTGATCTATGTGAACGGCGCCTTCTGCCGCGTCAGCCCCCTGGAAGCGTGAGATGAGCCAGTCCTTCACAGAATCCGAAACCAGCCGTTTCGTCCGTGTCCGCGAGGGCGGGGGCGAGCTCACCATCCACTATAATGACTGCGATCCCGGCAACGCCCGCGAGACGGTGGTGATGCTGCATGGTTCCGGCCCCGGCGCCTCGGGCTGGGCCAACTTCAACCGCAACATCACGCCGCTGGTGGAGGCCGGGTTCCGGGTGCTGCTCGTGGATTGCCCCGGCTGGAGCAAGAGCGACACCATCGTCAACACCGGCTCGCGCTCGAACCTCAATGCCCGCGTGCTCGCCGGCGTCGCCGATGCGCTCGGCCTCGGGCGGATCCACATTCTCGGCAATTCCATGGGCGGCCACAGCGCGGTGGCTTTCGCCCTCGATCATCCGGAGCGGGTGGGCCGGCTGGTGCTCATGGGCGGCGGCACCGGCGGTGTGAGCCCGTTCACCCCCATGCCCACCGAAGGCATCAAGCTGCTCAATGGGCTTTACCGTTCGCCCACCATCGAAAACCTGAAGGCGATGATGAATGTCTTCGTCTTCGACCCCGGAGATCTCACCGAAGACTTGTTTCAGACGCGGCTCGACAACATGCTGAAGCGCCGAGACCATCTGGACAACTTCGTCGCGAGCTTCGCGGCCAACCCGAAGCAGTATCCCGATTTCGGCCCGCGCCTCGGCGAGATCGCGGCGCCGACCCTCATCATCTGGGGCCGCAACGACCGCTTCGTGCCCATGGATGTGGGCCTGCGCCTCATCGCCGGCATCCCCAATTCGGAGCTGCACGTCTTCAACAATTGCGGGCACTGGGCCCAGTGGGAGCACTGGAAGGCGTTCAACGCCCTCGTGCTCGAATTTCTTTCAAGGTGATTTCGGATGAGCGCAGAGCAGATACGTGAAGCGGCGGACCGGCTGTCCGAGGCGGCGCGCGCGGGCGTGCCATGCGAGCCGGTCAGGGACCTGATCGGCCTCGACCTCAGGGCCGCCTACGAGGTCCAGTTCCTCAACACCGGGCGGGCCATCGAGGCCGGCCGGCGGCTGGTGGGCCGCAAGATCGGCCTTACTTCGCGCGCGGTCCAGCAGCAGCTCGGTGTCGACCAGCCGGACTTCGGCGTGCTGTTCGCCGACATGGAATATGGCGACGGCGAGGAGGTGCCGTTCATCCGCCTGCTCCAGCCGAAGGCGGAGGCGGAGGTCGCCTTCGTCCTGAAGTCGGACCTTTCCGCGCCGGACGTCACCCCCACCGAGGTCTGCCGGGCCATCGACTACGTGGCGCCGGCCATCGAGATCGTCGGCAGCCGGGTGAGGAACTGGGACATCCGCATCTCCGACACCATCGCCGACAACGCATCCAGCGGCGTCTACGTGATGGGCGGGGCCACCCGCCGGCTGGACGACGTGGACCTCGCCGGCGTCGGCATGGTGCTCGACCGCAACGCCATCGCGGCGTCGTTCGGCGGCGGGGCGGCCTGCCTCGGCAATCCGCTGACGGCGGTGCTGTGGCTCGCCCGCACCTGCGCCGCGCAGGGCACGCCACTCAAGGCCGGCGACGTGGTGCTGAGCGGCGCGCTCGGCCCCATGGTGCCGGTCGCGCCGGGCGACGTGCTCGAAGCACGCATCGCCGGCCTCGGCTCGGTCAAGGTCTCCATCGGAACGTCGGGCACCTCGGAGAAGCAGGCATGAGCGCCCAGAGGATCAAGGCCGCCATCATCGGGTCCGGCAACATCGGCACCGACCTGATGATCAAGATCATGCGCACGTCGAGGCACCTCGAGATGGGGGCGATGGTGGGCATCGATCCCAAGTCCGACGGCCTCGCCCGCGCGGCGCGGCTGAACGTGCCGGTGACCCACGAGGGCATCGACGGGCTCCGGCGCCTGCCCCATTACGCCGAGATCGGCGTGGTGTTCGATGCCACCTCCGCCAAGGCCCACCTCACCAACAACGCACTGCTGCAGAAGGACGGCAAGAAGGTGATCGACCTGACCCCCGCGGCGGTCGGCCCCTTCACCATCCCGGCCATCAACGCCGATGCCAATATGGACGAGCCCAACGTCAACATGGTCACCTGCGGCGGCCAGGCCACCATTCCCATGGTCTATGCCGTGAAGCGGGCGGTGAAGCGCCTGGTCTACGGGGAGATCGTCGCCTCCATCTCCTCGAAGTCCGCCGGCCCGGGCACGCGGGCCAACATCGACGAGTTCACCGAGACCACCTCCAAGGCCATCGAGGTGCTGGGCGGGGCCGAGCGCGGCAAGGCAGTGATCATCCTCAATCCCGCCGAACCGCCGCTGATCATGCGCGACACGGTCTTCACCCTCAGCCAGGGGGGCGACCGGGAGGCCATCGAGGCCTCCATCCTGGAGATGGCCGAGACCGTGCGGACATACGTGCCCGGCTATCGGCTGAAGCAGAAGGTGCAGTTCGAGGTGATCGGCGACAACGCGCCCGTGCGCATTCCGGGCATCGGCACTGCCTCGGGGCTGAAGACCACCATCCTGCTGGAGGTGGAAGGGGCGGCGCACTACCTGCCGGCCTATGCCGGCAATCTCGACATCATGACGTCGGCGGCTCTCGCCACCGCCGATCGCTGGGCCGCCCGCGCGCTTGCGAAGGAGGCCGCGTGATGGCCCACACCAATCCCGACAAGCTCTATATCCAGGACGTGACGCTTCGGGACGGCATGCATGCTGTCCGCCACCAATATTCGCTGGAGACCACGCGGGCCATCGCCCGTGCCCTCGACCGGGCGAAGGTGGACGCCATCGAGATCAGCCACGGCGACGGCCTCACCGGTTCCACCTTCAATTACGGCTTCGGCGCCCATGACGACGCCGAATGGATTGCGGCGGTGGCGCAGGAATGCACGCACGCGGTGGTCACCGTGCTGCTCATTCCCGGCATCGGCACGGTGCACGACCTCAAGCAGGCCTATGAGGCCGGTGCCCGTTCGGTGCGCGTGTGCACCCATTGCACCGAGGCCGACCTGTCGCGCCAGCACATCGAGGCGGCGCGTGACCTCGGCATGGACACGGCGACTTTCCTGATGATGGCCCACATGATCCCGGCCGAGACGCTCGCCGAGCAGGCGAGGCTGATGGAGAGCTACGGGGCGGAGTGCGTCTACGTGACGGATTCCGCCGGCGCGCTGCTGCCGGAGGACTATACGCTGCGGGTACGGACGCTGCGCGACGTGCTCAGGCCGGAGACGGAGATCGGCGTCCACACCCATCACAACCTCACGCTCGGCATCGCCAATGCGGTGGCGGGGATCGAGGCCGGCGCGGTGCGGGTGGATGCGTCGCTGGCCGGGATGGGCGCGGGCGCCGGCAACGCGCCGCTGGAGGCGCTCATCGCGGTGCTCAACCGCAAGGGCATGGACACCGGCTGCGATCTCCACGCCCTGATGGACGCCGCCGACGACCTCGTTCGCCCGCTGCAGGACCGTCCGGTCCGGGTGGACCGGGAGAGCCTCTCGCTCGGCTATGCCGGGGTCTACTCCAGCTTCCTGCGCCATGCGGAGAATGCCTCGAAGCTCTACGGCGTCGACACCCGCGAGATCCTCGCCGAGCTCGGTCGCCGCCGCATGGTCGGCGGGCAGGAGGACATGATCGTCGACGTCGCGCTGGACCTTCTCCAGGCCAGGGGCGCCGTCGCCTGACGGCCGGACGCCCAAGTCCCGGAAAGTCCCGGCAAGTCCCGGCGGGGCGCAGGTTCGATGCGCCTTGCCGACGCGTCGTGCTGGCGCGTCTGGCTGATACGCCTTGCCGATACGTCTTGCCGATGCGTCCCACCGGACGCGCCGGCAAGGCCCGAACCGCCCGGCCGGCCAGCCATCGGCGGAACCATGAACAACGGCCGCAACAGGTGGCGACAAACGGGAGGAATAAGGGATGACGACAGCTTTGAAACCGGCCGCCGCGGGAAGCAGGGCGCTGCTTTACGTGTCTCTTGCCGCGGTGATCGAAGGCTTTGATCTGCAGGCAGCCGGTATCGCCGCCCCCAAGATCGGGCCGGCCTTCCACATGACGCCCCAGCAGATGGGCCTGTTCTTTTCCTCGGCCACCTTCGGGCTGATGTTCGGCGCGCTCGCGGGCGGCTATATGGCCGATCGCTGGGGCCGGCGCGCCGGGCTCGTCATCGCGCTCGTGGCGTTCGGGATCGCCTCCCTCGCCACCGTCCTCTCCACATCCGTGGAGATGCTGATCGCGCTGCGCTTCCTCACCGGGGTGGGTCTCGGCGGGGCGCTGCCGAACCTCGTGTCCATCGCCTCGGAGGCGGTCGGCCCGGACCGCAAGGGACGGGCGGTGGCCCTCATGTATGCGGGGATGCCCCTGGGCGCGGCGGTGGCGAGCCTCATTGCCCTGCTCGACCTCCACGGTGGTGACTGGCGGGCCATCTTCCTGGTGGGCGGCATCCTGCCGCTGCTGCTCGTGCCGTTCATCTTCGCCGGCCTGCCGGCCCTGAAGACGACGCCGGGCTCGTCCGAACGGAAGACGCCATGGACCGAGGTCTTCCGGCCGGACGCCATGGTCGGCACGCTGCTGCTGTGGAGCGCGTTCTTCCTGGGCCTGATGGTGGTCTACCTGCTGATGAACTGGCTGCCGCAGCTGCTGGTGGCGCAGGGCTTCTCGCGCAGCGAGGCGTCGCTGGCGCTGATCCTCTACAGCCTCGGCGGCACCGTGGGCAGCCTCATCGGCGGGCGGGTCCTGGACGGTCGCCAGCGGGTGGTCGCCATCGGCGCCAGCTTCGCCTTCGTCGCCGCCGCCCTCACGATGCTCGGCCTTCTGCCGCCAGCGCTGGCCACCATGCTGATCACCGTGACCCTGGTGGGTGTCGGCGTGCTGTGCGTCCAGTCGATCCTCTACGGCATCGCCCCGCAATGCTACCCGGCGGAGATCCGGGGAACCGGCGTCGGCGTCGTGGTCGCCGTTGGTCGCCTCGGCTCCATGGCGGGTCCCCTGCTCGCGGGTGTCCTGGTGGCATACGGAAGCTCGCCGGCGGACGTGATGCTGCTGCTGGTGCCGATCATCCTGGCGTGCGGGCTGGGCACCCTCGCCCTGGTGGCGCGCCGGTTCCGCCCGGCCCTCGCCTGAGGCGCGCCCGGGCTCCCGGTGACGCCGAGGGCCCGGGATCACCGGACGAACGGCGGCGGCTCCAGGGGAAGGAAGATGAAATGAAGCTCTTGCGCTTTGGTCCCGCCGGGCAGGAAAGGCCCGGCATCCTCGACGGCGACGGCCGCATCCGCGACCTCTCGGGGGAAATTCCGGACATCGCGGGCGAGGTCCTTTTGCCCGCCGGCCTCGCCCGCCTGGCCGCGCTCGATCTGTCCGCGCTGCCCCTTGTGGAGGGGGAGCCCCGCCTGGGATGCCCGGTTGCCCAAGTGGGCAAGTTCGTCGCGGTCGGCCTGAATTATGCGGATCACGCCGCCGAGGCCAACATGCCGTTGCCGGGCGAGCCCGTCATCTTTTCCAAGGCCACCAGCTGCATCGTGGGGCCGAACGACGATGTGGTCCTGCCGCCGGCTTCGACCAAGGGCGACTGGGAAGTCGAGCTGGGCATCGTCGTCGGCCGGACCGCGCGCCACGTCCCGAAGAACGAGGCGCTTCGTCACGTGGCGGGATACTGCCTGGTGAACGACGTTTCCGAACGCGAATACCAGCTGGAGCGCGGCGGCACCTGGGACAAGGGCAAGGGCTTCGACACCTTCGGGCCGATCGGACCCTATCTCGTCACCATCGACGACGTCCCCGATCCGCAGGCGCTGGACATGTGGCTCGACGTGAACGGGCGGCGGATGCAGAGCGGCAACACGCGGACGATGATCTTCGACGTGGCGTCGCTGGTGAGCTACATCAGCCGGATCATGACCCTGCTTCCGGGTGACGTGATCACCACCGGCACGCCGCCGGGCGTGGGAATGGGGCAGAAGCCGGAGCCGGTCTACCTGAAGGCCGGCGACGTGATGGAGCTCGGCATCGCGACGCTTGGAACCCAGAGGCAACGGGTGCGGGCCTGGGCGTGATGCGGCCGGTGAACTGACCGGCCCGTGGCGCGTTCACGGCCGCGCCGCTCCGTGCTAGCGTTGCGCATGCACCTTTTCGAAATCCAGGTGTGACCGTGCGACCGGGCAGCCGCACCCTCTTCCTCGCCGTGCTGCTGGCGGCGCTGGCGTTGCAGGCGCCCGCCCGCGCGGCGGACGCCGCCTTCACGCAATTCATCGCCTCGCTGTGGCCGCAGGCGCAGACGGCCGGGGTCTCGCGCGAGACGTTCGAGCGTGAGACGCGCGGCCTGGAGCCCGACTACAAGCTGCCGGATCTCGCCTTGCCGGGACGGCCCGCCACCGGCGCATCGGCGCAGGCGGAGTTCGTGCAGGTGCCGGCCAGCTACGTCAAGGAATCCACCATCGCGCGGCTCGCCGCCGAGGGGCGGAGGCTGATGCAGAAGCACCGGGCCGCGCTCGACCGGATCGAAGGCCAGTTCGGCGTGCCGGCCACCATGGTGCTGGCCCTGTGGGGCCGGGAGACCGATTACGGCCGCTACACCTCCCCCCATGACACGCTGCGCGTGGTGGCGACGCAGGCCTATGTGGGCCGCCGCAAGGATCAGTATCGCGACGAGTTCATCCTGGCGCTGAAGATCCTCGATGACGGCGCGGTGGCGCGCAAGGACTTCCGCTCGTCCTGGGCAGGCGCCACCGGCCTCACCCAGTTCCTGCCCTCCGAATACTACAAGCACGGCGTCGATCTCGACGGCGATGGCCGGGTCGACATCTGGCGCTCGGTGCCGGATGCGCTGGCGTCCGCCGCCAAGCAGCTCGCCGACAAGGGCTGGCAGCCCGGCGTGCGCTGGGCCTACGAGGTCCGCGCGCCGGCGAACGCCGACTGCACCCTGGGCGTGCCCGAAGTCAAAAGGCCGATCGGCGAGTGGCTGCGCTCAGGCTTCGCCCCGGTCGAGAGGCTCTCCGCCGCCGAGCAGGGGCAGCCGGCGTCGCTGCTGCAGCCCGAGGGCACCTATGGCCCCTCCTTCCTCACCACGAAGAACTACTTCGTGATCAAGGAATACAATTTCTCCGATCTCTACGTGCTGTTCGTCGGCCATCTCTCCGACCGCATGGTGGACCCGCAGCCGTTCGTGACGCCGTGGACCGCCTCGACGCAGTTGCGCACCACTTCGGTGGTGGCGATGCAGAAGCACCTGACCCGCATGGGCCTCTACGGCGACAAGATCGACGGCAAGGCGGGGATGCTGACCCGCGCGGCCCTCGGCGCCTACCAGAAATCCGCCGGGCTGAAGGTGGATTGCTGGCCGAGCGAGGCGGTGCTCCAGTCCATGGGCGCGGCGAGATAGCGCCGGGCCTCGGGCACCACTGACGAGCCAAGGGGGCCGCTCCAACACCCTGCTCGCCAACTCGCGCCGTTCGTCGAGCGTCTGCACCCGGGCCGGCGGAGGTGATCCACATGCCCTCACCCACGGCCCACCAGTTGGGCTTCATCTCCGGCCTTCGTGCTGCCGGCCATGCTCGCAGCCCTTAACAGCAAGGCGGTGCCGGCGGGCGAGGAAGGCTGCTGCCGGTGCGCGGCGGCTCCGACTTCGTCGGCTATCGGGCCGCGGACGGAAGGCCTGCGCCGCCGGGATCGTGGCGACGGGCGGAGGGGGCCGCCGGTCCATCAGCCAGCGAGGAAGCCGCCGTCGGCCGAAAGCACATGGCCGACGATGAAGCTTGCCTCCTGCGACAGCAGCCAGACGACCGCGGCCGCCACCTCCTCCGGATGGCCCATGCGGCGCAGGGGCAGCCCCGCCCCCACGGCCCGCATGTCGGCGATGCCCGAGGCGAGCATCATGTCGGTGACCACGCGGCCCGGCGCGACGGCATTGATGCGCACGCCCGACTGGGCATATTCCATG
The DNA here is from genome assembly GCF_016807805.1 of Xanthobacter dioxanivorans. Taxonomy (NCBI): domain Bacteria; kingdom Pseudomonadati; phylum Pseudomonadota; class Alphaproteobacteria; order Hyphomicrobiales; family Xanthobacteraceae; genus Xanthobacter; species Xanthobacter dioxanivorans. The sequence continues at coordinate 1,797 of NZ_CP063362.1, read as the reverse complement.
GCGGCGGCGCGGGTCAGGGAGATGGCCGCCGCCTTGGAGGCGCTGTAGAGCGAGAGGCCGGGATTGGGGTTCCTGATCCCGCTCACGCTCGTATTGTTGACGATGGCGCCGCCGCCCGAGGCGATGATGGCGGGGACCTGGTGGCGCATGGCGTTGAACACCGCCCGCACATTGGTGTCGAAGACCTGCTGATAGACGGCGTCGGTCTGGTCGGCCAGCGGTGCGCGGCGCTCCTGGAAGCCTGCATTGTTGAACACCGTGTCCAGGCGGCCGAAGCGTGCCATGGTCTCCTCCACCAGGCGGGCCAGATCCGCCTCGCGGGTGACGTCGGCGGCGACGAACAGGCCCTGCGTGCCCGCCCGGCGAAGGGCTTCGGAGAGCTTCGCCCAGCGCCTGCCGCCGACCCGCCACGACCACGGCGGCGGCGCCCTCTTTCGCCATCCGCAAAGCCGTCGCATGGCCGATCCCGCTGGTGGCACCGACGACGAGACAGATGCAGCCGTCCAGCCGCCCGGCCGGGAGGTGGAGCGGCGGGGATCCCGCAAGCTCGGTCAGCGAGGGGGGATTCTGATCGGGCGAGGTGATCATGGGCTTACTCTCATGGAAGCGCAGGCGGGTCGGCCCTGCGCGAATATTTGCTGCCCCGCCACTCTGGCGGGGCGATCGATCCGCGCCGTACGACCGTGTCGATTACCGCCCGATCGGGTGGCGTGGCGCAAGGCCGAGGCCGAGGATGGGGGCCTCCACCGCCGCCGCCCCTAGGCGCGGCGGGCTGCGCGCCTTGATCCCCCCGACCCGCGATGGGGGCGGCGCTTCACGAGGTGACGCGGACCTCCACTGTCATGTCCTTGAAAGCATTGGTGTCGCCGATGAAGGTGCCGGCCACCGGAATGGCCTGGCGGATGTCGCGGACCACGGCAACGGGGATGAGATTCGATCCGCCCATGCTGCGGTTGGTGGGGTCGAAGGGAATCCAGCCGCGCCGGGCACGAACACCTCTCCCCAGGCATGGGTGGATCCGGCGCCGGCAACCCCCTGGAGGGTCTGGTCGGGATTGTGGAGATAGCCGGACACGATGCGCGCCCCGAAGCCGAGGCTGCGGGTGGCCTCCACGAACAGCACGGCGAAGTCGCGGCACGAGCCCCATCCGCGCTGGAGGGTCTGGATCGGGGTCTGCGTGCCCTCTTCGTCGCGGCTCTGATAGTTGATGGCCTGGGACACGCCGGCGCTGAGGTCCTGGAGCAGCGACAGGGTGTCGGTGGGGCTCGACCGCACGAAGCCCTGGGCCCAGGCGCGCAGGCGACCGGTCGGATCGGGATATTGCGGCGTACCAAGGGCGCCGAGATCGGTCCACTCGTCGTCGGAATAGCGGAAGGGGAAGGAGACGGCGGAGCCGGCGATGTCGAACACCGGCCAGGCCACGGCGTCCAGCTGCAGGTCGGTGACGCTCTCGACCACCAGGAGGGTGCCGCCGACGTGGAAGGTGGCGGTGGCCACCGCGTTGCCGGAGACGTCGTGCGCCCAGCTCACGGTCGCCTGCGGCGTCAGCCGGACGGTGTTGGACATCACGCGCAGGTCGCGGCTTTCACGTGGGCGCAACATCAGGCGATGAGGGCCGAACGTCACCCGCCGGTGAAAGCGATAGGTCGTGGTGTGGCGAATCTGGAGGGAACTCACGGGCGCTCCACAGCGGTTGGCACATTTTTATGATCGCATGCCCGCAACACGGCAACAGGGTCGATGACGCGATTTCAGCCCTCTTCCAATCCGGCGGCTTGAAGCGGTTTGGCTCACATG